>CAMPKW010000065.1 GCA_946887425.1 uncultured Candidatus Saccharibacteria bacterium | reverse complement strand
GGCGCACACTTAGAGCTCCTGGTTATTCAGATGAATCGAAACTTGATTATCTTGCACTTGGAGATTCATATTCAAGTGGCGAAGGAGATGTGGAAAAGAATGACTTTGGCCATAAATATTATCGAGACTATACAGACAATGAGGAGCAAAAGAAGACAGGGCAGCCGCGGGAGAAGTGTCATATCAGCACGCGCTCATATCCATACCTCTTGGCACGAGGCATGGAGTTGGCACTCGACAATCCTAGACAATGGAATACGGTAGCATGCTCTGGAGCTACAACATGGGATGCAAAAATGCAGTCCAGTGATAAATATGAAGGTCAGGGTAAAGGTGCTAGAAACGATAACTCCCCTAGGTTGAGGGGTTTTGATACTCATGCGTTAAAACTCCAGGCAATCAATGAAATGATACCTGGCCGCCAAAAGCAACTTGAGTTTGTCAAACTATATAAGCCACGTGTAATTACACTTACTATGGGTGGAAATGATATTGGGTTTGGAGATAAGATTAAGACATGTGTCATGGCGGCCGATACGTGTAAGTTTGCTCAAAGCCAGGGCAGGACGCAGCTGGCAAAGGAAATTCTTGATCAATTTGATAATCTTAAAGCTTTTTACGAGGAGCTTTATAAGGCGTCGGACTCAAAAGCAAAAATCTATGTCGTGGGGTATCCGCAATTTATTAACGGGTCCAAAGAGGCTTCCTGCCCTGCAAATATTGGCATGTTAAATTCCGAAGAGCGAGAGATGATGAAGAATGGTGTCGTATATATTAACAAAGTCATTAAGCAGGCGGCAGAGGCTGCGGGGGTGAAGTATTTGGATGTAGAGAATAGCTTAGAGGGTCATCGGCTTTGTGATAAAGGTGAATCTTATGTTACCGGTGTTGCAATGTGGGGTAGTAGTGAACTCCAGGAGTCATTTCATCCGAACTTTAGGGGTCATCAGGCTATTGCCTTAAGTATTTGGAATGATAAGAATGTTAGTGGAGAAAGTCTTCTCGATTATACTATTTGTTCCGATGGTGGGAGGATGTGCCCTAACTATGGTGCGACAAAAGATAATATTGAGAGACCAGTCTATTTTGCTGGTGATTCATCCTACGTAAAGACTAACTATAGAAGTGACTTGATACTTGGCGGAGTTCATAAAGATTCATTAATGAATCTTTCGACAGGGCCATACTCATTCACGCCCGGTAGTACGGCCAAGCTAACGCTTTATTCTGAGCCGACAGAACTTGGAGAGTATACTGTAGATTCGAATGGGTCAGTAAGTGTTGCAATAGCAATTCCAAGTAGCATTTCTGCTGGTTACCACACTCTCGCAGTGGAGGGTGTTGCATATTCGGGGGAAACGGTAGCGCTTGAGCAGATCATCTTTGTGGCTGGTAATGATCCGAGTGATATTGACGATAATGGCGTTATCGATAGTGAGCAGGCATGCCTTTTTCTGCAGCCAGTCAATGAGGATGTGGATGGAGATGGTATCGACGATGCCTGTGACCCTTATATTGGAGATACACTAGTCGCTAAACGTGACACAATGACTATTGCTGCGGCTACTTCATATACTAGCAATATGGGTTACAGTGGTGGTGGGTTGGGTACTGGTGGTACTAGAGTTAGTGCGCCGAATGGTTTCTTGAGTGACGAGCGCGGAGCTTATAAGGACTCTAATCAAATAGACCTACCCCCAAGGTCCATGCTGGTAGAGATCTTTATCGGACTAGCAGCTATAGTTATAATAGTTGGAACAGTTTTGTTAATAAGAAGACCAAGACTTGAGTGAGGTTAAAAATGTCGAGTAATTATCTGAAGCAAAAGGGTGTTAAATGGTTAATTGCCAGCGGGGTACTGGCGGGGTTTTCTGTCTTTGCTTATATGTGGCTAGTGAGTGCATTAAGTGGTTATGATGCACGTCACGACCTGGATACTGTTAGTGTACGTGCCCCCGGCGTTATTGTGATTGTTGGTTTGTCCATCCTGCTATCTGTGACTGCGCTATTCAAAATAAGGGGCTGGCTTAAGGCTGCTGCTGTTATTTTTTTAATCACCTCTGTATGTGTAATGGGATTAACGGTATTTGCTTACGCACTTTCTGTGTAGGTCTAAGAGACTATTACTGGACTAGCATAATCATTGCTATATAAAGTATAGTATATGCTTATTTTTGGGTGTATACTAAAAGAAGTATGAAAACAAAACTCCTTATCTTCGGTATCACTGGTGACCTATCTACCCGTAAACTTCTACCTGCGCTGAAGGCGATTCATGCGGCAGGGGAGTTTAACGGTCTGTCGATCATCGGTGTCTCGCGCCGTGAGGTGAACGTCGATGAACTACTTACTAGTTCACTTGGTGATGCGACGCTGGCTGATAAGGTGTCGATCTTTTCGATGGATCTCGCTAAGAGTGAGGATTACACGCGCCTGAAGGACTATGCGGCCCTAGCTGACGACGAGCAGCTGATCGCCTACCTGTCGGTACCGCCAGCGGCCGCGACGGATATCGTCGACTTTATGGGGCAGGCGGGGCTCAATACGCCCAATGTAAAAATCTTGTTTGAAAAGCCGTTTGGGATGGATCTCGACTCAGCGCACCGTATGATTGAACACACTGCTCGCTACTACAGTGAAGAGCAGCTCTACCGTATCGACCACTATTTGGCGAAAGAAATGGCGCAAAACATCGTGGCCTTCCGCGGACGCAATGCGCTGTTTGGCAATATTTGGAACAATAATTTTATCGAAGCGATCGAAGTGGTGGCAAGCGAAAAGATCGGTATTGAAGGACGCGCTCAGTTCTACGAGCAAACCGGGGCACTTCGTGACCTGATTCAGGGGCATTTGATGCAGCTTCTCGCATTAACCCTCATGGATATCCCGCACGACTTTGCATGGGAAGAGCTACCGGCACTTCGCCTCCGTGCCCTCGAGCAGTTGCAGCCGGCTGATCCAGCAAAGGCGGTTCGCGCTCAGTACGAAGGGTACCAAGACGAGGCAGGGAACCCGG
>CAMPKW010000064.1 GCA_946887425.1 uncultured Candidatus Saccharibacteria bacterium | reverse complement strand
GTTTGTAACACTTGAAAATAATCAATGCGGCTTTTCCTATCGTCATAGTATTTTTCGCGGTGAACAAGCAGGGCGCTATGTCATTACATCCATCACCCTGAAACTTTATAAAGCAGCACCTCAGCCACCTTTTTACGCAGCACTACAATCATACTTCGACGAACGCGGCACCACCCTATTTACTCCTCAGGTGGTGCGCGATGCTGTCACCGAAATTCGAGCAAATAAACTTCCCGACCCTAAACTCATTGCAAATACTGGTTCTTTCTTTAAAAATGCCATCGTTGAAGACTGGCAGCTAACTGAATTAAAAAATACCCATCCCGACATACCCACTTACGACATGCCCGATGGACGCTTCAAAGTACCAACTGGCTGGCTAATTGAACAAACAGGTCTGAAAGGGCAAGTACTTCACGGTATGCGTGTACACGATAAGAATGCGCTTGTTCTCATCAATGAATCGGCCACCAGCTACAGCGACTTAGCAGCCGCTCGTGATGAAATTATTGGCGCAGTTCGCGATATGTTCCATATCATAATCGAACAAGAGCCGCTCGAGCTTTAAGCTTGTAGTTTTCGCGTAAAACCCTTATGCTATAACTATGGAGCGTCAGCGTGGCTTTACCTTGGTGGAGATACTCATCGTCATTGTTATTATGGCTATTTTAATGGTACTTGCTGTCGTCAATCTTAGAAGCGGCCAGGCCGATGCGCGTGACGTCGAGCGAAAGACAGATGTCGCCAATATCGCTCGAGCGCTAGAGGTATATTACGACTCTGGCCCAAGTACCAGTAATACACCGGCAGCTCGCTATCCTTCAACTAGCCTCGTCACTTACAGCGATGATGAATTTACGATGAACAATCTTCGAGATATCGATCGCGATTCACTGATTGCGCCCGGTAGTAGCGGCACCGCAGGAAGCGATTTTAGTTTAATAGCAGCGACCAACACCCTTGAAACAACTACCGGTATTCGTCCACTCCCGACCCCAAGCACTTACGTATATCAACCACTCACCTCAGATAATGTACTTTGCATAAGTGGTTCTCAGGAGTGTCGTCGCTTTAACCTTTATTACCGCCTTGAAACTGACAGCACTATACATATGGTTACGAGCGATAATCAATAATGATGCAGCAAAATTCTCAAACCGGTTTCTCTGTCGTTGAACTTCTCATCACCTTATTTGTTGCGGTGGCATTTGTAGCAACAGGCTACCAGCTCTATAGTGTCATCGTTGCCGATGGCGGCGAAGCACGCTTTCGCGCCCGCGCCAGTAATCTTGCATACGAAGAGCTACGTAAAGCCACCGCACTCACACCAACATGCTCTACGACAGCTGCAAGCACCCTTCTCCCGGCGCCAAGTGGACATGGCCTCGATACACCTACTATTACACGCACACTATCAGCACCCCAAGGCTGCAATGGAAGCACTTGGAGCGACCGTATTATGCGAGTTGAGATTACGGTTGCATACGGCCCTAGTACCGAACGACAGGAGGTAAAACATGCGCTTTACGTCGCCAAATAAACAAGCTGGTTTTACGCTCGTAGAAATGCTCGTGGTAGCACCAATCGTCATCTTGGCACTCGGTGCGTTCATTACCGTGATGGTGACACTCACCGGCCAGGTACTTAAAACCCAAGCACAAAATAGTATGGTGTATAGTGCGCAAGATGCGCTTAACGTGATCGAGCGCGACGTAAAACTAAGTGGCGCGTTTCTTGCCGGCAATGAAATTGCTGGACCAAGCCCGCAAGGATACACTAACGGAACTGCACCGGTCAACAGCTTTACGAATGTAGGTAGTAATGGCAACATGCTCATACTGCGCACTTTTGCTACAAACATGAACCCAATGGAAGCAGCTCGAACACCCGTGTACACTAATATGCCAAGCGGCGATTGTAGCGAAAAGACAACGAACAAATTACTCACCTACAACGCCGTCTACTTCACTAAAACTAATAGTGACGGCACAAAAACATTATGGCGACGTGTCATTATGCAGCAAGGCCGTGGTACACCTGGCCTTTGCGACACACCATGGCAACTACCAAGCTGCGCACCGGGTGTGTCCGGCACAGTTTGTAAATCAAATGACATACGACTGCTCGATAATGTCAGCGAATTTAACATTGATTACTTCTCAAGCCCAACCGCAAGCGCTCCAAACGGAGGTGCTACAAGTACCATTAATACGCTTGCTGCTCGAGCAGCTATCATGGACGGTATCGAAACAATCCGTGTCACTCTTTCCGCCGAAACGACCGTCGCTGGGCGACCAGTTGACCATACCGCCTCAATACGTGCGAGTAAACTAAATATTGAAAGCGACCCGCCACAGAATATTTTCCTCGAAATACTTGATCACCCAAATAGCGTCACGGTGGTCGCCGGGGAAGACGTGCGCTTCGAAGTTGACACCAATTACAATGACGTCAATTACCAGTGGCAACGCTCTACCAATGGTGGCGTTAATTGGTATAATATCGGCGGCGCAACCAGTAATTCATACTCTCTTTCAGACGTAAATATTGATTGGGATAATTATCGCTACCGAGTGGTCATCTCTGATGCTTACGATACGCTCACATCAAACTCGGCAACGCTTGCTATCAATCGTTGGGGCTCAATTGTATTCAGGACCGGTTGGACAAATTAATGTAGTACTTACAACGTAGAAGGTTACACAAAAACCGCAGAAGTACTCGTAGTTTTAAAAGGGCTCATTAAGCATACTGGCTCACCAGCTTCAGGTGATATTATTGGTCAGCTACCGGTTGGCTATCGACCAAATGGTACGCTTATTTTCGTAGGAGCGAATTACCCGTACGCGTCTGCTCGCGTGGATGTTTATGCGGATGGTACCATTCGATTCAATGACGGTGCGGCCGACTGGGTGTCGCTGGAAAATATTCGGTTCATGCCAGCTGGTGGCCCGCACAACTTTGTCAATATGACTCCACAAAACGGCTGGGAAAACTATGGCGGCAGTTACGCAGATGCTCAA
>CAMPKW010000063.1 GCA_946887425.1 uncultured Candidatus Saccharibacteria bacterium | reverse complement strand
CGTACGTTGCCGCAATACCGACTAGCGAACCAATCGCATACATACGAATCTCAAATCCATAACGCAGCAAGAATGGTGATATCGCCAGTATCATTACGGCAACCGCAGCCACTCGCGCTCCGAATAGGCGCTTAATGAGCAGCCCGCCCACGGCAACCGACGCACCAAGCGCGAGCACACTCAGGCTACGAAGCGCCAGTTCACTCCAGCCAAACACACCCCCCCATACCTTCAAGAGTGCATAGTAAAGCGGTGGGTGTGTATCAACAGACGTCAAATGCAGTAGCTGCCCCCATGGCTGTTTAGCAAGAAAAATTGAATACGCCTCATCAAACCATACACTTTGCTGCAAGCCTATTGCTAAGCTCAACCCCATCGCCGTAAGTGCACTGCCAAGAATAATTGCGATCACGTGGCGCTCACCAAAGCTTGCTCTGTGGCGGTATATGCGTTTAAGAAGTGTTCGTAACATAGTACGATCGTAGCGGTTTTATAGCGAAAAATCCACTTCAACCCCTAGATTTAGGTTAAAAAATAGGATATAATCACTCAGGTACAACACCTATCGGGGTGTGGCGCAGTTGATAGCGCGCTCGGTTTGGGACCGAGAGGTCGAAGGTTTGAGTCCTTTCACCCCGACCAAATGAGAACTATTCGCAATAATAATCTATTACAAACAGAGGTCGCAGAAGCAATTCTGCGATCTTTTTCATGCTTTGATGTATTTTTTTGATGTCGCAGCGACAACGATATTAAACACCCCGCCCCTGTTGTTTGATTTATATCCTCTCATGTGTCTTGAAAGGATTCGAACCACCCATTCGCTCACTAGAGTCGATGACGACAAGCAGCTTAACTAAGGGATTTAATCGTCAAGCAGACCGACATCCTTTAGTCGTTGATAGAATATTTTCCCCTGCCTGCCAGTTTCGATAACCTCTTTCATGTTACTGGAATCCTTGACATAGTGATTCTCGCTAAAGGTAACTCCAACACTGTCAGCAGGAGAGATTGCACGCATAGCTTCTCGACCCGATGTGCGTAATTTGGACGGTAGATTCCGCCTCTTACCATCCATGAGCCATTGTGCAGGGTATCGGTCGGTGACGCCGAGAGTAATCTCACCAGTAACCGATTTAATGTCCTTTTTTTCGCTCATCACCTTGCCAATAAAGGCTTTCGTTGTTTGGACTTGGAATGGTCTAGATTCGTAACGCTTAAATATTTCGATGACCTGGTCAGCAGCAGTGATGCCGAGGCTTTCGCTCACCTTGGCCAGCTCTTTGGCCGCCTGTTTCGTATCGCCTGCAATCGCTATACCAACCGCCTCCAACGTGTTCTTTGCTAGCTGGTATAGTTGCTCCGCACGACCCGGGAACGATGGCGTCCTACCACTCTGACGAAATGCCACAATGAACTCAGGCACTAGCTCAAGAGGCAAGAACGGTGTTAGTGGCTTTTGTATGCCCTTTTTCCATAATCCGGAAATATCCGGATTATGGATTTGCTTGTGGTGGAGACTAAGAACATGATCGATAAACGTCGATGAATTAACCCACTCGGAAACATAGTCGGTTTCGACTCCGACATACTTAGCGATTGATGGCAAACTAATTAGTACACGACTCTTGACAGTGACACCCTCGATAACTTGTGTGTCAACTTGAACAAACGAGATGCTATCCGGGAACGCTGGCAGTGCACTGGGTGTGGCCGGCATATCAGCGTCGGCAGCTTTAGATTGCGCAACCGGCGCAACCTCTGGCTCGTTTGATTCTTCTACGGACTCGGGTATCCCGCCTTCCGCGAGAAACCACTCCTGTAGTGCAGCAATTTTCTTTAATAAGTCCTCTTCGTTCTCAATATCCGTCTGAACAGCAACAAAACGTCCAAAGATTCCATCTACTATCATGCGGCGCGTCACATCATCGTAATAGACTTGACGGTACTTGAGAGCCGGAAATCGTTCGTCGAGCTTGATCTGGAGGTCTTCGAGGTAAGGCTTCATGAGCCTAGTTGGGACAAAGCATTGCTTGCCATGGTAGGCAAATGCATGAAGACGCCCCGCTTCGTGATAGCGGTAGGTCTTTTGGCGATAAAAATACTTTTTGCCAAGTTCATCTTCGGCCTCAACGGCTGTCATGAGCCGGAATTTATTATCTACTGCCATATACCTCCTGTTACAAAATACCTATTGTTTGTAACAAGTATGCTCCTGGTTTTTTCAAATTACAATACCCCACGCTTAAGGCTTCGGTAGCTATCGTACGAATAAAGAGGCATTGTATAGTTATGTAAAACATTTTATAATAAACAAGTCCAGTTAGCTCAGCGAATTCTAGGTATCAAGAAAGAGAGCGATGTATAATCCTCATTCAAGTGCGGATGACGCAAATGAGACAGGGCCCACAGCTGGAGACACAGCGGCGAAAGAAGAACGGGAGCGGTCGAACCAACGCTTACGTGATCTTGCACTAAAGGGCCGCACTCTACGGGAGGATGCCGGATAAGATTACCCCGAAGAGGAGCGGCCACTTGATTGGTAGCCGGTATCTCTAGTCGCACCAGGATGGTCAGTGTCAGGGCAGCTAAGCCCGACACTGACCATCCGATAAATTCCACACACAACTGCAGCCTCGGTCGGGCTGTTCTTTTATTTATGATTCAGTAGAAAAATCCGCGCCACGTCATAACTGCAGCCAACGCGCTTCGCGATCTCGCGAATGATCATTCCCTGCTTGCGGAGCCGAAGAATCTCTCCTTCCTTGGCTGGGGTGAGGCCGCGAGGTCTCGTGCCAACGCCACGCTCGGCCAGGAGGCGCAGGAAGGTTGACTTGGCGATACCGCTCTGACGAGCCAGCGCCGTGCTCGTCTCGCCCGCCTTGTAGCGAGTAACTAGCTGATCAAGTTCTTCTGCTGTGAAGCGATCCGTCAGGCGGTAGCGCTGCATGGGGCGAGGCTTCTTAGCTGGAGGGCGGCGGAGCTCAGCTGCGTCGATCCGAGCGAGGGCGTCGCGGATGATGTTGAGCTTGTCTATTTTGAAGCTGGCCCGGTTCGA
>CAMPKW010000062.1 GCA_946887425.1 uncultured Candidatus Saccharibacteria bacterium | reverse complement strand
ACGGGAAATAAATATGTCTCGCATACGTAACTAAATAAAAAACCACCTCCGAAAAGATGGTATTGGAGGGCGACTCGGATATTCTCCGTGTCGCCCTCCCTTCCGCCAATTGCTTGGTGGGTGTGCGGGGTGTGTACCAGCGGACTTTCTCAGGCGCTGCGCTCGTTCTCACCAGGTTTGAATCCCAGATTGAAGTACTGTACTTCAAGTTCAGTTTTGAGTTCTTCGACAACACTCTCGGCGATAATGCGGTCAAAGTCGTAATCATTGTCCTCGAACAACTTGATCACCACGCGCATACTAAGCAGGTCATGTTCTTCACGAGCCTTCCTGACGAGTTCGGCGTTGTCAACTTGCTCATCGCCACTATCAAACGCGAACAGGTCGCCATTCCAGTCGAGTTCTCGCTTGGAGCGGACGATCATCTGGTTCCACTCGTCCGCAAAGTGCTTGATAACAAATTCTTCACGATTCATGCGTCCAACGCCATCTTCACGAAGCTCTTCCCAGAGTTTCATGACCTCTTGATAGTCGGAAGTTGTTCCTTCTCGAGCTGCGATCAGCATTCTTCGAAAGCGCTTAACCAGCAGCTTCTCATAGGTGTCATCGAGCCAGTCGGTGTCAGTGACATCGCCGTAGCTGTCAAGCTCGTTATAGGTGATGACTCCAGTATCCCCGACGGATATACGATGCAGCTCGTGGAAAAGCTGCTCTTCATCAGTAATGCCCTTAAGAGCCTGAAATTGTGCCAGCTTCGGTGCGACTACTTCGCGTTCCTTTTCCTTGATTTTCTGAACCGCTCCTTCGATGAGACGAAGCAGCTCGTCGCGTCTTTCATCGGTGAGATTGGACGACGGCGATTGCACATCCTGTTGCAGTCTTGAGTAGTCGAACCGATCGGCGGTTCCGGATTCAGACAGTGTCTGGAAGCGCTTGTAGAAGTTTTTGTAGGTGACTTCCATCATCTTCTTCAAGTGAGCTTCGTCGCGTCGATACAACGAAATCATGTGAACGACGAACCAACACGCGCCAACGAGCAGAGCACCAACGAACCCAGCAATGAGAATGTCCATGTTTTACACCTTCCATCAAATGTGTGCCAGTAAAACAATAAATACACTATACTATAGTTAGGAGGATTAATCATGAACCCACTTTTTCTTGCCATTCGTGCCATAAGCTCAGAGTTTGCTAGACGAATTTATTTACCCCTTGTTTGGGTTGCTGGTAGTGTGCTTGCACTCGTCGTTATTATTGCATCGTGGCTCGTTACGATGTCAGCTTGGTGGTTGATTTTGCTCATCCCTGCTATTTTGATTTCAGTTGTATTTATTATCGTTGCCGTTATTGCTGGGCTTGCGATACGTATGCTCAGTCCAAGGCAAAATAAAGATCAACGAAAAGCAGTCAGCATGTTTGTTGATAAATTACAGCAAGTCGCTGAAGTATTAAGTACCCCTAAATTTATATTACTTTTTCGACTAGTGAAAGATACGCTATTTCCAAGTGGCGATGGGTTCATTGGTGAAGTGACTTCACACGCAAAAACACTAAAGCCCGATTTTCAAGATATCATCGCTTCATTTAAATAGAGTTTACAAATAACATACGACCACCGTTTCGGGGCCGTATTCTATTAGATCTTTTGTGCTTTACGCTTTGCAGCTTTAAGCTTCTTTCGGAGCACGCGCTTAATGTCGGCGCTGTGCTTGTTTCGTTGTTTAGCCATTTACTTCCTTTTTTAAAACTCATATTATTATACGCTACTACTGTAGTTTTTGCAATTGTACCCGGGCGGGCCACGCAGTCTTTCGGTATTAAAAAAGTTTTACTAATTCGTCTTTTGTGAGGTTTGCACCAAATGCCGGGTAGCCAGGTTCGAGGTACTTACCCGCGTCGAGGCTACCAATAATAATTGGGTCGAATCCAAGTGTGTTCACAAATTCACTCACAATGTGGACGTCGTTTGTGTTGTCGCCGGCAATCGCAATTGCTTTTCGGCCATCACTACCCGGTTTTTTAGCATGATCAAATAGTTCGTGATATCCCATGTGGCTGAGCGCTTTTACAACGCGCGAATTAAGTAAGAACTTATGTACGGTTTCGCTCGATGTCGCCTCATTTGGGATACTGTCTTCGCGCGGTCCATCAACCTCGCTCCAGTAATTCATCGAATCAATCACGAGCTTACCGGCGAGTGCATCTTTTGGTAGAGTGCGGTACTTACTCAGCGGGAGTGCGAGGATAACAATATCACCGCGTTTGGCCGCCTCGCTATTTGTAACGGCATGTGCGCCCGGGGCCAGCACCTTTGTAGTAAGCGCAATTTTAGTAGGGCTTCCTGAACCAGAAATATACACGGCATACCCCGCTTTTAAGGCTAATTGCGCTAGTACGATACCAACTTTACCTGCTCCAAGTATGCCGATTGTTTTTACCGCGGGTGTATTAGTCATCGTTGCCTTCATTGAGCAGTTCACGTACACGAGGAATCACTTTAGTTGCGTAAAGCTCGATAGATTTTAACCGAGCACTCGCCTTTTGTTGACCTTGACCGTAGACCATATCAAATCGGGTCGCGTTTAACGTTTTCATGGCGTTTGCAATTTTTTTAGCCACGGTTTCAGGCGAACCTACATAGAGCGAGCCGTGTTCAATTTCGTAATCAAATTGTTCACGTGTATATGGTGGCCATCCGCGGCTTTTTCCAATAAGATCCCAGCTCTTTTTGAAGTTTGGCCACGCCAGGCGCTTAGCTTCTTCGTCGGTTTCGGCAACTAATCCTGGTGAGTGTATGCCAACAGGGTGTGTAGGTGTACCTAGGTCTTCGGTTGCTTGTTTATACAGTTCAACATAGGGAGCAAAACGCTCAGGTGACCCACCAATAATTGCTAGTACAAGCGGAAAGCCATAGCGAGCAGCCCGAATAACCGATTCGGGTGAACCGCCAACACCAATGCTTACATCAAGACGACCTTTTTCGGTTTTAGGAAAGACATCTGCTTCTTTTAGCTCGGCACGCATTGTCCCCTTCCAGTAGACTGGTTTTTCATCGAGCACATTGGAAAA
>CAMPKW010000061.1 GCA_946887425.1 uncultured Candidatus Saccharibacteria bacterium | reverse complement strand
CTACACAACCAGGAGGTCACCCGTGAAGGGTATCATTCTTGCCGCAGGCAAAGGAGAACGCGACTAGGCGCCATGACATGTGGCATCGGTCGCCATGGCATAGGTGTAAGCAAACCGCTCATACCCACCTACGACAAGGCAACTATCTATTACCCGCTATCTGATCTCATATCAGCAGGTATCGAAGATATCCTTGTCATTGCCGCGCCAGACAACGTCAATCAGTTCCGGAACCTTCTTGGCAATGGTGACGATCTGGGTATTACGATATCTTATACCGTTCAGCCGCGTCCCGAAGGCATCGCCCAAGCGTTCATTATCGCTGAGGATTTCATCGGAGACGACGATGTTGCACTTGTTTTCGGAGACAACGTCTTTAGTGGTGAGAAATTCACTGAAGCACTCAAGGCCAGCACCAATCCAAACGGTGCAACGGTCTTCGCTTACCGTGTCACCAACCCTGAAGATTTCGGTGTCGTAGAATTCGACAAGAACATGCAGGCAATCTCTCTTGAAGAAAAACCTACACAACCGAAATCTCACTACGCTGTCGTAGGTATTTACTTCTACAACAGCAGCGTCGTCAAAATCGCCAAAAGCATTCAGCCGAGTGCTCGTGGCGAGCTTGAGATCACCAGTGTCAATCAAAAGTACCTCGATAGAGGGCAACTCAAGGTTACCCGGCTCGATAGCGATACCCGCTGGTTCGACACCGGAACAGCAGGTTCGCTCAATAAAGCTTCCAATTACGTACGCGATTACCAAGAAAGTACCGAGCAGCTCCTAGGAAGCCCTGAGCTTGCCGCTTACAGAGCTGGCTTTATTGACAGGGATAAGCTCCTCAGCCTAGCCAAACCGCTGGAGAAATCGACTTATGGCAAAGCCCTGATGCGTCTCGCACTTGACGACGAGTAGAAAGAGAGGTTGTGTGCCGGAATGGAAACGTTCCGGCACTTCTCTTTTTTATTATCATCAAATACTGTTGTATCAATTACATTTATAAGATATGTCAATTTGCACAATAGACGCAACTGTTGTCAAAACTGTATACTAATGACATGACTAAGTTACTTATCACCGGTGGCGCAGGGTTCATTGGAGCGAACTTTGTGCACTACACCCTCAAGAACCGCCCAGAATACCAAATCACCGTTGTCGACAAACTAACCTATGCCGGCAACCCAGACAGCCTCAATTCAGTCCTCGATCAAATTGATTTTGTGACCGGTGATATCTGTGACAAAGAACTTATGGACCGTCTTGTAGGCGAAACCGACATTGTGGTTCACTTCGCGGCCGAAAGCCACAATGACAACTCTCTTCGTGACCCATGGCCATTCATCCAAACCAACCTCGTTGGCACCGCTACCATCCTCGAAGCCGTCCGCAAGCATAGCAAGCGCCTGCACCACATCAGCACCGATGAAGTCTACGGTGACCTTGAACTCGACGACCCGTCAAAGTTTACCGAAAACACACCGTACCACGCCTCAAGCCCCTACTCTAGTACCAAAGCCGGTTCTGACCTGCTCGTCAAAGCGTGGGTGCGCTCATTCGGTGTTAATGCCACGCTCTCAAACTGCTCAAACAACTACGGGCCGTACCAGCACATCGAGAAGTTTATCCCTCGCCAGATTACCAATATCCTCAGCGGTCTAACGCCAAAGCTCTACGGTACCGGTGAACAAGTTCGCGACTGGATCCACGTCGACGACCACAACTCAGCTGTCCACACCATCCTTGATAAGGGTGTTTCGGGTGAACTCTACCTTATCGGCGCCAACGGTGAGCAAAACAACAAATACATCATCGAAACCCTCCTCGAGTTGATGGGCAAAGATAAGATGGCCTACGAGCACGTCGCCGATCGCCCAGGTCACGACCAACGCTACGCGATCGACAACAGTAAGCTGACTCGCGAACTCGGCTGGCAGCCGCAATACACCAACCTCCGCGAAGGCCTCCAAGCGACTATCGACTGGTACACAAGCCACGAAGATTGGTGGAAAAACGAAAAAGCCAAGGTAGAGGCTGCCTACGCAGAAAAAGGCCAGTAGCAATTGAGCGCCAAGAACTCGAATTCAGCAAAGAGCTTACCTTTAAAGAAACTCCAATTCCAGGCATGCTGATTGCCGATCTGCCAGTTCATGGTGATTCGCGCGGCTGGTTCAAGGAAAACTGGCAAAATGAAAAAATGTCCAGCCTCGGCCTACCCGAGTTTGGACCAGTGCAAAATAACATCTCGTTTAACGCAGAAAGAGGTGTCACACGCGGTATTCATGCCGAGCCATGGGATAAGTACATTTCAGTTGGCTCCGGTCGTGTGTTTGGTGCCTGGGTAGATCTTCGTGAGGGAGATTCCTTTGGCACCGTCTTTACGGCCGAAATTGATCCAACGAAAGCTATTTTTGTCCCACGTGGTGTCGGTAACTCTTTCCAGGCTCTTGAAGACAATACTGTCTATACCTACCTAGTCAATGACCATTGGAGTGCCGAAGCGCAGGCTCAATACACTTTCTTAAACCTCTCCGACGAAACAGCTGCTATCCAGTGGCCAATCCCTCTTGATCAAGCTGAGCTTTCTGATAAAGACAAGGCGCACCCACGCCTTGCCGACGTAGAGCCTATGAAAACGAAGAAAATCCTCATCACTGGTGCCGATGGTCAATTAGGCCGCGCCTTTCGATCGGTTTACCCAGATGCCGAGTTCGTTACTCGGAATGAGTTTGATATTACTAATGAAAATCTTGAAAGGGCACGCCCATGGCGACAGTATCAGGCAATCATCAACACTGCCGCTTACACCGCCGTCGACGCTGCCGAGACTCCAGAGGGCCGCAAGGATGCCTGGCGTATTAATGCAACAGCCGTCGCCAACCTTGCGCGCATTGCTACAAAATACAATGTAACGCTCGTACACTACTCAAGCGACTACGTCTTTGATGGAACAAAAGAAGTTCACGATGAGAATGAGTTAAATTCTCCGCTTGGCACTTACGGCCAATCTAAAGCAGCTGGCGATATCGCTGCAGCAACCGCGCCGCAACACTACAACCTTCGCACTAGCTGGGTAATTGGTGACGGCAGC
>CAMPKW010000060.1 GCA_946887425.1 uncultured Candidatus Saccharibacteria bacterium | reverse complement strand
TCGACGCACTCTCAAACGGTCGTGCGCAAGTGATACTGGGGCGCGGTTCGTTCACTGAGTCATTCCCACTTTTTGGTTATAACCTGCAGGACTATAATGTGCTGTTTGAAGAAAAAATTGACCTATTTTCAAAGCTACTTACCGAAGAGCCCGTCACCTGGAGTGGATCTACACGCTCCGACTTGGAGGATGCGGATGTATATCCGAAGACAGAATCAGGTAGATTAGAAACACTTGTAGGTGTTGGTGGATCGCCAGAGTCCGTCATCAGGGCCGCCCGCTACGGGTTCCCGATGGTATTAGCTATTATCGGTGGCTCGCCAGACCGGTTTGTGCCGTATGTTGAACTTTACCGCCAGGCCGCGGCAGAGCTCGGCACCACAGCTCATCCTGTAGGCATGCACTCACCAGGATTCATCGCTGACACAGACGAAGAAGCAATCAAGCAAGCTTTCCCGCTATTCAAAGAGCAAATGGATCGTATTGGCAAAACACGCGGATGGAAGCCTATGAGTCGAGAGCATTTTATTAATGAAGTAAAGCATGGCTCAATGTATGTCGGCTCACCGGAAACGGTCGCCAAAAAAATCGCGCGCGCCATGAAGACACTCGGCGTCAATCGATTTGATATTGTGTATGGGTTCGGCCCAATGCCCGCAAGTGCACGATTACATATGGTTGAACTTTATGGTGAGAGAGTCATACCAATGGTGCGTGAATTACTCGCAGACGACAGTGGAGAGCCCCAAGTTTAGTCATGGCCATACAAAGCATTGGTATTCTTGGTGCCGGCAAGGTGGGTATTGTGCTAGCTCAGCTGGCTCTCAAAGCTGGATATACAGTTTTTATCGCAGGGTCGGGTGATCCGAGCAAGATTGCTCTGACAATAAAAGTTCTTACGCCAGGCGCGCACGCAATGACCGCTGCTGAAACAGCACGAAATGCAGATGTCATCATTCTTGCGCTTCCGCTCAGTAAGTATCGGTCAATCCCTAAAGCAGAATTGAAAGGGAAGCTGATCGTCGACGCAATGAACTATTGGTGGGAAGTGGATGGGGTGCAAAATGACTTGATCCATCCTCATTCGTCATCCAGTGAAGCCGTTCAGGCGTTCTTGTCAGAATCTCGTGTTGTTAAGGCATTTAGTCACATGGGATATCATGACCTCCATGACGAAGCCAAGCCTGCGGGCTCTCTGAACAGGAAGGCAATCGCAATTGCAGGGAATGACCTTGCTGACGTCGAGGCAGTCTCGAAAATAGTTGACACTCTCGGCTTTGATCCGGTTGTTACGGGTACGCTTGAGTCAGGCAAGCGCTTAGAGCCGGGAAGTGATGCTTTTGGTGCGAATATAGACGCATCAGCACTGAGTACGATAGTAAAAAACTAATCATATATAAAAAGAGACCAAGTCGGTCTCTTTTTATATATTGACGATGTTATTGACCGTTACTTGGCTGGACATTCACAGTATCCGGCGTATCAACATTTATAGTCTCTGAACCACCTGTATTTGCACCGCTAAGCATGTTAAAACCACCAGCTAGATAAAAAATAATAAGCAGGGCAGCAATAACACCTAAAGCTACGAGCCATCCGTACGAGCTCCGGTTACTTTTGTCGCCTTCGACAATAACAGTTTCGCGTCTATCTTCAGCCATATGGCCTCCTTGTTCTTAGGTTGTGTCCATATCATACGCGACAAGGGAGGTTGGTATATATGAAATATCTTACAGAAATATAATTTGACCCACATGCCAGTCAAGACTAGCGTAGAGTTAATATGGCAACTACTTCTTTAACTCTAGCAACTCATGCTTTATACTAAGGCGTAACATGTGGGCAAAACATAAACAAAGTGACGGGTTTACAATCGTTGAGCTGCTGATTGTCATTGTCATTATCGGCATCCTCGCTGCGATTACTGTTGTGGCCTATAATAGTATCCAACAGAGGTCGAGAGATTCAGCTCGAGCGCAAGATATTGCTAGCATCAAACGCGCACTTCTCCTGTATCACACGGATAATGGAGGAGTGAAGACAACTTTTGCTTATGGCGGCGGCGGCCCTGGAGGTTGGAACATCAGCTCTAGCTCAACTTGGCTTGCATTTCTTGGCACTACTTACGGTAAGATACCGGTTGATCCAGTAAACACCGGCACGACCGATCCTATGCTGCCAGACGCCGGCCTGGCGTACTTCTACTACTGCTATCCGGCCGGACAAGGACCAATGCCCGCAACCGCGAATGTGCGCCTAGGCTATCGCTCGGAAGTATCTGGGCAGAGCGTCTCTACTAATTTTGCCGTTGAAAGATGTCTTTCATAAGCGGCACAGGGCCACCCTTTTGCAAACTTAAATTTAGAATGATACAGACAGCATCGTGAATCATAGGTAGTGTCATCTATAGACTACACTCACGACACACGCCGGTAATCTCAAAGTGATGCGCCGTGGCCCTGAAGTTATGCTCGTCTGTGAGATTGGCAATCATTAGTTCAAGCTTCTCTGAACGTATTTCTGTTAAATTGCCACATTTTTCACAAATAAGGTGGTGGTGATGAGGGCTAAATGGCGCTGCAAGCTCGTACAAGTGCTTCCAGCCATGCGGAATAGTACTTACCATGCGAAGTCTCACAAACAAATCAATTGTCCTGTACACACTTACCTTGTCGATGTCAGGGCATGCTGCAATGATATCAGTCACACCCATTGGCTTGTTGAACGACCGAAGAGTGCTGAATATTTCTATACGAGGCTTAGTGGTGCGTAATCCAGCCTTTTGTAGCACTATGTTTAAATCATTGTTCATAGTTGCAGTATAGCACCTTATTGCAACTTATTTGCAATAGACCGTATCTTGGTAGATCATGGAGTAATGAAGATAGCATTTGTAGGAAAAGGTGGAGCCGGAAAAACCACCACATCAAGCCTATTCGCACAGCACGTATCATATACACATCCAGTACTCGCGATTGACGCAGATATCAACATGCACATGGCGGAATTACTAAAAGTTACCGGCAATCCAGCGTCGATGATGATCTCAGAGAGGCAGCGAAGCGGTGAGTTAAAAAAACATCTAAAAGGCACAAACGAGAGAATTGCCTCCATTGACCACTTCAAAAAATCAACACCGCCTGGCGCTGGTTCCAATCTCATTAACATATCGGATGAAAATGACTGGTTCATGAATCGATTTAGCCGAGCGTCATCTCC
>CAMPKW010000059.1 GCA_946887425.1 uncultured Candidatus Saccharibacteria bacterium | reverse complement strand
AGCACCTGCCTCTTAAGCAGGGTGTCGAGAGTTCAAGTCTCTCCTGGCCCTCCAAGATAAAGCGTCGACATTTTCGCTACCGGTCGACGTTTTTTCTTTTATAGGAATAAAGGCGACGGAGCAAGAGGCGTAATCATTTCTTGCTATACTAAAATACATAATGGAAATTCATACCAATATCCCGCTCAAAAACTACACGACAATGCGCCTTGGCGGCAATGCACGCTTCATGACCGATGTTCATACACCTGACGAAGTTGCCAGCATCTACCATAATGCCAAAACGCAGCAGCTACCTATCTTTGTACTCGGCGGCGGGAGTAATATTATCGTGCGCGACGAGGGATTTCCTGGCATTGTCATCCGCAACCGCATTTCCGGCTTCTCGATCGTTGCCGAAGACTCTCAGTCGACAACAGTTCGGATTGGAGCTGGAGAGCTGTGGGACGAAGTAGTTCGCCGCACCGTTGATATGAATCTTAGCGGCATTGAAGCAATGTCAGCCATTCCCGGTACCGCTGGTGCCGCACCCGTGCAAAACGTCGGCGCATATGGCCAAGAAATTGCCGATACGTTGCTTTCCCTCGAAGCATACGACAGCCAGACTGATACGTTTGTCACTCTTCAAAACAGCGATTGCGGCTTTTCATATCGCCACAGCATATTTCGCGGAGATCAAGCGGGACGCTATGTCATCACCGCCATCACTATTAGGCTCTACAAAGCCGCCCCTCAGCCGCCATTTTATGCGGCACTACAAAGCTACTTTGACGCGCACGACACAACGCTCTTCACCCCGCAAGTTATTCGAGATGCCGTTATTGATATTCGCGCAAATAAGCTCCCCGACCCCAAGCAACTGCCAAACACCGGATCGTTCTTCAAAAATGCAATCATTGAAGATTGGCAACTGAGCGATCTTAAGGCAACATATCCCGACATGCCAACATACGACATGCCCGATGGACGCATTAAAGTTCCGACCGGCTGGCTCATCGAGCAGGTTGGTCTCAAAGGCCAGACGCTTCATGGCATGCGCATTCATGACAAAAATGCCCTCGTACTGATTAATGAGTCAGCCGCCAATTACGGCGACCTCGCACTTGCTCGTGACGAAATTATCGGCGCTGTTCGCGATCAATTTCACATCATGATCGAACAAGAACCGCTCGAGATATAAAATATTGTAGTTTTGCCCTAAAACCCTTATGCTATTAATATGCGACATCAACGTGGGTTTACGTTAGTTGAGCTCGTCATCGTTATTACGATCATGAGTATTATTTTAGTATTGGGCGTCGTCAATCTACGATCAAGCCAAGCAACCGCCCGCGATCAAGAGCGAAAAACTGATATCGACAATATCGCTCGAGGACTTGAAGGCTTCTACACAAACAGCACCGGCACTCCGAGCTATCCATCAACATACATTGGCAATGCAGCAACGAGCGACGCCGACGTCACAAGCGCACTTCAGAATATCGATATCAAATCACTTCAGGCTCCTGGAGTGGGCGCAGGTACCCGTAGCCTCAAATCTGCCACCAACGCCAACGAGACAACAACGGGCGTGTCTCCATCACTGACAGATGCAACAACATACTTATATCAACCCCTCCAGCTCGACAACACACTCTGCACCCTCACAACCCAAGAGTGCCGTCGATACAATTTATTTTATCGACTCGAAGGCGGCACGACCGTCTATAAAGTGAGTAGCAAAAATCAATGATCAACACCTCATCACAGCAAGGCTTTTCAGCCGTCGAACTTCTCATTACATTATTTGTAGCCGTGGCGTTTATCGCAACCGGCTACCAACTGTATAGCACTATCGTAAAAGACGGCGGTGAAGCTCGCTTCCGCGCTCGCGCCAGTAACCTTGCCTACGAGAACTTACGGCGCGCCAGCGACACCACCCCAACCTGCTCTACCACCCCGGCAGTCAGCACTCCAGCAGCTCCAAGTGGCAGCGGGCTCGATGCCCCGGTCATCACCCAAACGATCTCCGCCCCTCAAGGCTGTAGCGGATCATCATGGCAAGACAGGGTAATGAAAGTTGAGATAATCGTCACCTATGGACCACAGTCCGATCGACAGGAAGTAGCACATGCAATCTATGTATCAAAATAAACACCAAGGATTTACCATTGTCGAAGTACTGGTCATTGCGCCAATTGTTATTCTTGCACTAGGTGCCTTTATTGGCGTCATGGTCAATATGACCGCCGAAGTGTTAAAAACACAGTCCGAAAACAGCATGGTCCATAGTACCCAAGACGCACTCAACACCATCGAACAAGACATCAAATTAAGTGGCCAGTTCCTAGCGGGAAATGAACTTGTTGCTCAAACTCCCCAAGGGTACGCCGACGGCAACGGCGCCGCCAACAGCGACAGCAACGCCAACAGCTTCACAAACGTCACCAGTGGAAACACTCGCAGCAAGATGCTCATTCTTCGCACCTTTACTACCGATAAAAACCCTATCGACGGCACTCGTCAGCCCATCTATACCGATCAACCAAGTGGCAACTGCGACCAAAAAACAATCAATAAGCTCTTCTCGAGCAACACTATTTACTTCGTAAAAAATAATACCCTCTGGAAGCGAACTATCATTCAACAAGGGAGTGGCCGTCCGAATTTATGTGACACACCATGGCAGCAGCCGAGCTGCTCTTCAACCGTCACCAAGGGCACCTACTGCAAAGTCAACGACACGCGACTGGCAAATAATGTGTCCGATTTCACTATTGATTACTTCGTAAACCCCGGCGACACGACGCCGATCGCCAACGCCGTCGACACGACAAAAACAATTACCGAGCGTAACGATGCTCTTGCAAACGCCTCGACCGTCCGAGTGAGTATTGCAACCTCTGATACAATTGCAGGTCGCGAGGTGAGCAACAGTGCCTCGCTGCGCGCTACTAAACTCAACATCACAAGCGACCCTCCGGTTGTCGTCTCACTAGGCTTCAACCAACAGCCAACCAATAAAGAGGCTATCCCTGGAGATGAGTCCATCACATTTACCGCCGGTTCGAACATATCCAGTGCAACCTACCAATGGCAATTATCAACAAATGGCGGCAGCACATGGGCAAATATTAGCAATGGCACAAACTACAGCGGCGCAACGACAAACCAACTCACCGTAAGTAATTTCAATACCGACTGGAATGGCTATCAATATCGCGCCATCATTACAAATTT
>CAMPKW010000058.1 GCA_946887425.1 uncultured Candidatus Saccharibacteria bacterium | reverse complement strand
CTGCTGAGGTGCGGCAGGCTGTGGCTGGGCACCGAATGGTGACGGAGCTGGTGCTGCAGGCTGAGCTGGGGTGTTGTAGGTTGGCGCAACTGGTCGAGGAGGTACTGGCACGGATTGTGGTGCGGCAGGACGCGGTACGGCACTAGGGGCTGGCTGAGAAAAAGTCTGCTGGGCAGTTGGCTGTGCAACTGGGGCATCGCCTAGTACTTCATGAACCGTGCGAACGACATCTTCAATGCCGACTTGTGATTTAACCAAGTAGCGATCGGCGCCAAGTTGCTCGCCTCGAAGTCGTTGGTCTTCGCTGCTAAGCGCGGTCATCATGATAACGCGAATATCTTTTGTCTCAGTAGTTGAGCGCAAAATATCAAGCATATCAAAACCGCTAATTTTTGGCATCATGACGTCGCTGACAATCAGGCCTGGCTTTTCTTTAATAGCCATCGCAAGAGCTTCTTCGCCATCGCCAGCGGATACGATGTCATATCCCTCAGCTAATAGGCGTACGCCATAAATTTCCCTCAGGCTTTTATCGTCTTCTACTAGTAAAATCTTGGTCATAATTACTCTTATTGTACTTGGCCGTTGCAGAAAATGCTATAGCCCTTATGGTTTATTGTTGGATTTGATTTTGGTCCCTGCTTGGAACGGCAACTCCCTGTGGTCGAGTGGCAACATATTGCGCTGGGTTCTGTTCGATATTCGTGAGAGGAGTGTTGCTGTATTGGGTTGGTTGCACTGTCGTAGGTGCAGCAACTGGCTGGATTGGCTGCGATGCAGGCGGTAGTGGTTGCGGTGGTTGTACTGGGGGCTGCGGAGTGTAAATAGGTGCAGCTGTGACTGGCTGTGGTGGAAGCGGCTGAGGTTGCGGCTGTAAAGTCGTAGGCACTGTGACAGGTGTGGCGACGGGCTGCCAGTTGGTCTGAGTGCTTGGGTCAATTGTTGGCGCCTGCTCCGTGGCTTTTTCGATAAGGGCCGTTGCCTCTTCATGGCTAATGCGCGGAACCTCTAAATTGAAGGTGCTTCCCTTTTTGTATTCACTCTCAACCCAAATGCGACCACCCATTGTTTCGGCAAGTCGACGGCAAAGATAAAGTCCGAGTCCAGTGCCGCCAATTTCGCGTGTGTCACTATTGTCAACTCGGTAGAATTTTTGGAACAGATGTGGGATATCTTCGGCTGGAATGCCGATACCGCTGTCGGAAACACTAACTACGACATGCTCGCTATCGCCACCGACATCAATCACGACATCGCCCCTGAGGGTGTATTTAATGGCGTTTTCAATCAAGTTGGATACAACTTCTCGGAGGTGGTCGTTATCGAGATTGACATAAAAAACAGGAGTAAGGCGACGACCGGATTGGTCATCTTCGCCATCAGGGAGCGGCTTGTAAAGCATGCGAAGTCCCTTCTGTTCTGCTTTTGGACGAAGCCCCTGGGCTACATCATGAATATACGAAACGACGTCGATGACTTTTGGATTGTTTGACAGGCGGCCGTCCTCCGCTTTGCTGACGTCGAGCAGGTCCTGGAAGAGCCGGCCAAGGTGCTGAGCGGATTCGTGAGCCTTGGTGATGAAATCCCGTGCCTTGTCGTCAATCTGTGCTGTCGCAGGGTTGAGTGCGAGTCCAAGGTACCCTTCAATAGATGCAACAGGTGTGCGCATTTCATGGCTTGCGGTGCTAATAAATTCGGCCTGCTCGCGCTCCTCTGCCTTTTCTTTGGTGATATCACGAAAAACAATAATAACACCTGATCCGATTTGTCCAATTGGTGAGACAACCAGTGAGATAGAAAGTTTTTTGCCAGACTTCGTCGTAAGGCTTAGATCATTGGTACGCTTGGGTTTGTTGTCGGCGAGAACATGCTGAATAGGATCTGTTGCCTCTGCGACTTCAGCCCCGGCTTTGTCTGATAAATTTAGCACCGACTTATAACTAAGTGTGATGGCATCTTGCTTGTCCCAGCCCAAAATACGCTGGGCGGCTGGGTTGATCAGTTGAATGACACCTTGGTTGTCGATCGCAATGACGCCATCGGCGATGGCGTTAATTACCACTTCGGACTTACTGGCAACTTCACTAAGTTCGTTGGCGAGGTCGCGGTAGGCACGGTCCTTGTCGGATGTGCCTGCTGATTTTCGATGCCAGATAATAAAGCTAGCGAGAAGTGGCAACTCCCCTGCCAGGATGACAGTGACGATTGTTTCACGGCTAATGCTACCGTCGCTGAGGTACTGGAGTACGAGGTAGCTATTGACGAGCAGAAGCATTGGTAGAAGGCCGCGTCCGCCGAAGATACCGGCAAACACTGCTGCCAACATCCAAAGCGCAATGAACGGCGAAGTAGTTCCGCCGGTATTAAGGATGAGCAGTGAGGTTGTGGCGACGAGGAGCCCATACACAATCAGCGCGGTATGAAGGGTGTATTTTTTAGGAACCCATAGATATGAGATAAAGCTGATGATTGCGGTCAGGCCAGCGAGTGCGGCGGCAGCGTCACTGACGAGAAGTGCACTACTAATGCTTTTGACATCGTCTGCAAAATACGCCCAAAAATAAAGCGCCACGACAATTGCACTTACAAGAAGTGTCGCTTCGCAGATGCGGCGATGCCAGAATCGAGTCAGTTCAATTGGCTTAATAGCTATGCCCCCTATTTTTTGTATTCTTCTTGTGGTTATTATGCCGTACGAAGAGTGATCATGCAATGGCGCAACCTATTAAAGTAGCCTGGCAATGATATGCCAGGCTACTCAAATGACATTGAGGGCAATCACTTCCCTCGTTACCACTTAGCTGATGCTTAGTAGTGTCCAGCTTCCGCCATGGTTATCACTCCGAAGGCGATAATCATGCGCACCATCGCTCATCGTGAGGATCTGTGCGATTCGTTCGCCGCTACGAATAACTGTACGGAGTCCAGCATCGATAAAATCGTAGCTAGATCCCTTGTATTCCATTCGTCGTGGATAGGCGCGCATGTCGCGGCCAAAACCGACTGCAGTGACAGAAACGGGGCTGTTGATTGTAGTTTGTTTGGTCATATTCTTACTCCTAAGATAGTTGGATTGATTTATTTTTGGTAAATAAAAAAACTGACAACGAGAAAAATGGTCAGCTGCGGATTTATGAGTAAGCTACAAGGAGACAAATAAGCACCGCCTGCTATTTGCTGTATCACCTGAAGTAGCGATTGAATATGTAGTTCGGCAGGGACGCTTTGCCGTGTGGTCGTGAGACCGTGGCCAGTGTGTGTGTCGACTGTAGTTTAATTAGTCTGTCAGTAAAAAGGTTCTCCACCAGTACTCACATGACCTTCTTTAGTATAGCGCGCGTATTAGTTGAGGCGTCAATAGGAAA
>CAMPKW010000057.1 GCA_946887425.1 uncultured Candidatus Saccharibacteria bacterium | reverse complement strand
TGGCGTTTGGAGTTGATCGTATTTTCATGGTACTTACGGATGAGTCGAATATCCGTGAGGTCGTGGCATTTCCAAAGAACGGCTCGGGCGTGGATGTAATGATGGATTCGCCGAGCTCAGTTGAAGATGCGCAGCTTAAAGAATTGTCTCTTAAGATAAGTCTATCCGAATAAGGAGTCGCGCTATATGAGCCGAATACCTGGGATGCCTTATGGCTATCATCTCATATACATCCCGGGTCTTGGCGATGGCTATGACGCTATGCGGCGTGTCGGGCTTTTTACGTGGCGCCTTTGGGGTGTGACAACGGAACTGGTGCCGATGCAGTGGTATGGCGAGAGTAGCATAGATGCGCGATATGACGCACTGTGTGACGCGATTGACCGCGCAGTATTAAAGGGGCGACGAGTAGTATTGGTGGGTGAGAGTGCAGGCGCGAGCCTGGCTATTAACGTTGCTAGTCGTCGTTTGGATATCTATGGACTTATGACGATTTGCGGGATTACAAACCCACGTGCGGAAGTCTCGTCTGCCATCCGGAAAAAGTCACCTGCATTCAATCAAGCACTCATTCATTTAGAAAAAGGCGTAGGCGGACTTGACCTGAGTATGGTATGTAATATTCGAGCAGCTGTTGATCATGTTGTGCCCAGGTGGTCGAGCGTTATTCCTGGCGCGAAAGAGTACACTGTTTGGAGTGTGGGGCATGTTGCCACAATCGCCCTTTGCCTTAGTGTGTATGGAGGTCTTATGGTTCATGTTGCTCGATCTATCAGAAAAGGGCAATGATCGTAAGTACTTGCATTTATGTCAAAATAGTGCTAATGTATAAAAGTTGAGTAATCACAAACAAACAAATGTTACAAAAAACAATCTGAAAGGAGCTTGCCATGGAAATGCAGACCGCCGTAGTACTTTTAACCATTACAGTTATATTGCTATCATTCGCGATTCTGACACTTCTCGGAGTGGTGATTGCGCTACTTATTAAAGTGCGAAAAATTGCCGAGAGTATTGAACAAGTCACCGTCAACGTGGCATCGGCAACCGAATGGCTGTCGGTCACAAAAGTTATTGGCGAAGTCGCCAAATTATTTCGTAAATAAAAAGGAGAATCATATGCAAAAACTTTTTAAAATCGCTCTCGCAACTGCCGCCGGATTTGTTGCCGGTGTGCTCGTTGCCCCAAAAAGCGGCAAAGAAACTCGTAAAGACATTCAGCATAAAGCTGAAGAGCTCAAGGGTCAAGCCAAATCCGAGCTTAAGGTGGCTAATCGCGTTGCCAAAAAAAGCGCCTCCACTATTAAGTCGGGCGCCAAAGAGGTAGCCGAAGAAGTGAAAGAGCTTGGCGATGACGTCAAGAAATCAGCAAAGACTGTTGCGCGCAAAACCAAGGCAACAAGCAAACGCGTTGCAAAGACAGCGACGGCAACCGCCAAGGCTGTAAAAGCCGATGCAGCGCCCGTCAAAACCAAGTAAGTATCTTTACTCTTGATAAGTTACAAAATACACGCTCTTTACAGGGCGTGTATTTTTAGGATTTAGGATTGTTGTTGAGTGATTGCCATACATACCAGCTAGCAACTGACTCATAGGGGTGCCAGTTGTACTGTTCGGCTATGAGGTGTACCGTGTCGGACACTGGGAGCGTATCAAGCCCGTAGAGGCGCATGATGCCAGTTCGTATGCCAAGGTCACCGGTGGGTAATACGTCGAGACGGCCCATACAAAACATCAAAAACATATGAACCGTCCATTCACCGATGCCTTTCACTCGTGTAAGCTCGATAATGATATCGTCGTTACTTAACTGATCGAGTGTGTCGAATTTAACAGTTCCATCAATAATATGGCGCGCTAAATCTTGTATGTAGCTTGCTTTTCGATAGGATAGTCCGACGGCGCGTAGTTCATCTGCACTTTTGTTAAGAATCTGTTCCGGGCTGGGAAAGGTATCATCAAATAGCGCCTTAAATCGTTTTTCTATAGTGGCAGCGGCTTTGACGCTCAGTTGTTGACCAATGATACTGCTCGCCAGTTCGTGATAGTAATTGGCATGCGCGGTGAAGTTGGGAGGCGATGGGGTGTTGGCAATGACCGCTTTCAAGAGCGGATCCTGGGCGCTAAGGTGTGTGATAGCCGACGCAATATCGGTCGTCATTATAGCTCGATCGACTCAGTAAGGCGGCTGTAGACAATGCCGTGGGCACGTGCGGTTGCTCCTGCCAGGCGGTCGACAAGCTCTTTTCCAAGATCGGAGGCAATGGCATCATGTGTCGGAAAGGTAGCACGGGGGCGTATGGCGACGAGTAGGTCCATAGCTTCTCCGATTTTGAGCCACGGCGCGGTAACGGGAAGAGCGAGCGTGTCAACCGAGGCGTCCGGGGCGAAGAGCGAATCGCCTGGGTAGTAGAGCAGATCGTTGATGAGAACACCAAGGTTGGCGGTGGATGCAAGGCTATCATGAATACTAGCGTGCTGTCCGCCAAAAAACCGTAAGTCAAACGCACCGATCGAGTATGAATCACCAGAGGCAACGGTTTTTGTGGCGAAAGCTTCTATCTTGGACGTGATGTCGGCGTGGCCAATAATGATAGCATCGGGATTTTTATCTATAATTACCTCGAGCTGCTCGTGGTCAAAATGATCGGCATGTTCATGGGTAATGACGACTGCCACGACATGTTCAGGGGCGATGAAGTCAGTCGTAAAATTACCTGGGTCGACGACGAGTAGTTGGTTATTTTTTTCGACCGTAAAGCAGGCGTGTTCATATTTCGTAAGTTTCATGACAAATCCTCCTTGTTAAACCACTGATTGTACGCAGTCCTAGCTTTAATAATCTTTGGCATAATGACAATTGAGCAGTAGCCACTTTCGGGCTGCTTTGAGAAGAAGTCTTGATGTTCGTCTTCGGCAAGATAAAAACTGTCGAGCGGTCGTACTTCGGTGACGATCGGATCCTCCCATATGTACTGCGCTCGCAGGGTGGCCGACTCGAATAGCTGCTTTTGCTGATCATTACTATAGAGCAGGCACGAGCGATACTGGGTGCCGATATCGGCGCCTTGGCGGTTACGCGTCGTCGGATCATGAATCAAAAAGAAAATATCAAGGATGATATCGGCTGGAATGGTCATCTCATCAAACGTCACCCGTACCACTTCGGCGAAGCCGGTTTCACCCGAAGCAACCCGGTAATAATTTGGTGCACGTTCATCATTGCCGTTAGCATACCCACTCTCAACTGAGGCGACGCCTTTAATCTGCCGATAGACGGCATCGATACACCAGAAGCAGCCACCACCGAGTACGAAAGTTGTCATACTTTAAGTATACGCCGTTATACTAAAGAGGTGAATGATCAGGATTTTCAAGAGCAGGTCTGGCGAATGGGCCAAGAGCTTTACCGTGACATGCCATGGCGACAGGATACGCGGCC
>CAMPKW010000056.1 GCA_946887425.1 uncultured Candidatus Saccharibacteria bacterium | reverse complement strand
CTATTTTCATCGTAAGCTAAAACTTTAGATTGGAGGAGTATCGTGACCTTTAATGCTAGCGTCGTGGCTCACTCTAAAAGTCCTGACGGCTTGAAAGTTTGCACGTTCGAGGTGACCTATCCTCGCGCTATACATTGCAGTATGATTGCTCACTGTCTGTCGAGCCGTATGTCATTAAGCGTCCGGGCCACTTCGTCTTCCATCGTTCTGACAGGAACTGAGTTTGATGACTTCTATGCACTCTTGGATAACTCCGATGCGGAGGAGGGACTCTCAACCATTGTGCGACTCATGCGTGAGGCACACAAAAAGAAGATGCCGAAGGAGCTTAAGTACGGAGATTGGCACCTGCCATACGTCGATTGGGATGAGTTCGAAACCCCTATTGATGGCATTTTGGCCTCTGCGGCGCGAACGGGAACAACGGATTTCGAGCATCAGGTAACACCATTCTCGAAGGGTGAGATGAGTGCTCGTCGCACAATGATTGAGTTCGCCGAACAGCATCTCGATGGGTTGGTGTACGACGAGGACATCACCAAGCAGGAAAAAGAAGTCATGCTGTCATCGACTTCCCGGTTGATGTTCAGTGGAAACCTCCGCGGCTTCACCCAGTACCGTAAGTAGATCGCGCTCGAAAGCAACTTCGACGCACTGCCGACCAAGTAACGCCTGATGTTGCTGGCCCTATGGAATGATAGAGTTCCACGGGGTCAGCACATCGGGTCTTTTCATTTTTAGGCATATGATACAATCATCTTAGAATCAAATGCGCACAGGGGAAGTGTTTATGACAGGTGTTTACAGTAATTTAGAGATTGAACAGGCCATTCAGGATGGTCATATTGTTTTTCATCCATATCAACCAGAACATATTAATGGCAGTAGCATTGACGTAACACTCGGTCATTATTATTTTCGCACTGACAGCAAAAGCCCAACAACGGTCTATAATCCGTTCGATAAAATTGAAGTTGACCGTTATTTTGGAACGCCACAAAAAGCAATTCTTCATGAGGAGTGGTGCAAAAAAACAGGTAATAAGCCGATGGCTAATATTCCGGCCGATCACCCCGTTATCGTACTCGAACCAGGCGAACGCATTTTAGCGCACACGCAAGAATTTATTGGTATCTTACCGCCAGGTACTACCAGTATGCAATCGCGCAGTACTTGGGGACGAAATGGTGTAGCGGTCTGCTTTGATGCCGGCTGGGGTGACCCTGGGTATGTAAATCGTTGGACGATGGAAATTTATAACCTTAACCAACGACACAGCGTAGTGCTTCCAGTAGGTGAGCGTATTGCCCAGATCGTCTTTATGCATACCGGTGAAGTAAAGGGAAGCTACGACAAACTAAGCGGTAAGTACTCTTCTGGCACCAACCTTGATGAACTTATTGCTTCGTGGGAGCCACAACAAATGCTCCCGCGTGCCTGGAAAGACGAACGCCGAAAGCCACTCATCGTTACAAAGTGGGAGAAAGACCCGCGAGAAGAGCATGCCTGAACGCGGTAAATACTTTGTTTTTGAGGGTGGTGACGGTACTGGGAAATCTACTCAAGCGATTCTTTTCGACAAATATATACGGTCACTAGGGCATGACACACTTCAGGTCTTCAATGATGAAACTGGCCTAATGGAACCGATTCAAGAGCCCGGCGGCACCCCGGCGGCTGATATTCTTCGTCGCAAAATTAAAGACCGTACAATCGAACGAAGTCCCTGGAACAGTGTCGAATGGTTTACCGAAGCTCGTGCTTCAATCTGGAGCGAAGCAATTGTCCCGGCGCTAGAAAGTGGCCAACATGTCATCACCGCTCGAAGTTGGCTTTCTACATTGGCTTACCAAGGATACGGAGAAGGCATGTCGCTTGAAGAGATCAGAGCGTATACTCGTGAACACGTCGGCGAGGCCTATATGGCGCCCGATTTCGTGGCAATTCTAGCCCTCAAAAAAGAAAAGGCACGTAAAACCCGTTTAGCAAATCGCAGTATCACCGACAGCACTGCAGATACCTTCGAATCGAAACCCGAAGAATTCCAGACTTCGATGCAATCAGGCTATGTTCAACTAGCTCATGACTATGGAATTGAACTCCTCGACGCTGAAGGTTCTCGAACGCGCGTTTTCCGACGTATTTTAAAGAGTACCCAACACTTAGTTGACGAAATGTAGATCAAACAAATAAAGGCGAGGGCTCAGTAGCTATACCCGCGTTTTGTGGAAATTTCATCATGAGTTGTCTTATTATAAGCGTACACCGTTTCATTACGGGCGAGCACGATATCTGAGGAAAGTTTCTCCTCAACCAGCCAGCGTACGACTTTGCGGAATGCGGGCACTTCGGCTATATTAATTTCCTTATCAAGATAAGCATCTCGGATATCATGGACGTCTGATTGATAAAATAGCGAGCTTGGTCGAGTATTAACAATCGCTGTCGTGCGTGATTTAACTACCGCTCCGTCGTCAAGAGTTCCAATGATACGCTTCATGCCAACACGCATAGCTCCTACGTGTTCACTCTTGCTAACGTCTCGATCAAAGCCAACTACCTCAAGATTATACATAGATTCAAATTCTGGTGTTGCATCCTTGCCCATAAGTTCGCTCACTTCACCCCACATAGGCGGTTCAAGATATTTTCGAAAGTCGCCAATAATCGTAAGGTTTGCGAGCTCACCCGCAGCCATACCGTGCGTTCTTCGAGCAATTTCGTTTTGACGAACAGTACCACCTCCCACCAACGACTTTCGAGTCGCCACAAAAGCTTCCCAAGTATCTACCCCAGGAACACTTGCGTACCGTGGAATCCTATAGAGGCGCTTTGCGTATTCGGCAGCGTTTAAACCTTCCCGCTGCTGCATACGCGTAACAATAGACCTTGTGACAAAGTCGACAATCGGCGGCCGTACGTACTCACCAATTTCATACTTAACTACGTCGGCAAACCGTAACGCAAGCCGATCTTGTGATGCAACAAGGTCACTACGAGCACGAGCACCAACAATCAATAGAGGTGCAGCGTGATAGTCATCAAAATCAGCCTCTGAGTAAGGGCGTGGCAAGAATAGACTGGTATCGTTTTTTTCCACCGACTTCATAGTACTCATAACACAAGCGGGCGCAGTATAGCGCCCAATTCTTTATATATTATAGCATAAAAATTGTAAAAATTAAATACCCCGCACAGTGGCGGGGTGGGTGAGGAGAGAATAGACGCTAGACAGGCGGGGGTGACCCGTTTACCCATTACAGGGTATTCGGGTCACCCCTGTCGTGCGGAGCTACTTGCGAGAGTTGGTCGTGATGCCGAGGAAGCGGTGAAGGGCTGTAGGGATCGCTGCGATCTCCCGCTCGGCCTTCTCTCTTGCTTCAGGGCTGAAGCACGACACCTTCACCTGGTAGATGTTGAAGCGCTGCTCGAGGTGAGTGCGCACTTCTTCGTACTGCATGTAGTGCTCTTCGGCGA
>CAMPKW010000055.1 GCA_946887425.1 uncultured Candidatus Saccharibacteria bacterium | reverse complement strand
CTCAGCTACATCCGCTTATAGAGCGAACGCTCGACCAAGAAAATCCACGTGAATTTTACTGGGCGCTCATGGATTATGGGTCATGGCTGAAGCGGCAGGGGGCAGGTAAGATTAACCAGAGCCGGCATTATAAGAAGCAATCGGCATTGGCGGGAAGTGTACGTGAAATTCGCGGCCAAATTATTCGTGAATTGGCGGCAGGTGACATGACCCACGATCAGTTGCAACGGGCCGTGACGGTCGATGAGCGATTCGAACGTGCGTTGGCGGGAGTTGTGCGAGATGGGCTGGTAAGTCAGCGCAATGACGTGCTTCATTTGACGAAATAGCTATTTTCGAGGGATAATAGAGCAATGATAAAACGAGTTGTATTTGTAGGTATAGTTGCCGGTGTAAGCGCGCTGGTATTTTTGACATACTCACAAGTAACTCGTGCCCAAGATTCACTCATGAGTGAGGCGCATATTGAGCGCATTCGCAGTAACTGTACCGAGGCAAAAGCTACATTGGCCCAGCTGCACGCAAGTGATGGACTGCTGCGCGTTAATAGGGGTCAGGTCTATGATTCAATCTCAACAAAGTTGATGGCACCGTTTAACAGCCGCGTGAGCCTGAGCCGACTTGATGCAACCCAGCTCGTATCGGTCGCTAGTGCATACGAACGCGAGTTAACCGCGTTTCGCACCGATTATAAGGCATATGAGCAGCAGATGTCCGATATTTTAAAGGTCGACTGTACAAAGCAGCCGGTTGCCTTTTATGATGCTATTGCCGAGGCTCGCGAAAAGCGCCTAAAAGTGCGTCAGCATGTGGTTGCGCTAACGAAACAAATTAATGAATATAAAACAGCTTTTGGTAATTTTGAAAAACAGTATTTGTCCTCGTTACAGTCCACACAGGAGGAGAAGTAAGTCATGATCGAAGAAACACACACTCCCGATGGACATGTGGCAAGTTCATGGAGTCAGCATCGATTTCTGATTATGATCGGAAGCGCTGTAGTGATATCGCTATTTTTAGTGGGTGTAGGCTTGGCGCTTTATTCAAGCAGCGGTGCTGCTCAGCTTGACCTCAGTCGACCTGGCTACGCAACCGTTCGCTCTGAGGCCACAAAGGCGGCCGATAAATACGAAGGCTTCTCGGCAACTGGTCCAATCGATCAAGATGCTCTTAAGCAATTCCGAGAATTATTCAGCGAACAGTCGTCACGCGCAACGAACTTTGACGCTTTTGCAAATGACGTTTTAAGCGATTCTGCACTGAAGATCGATAGCCCATCGGGCGACGGCAATAAATAATAGCTACTTTTTAATCGTAGGACGTGGAAGAGCGCTCGGTGTTACTGCGAGCGTTATATTGGCATCTTCAAGTGCTTCAAGTAAACGCTTGCGCATCTCAGCGGTCACTGACCACTGATCTGATGGCTGCGTTTTACCGGCAATTAATAGGTCGACCGCGGTCCCTGTGAATTCGCCAATTGACACGAAGGCTGGCGCTTTGATGATCTTGTTTTTCCACTCGTTCTCACCTGCGAGTTCGGTGCCGATCCGGTTAATAATAGAGGTCACTTCATCGATATTGCTCGAGGGATGAACGGCGATATTGAATCGTGCCATGCTATAGCCCATGGTTTTATTAACTACATGCATGACCATGCCATTTGGGAAGTAGTGAACGTTACCGTCGGCATCGCGAAGGACAGTTGAGCGCGTGCCAATTCTTTCAACTGTTCCACTCGCGCCTTCGATGTCAATAATGTCACCGACTCGGTATTGGTTTTCGGCAATGATGAAAATACCCGATAGGAAATCCTTTATGAGCGATTGGGCACCAAAGCCAAGTGCCACGCCAATGATACCAGCGCTGGCGAACAGCGGCGCGAGGTCGAGGCGAAATAGCTGAGTAAGGATACTGACAGCCACGAATATCATAATTGCAATACGCCAAATAGACACAAACAACGCCGAGAGTGTTCGCTGGCGTTTTTCCATATCCTTGCGGTGCCAGTCACGGTGTCTGGCGGTATTTTTAACCGCTTGTCTGACGAGTTTTGCGAGTAGGCCACTGCCGATGTAAAAAAGCACCGTAGCAACGATAATTGTACTGAGCATACTGAGGCTAGATTTTTCTAACCAGTCTGGTATACCAAGCTGTTGGTACGCATCAATAACTTGATTCATATGTGCTTAGTATAGCACGACAAGCGTAAGCGGCATCAGCAGTGTTGCGCAGTTTTATGGGGTGAGTGAGGTGCGCAGCCATGTGTCGATACTACCAGCACCCATGCCAAGAACAAGCTTACCCTCTGCGCGCGCTCGATCTATGATTGTCCATAATTCTGTACTGAAATCGGTGACATGGACATGCTCGCGATTAGTGAGATTACGGGTGAGTTGTTCTGGCGTGAGAATTTCGAGCCGAGGGTCTTCACGCGAAAGATAAGTAGGGAGCCAGTATACTTCATCGGCCAATTCAAATTGATCGGTGTATTGTTCGCGAATTTCATGTTGGCGGACGTTTTGGTGTGGTTGGTATATGAGTACGACATGGTCAGATAATTCACGAGCCATTTGCAACGTAGCAGCAATCTCGACTGGATGATGGCCGTAGTCGCTATAAAGATTGTCGGCAAGTTTTTCAAAGCGGCGGTTGGTGCCGGGAAATTCTTCTAGTGCGGAGCGAATTTCTCGATTTTCACCGATATCTAAACGTTCCAAGGCTTTAAGCACCAAGGTGGCATTTCGACGATTATGATCGCCTGGTAGGGTGAGAGCGGCCACCTCGTCTTCTTGGAGAGCCCATGCATCTGGGTAGTGGCTCTGAATGAAGTCCGCATCCTTTTGCCACACGATCGCACGCTCTGATTGTTGGATGAACTGGCGGAAAGCTGATTTGTACTCCGCCTCTGTTGGATAAGTATCCGGATGATCGTAATCGATAGATGTCACGAGCGAAAGGTGGGGTGAGAAATGCAGGAAGTTGCGGTCGAATTCATCACATTCGTAGACAAAATATTCGCTGGTTGGATCAAACTTGCCACTGGGGCCAAAGCTAAGGGTCGTACCGACTGAATAACTGACAGAAATACCAAGTTGCTTGAGGGCCCAGACAAACATACCTGTTGTGGTGGTCTTGCCGTGGGTGCCGGCGACGGCGATGAGCTTAAGGTTCTTTTCTGTGATGATGTGGGCGAGAAGTTCATCTCGCTTGGCTGTGCGGATGCCGAGTGCGCGTGCTAAGGCGAGTTCAGGGTGGTTATCTGGCAGTGCCGCGGTGTGAACAAACCAGTCGATCGGCTGCTCCTGGTGACAGCTTTCGAGAAAACTGCCGTCTTGCCCAATAGAGATAGCAATGCCTCGAGACTGTAATTCATGGGTGACGAGACTTTCATGGCTGTCCGAACCCTGCACCTCATATCCAGCGTCATGTGCGATTTCAGCCAAGGGGCCAATGCCGACACCGCCAATACCCGAGAAATATATATTCATACTATGTAGTATACCACTTGCCCAGGGGTGGTCGACTGTGGTGTAATAGAGGTAAGTTTATA
>CAMPKW010000054.1 GCA_946887425.1 uncultured Candidatus Saccharibacteria bacterium | reverse complement strand
GATTGGCCTGTCCCTCTACGGCGAGCAGCTCCAGGGGGTCGTTAGCGAGAGCGACCCTTTGTTCTGCCGACAGTTGTTGGGCGCCTTTTTGCCAGGCGTCACTTAGCGCGACGACGTGGTCTATCTGGACATCATCACTTGTCTCACTTCCCCGCATAAAAAATATCGTTTTGCCGGTATACGGGTCTTCAAGTATCCCACTTGCGACTTTGCAGCTAGGTGTTACGAAAGTCGTCTGTTTTAGGTCGCGTGCCAAAATATAGTTGCGCATGTCGCAGTCGCCAATCCGCTGCCATCCGTCACCAAACTGCTCACGCGTGTAGCCGGTTTTTGCCGCGCGGCCCTTTATCGGAATACTTGTGAGCACCTCACCGATGGGCGAGTTAACTGTCTCGATAGCTATCGTTGAGTCATCGTGTTTTCTGGTTTCAATCTCGGAGGTTTTGTAGGCGCCGATTAGGGCGATGACAACAACAATGAGTAGTCTTAGAATTCTGAGGTAACCTTTGTTCACCTATTTATTTCATCAGAAAGACATAAAAACCGCTAGCATCATAATTCGACCAATTTATATTAGACTACTTTTTACGAGTATTCGGTCTAACGATTCGCTCTGATAGTTTGCGTAATTTTTGAGTAACAACAGTATTTCTAGCAGCTCTCTTGCCAAATGAGGGTTTGTCAGCACAAATTTGGAGTAAGACCGTTTCGTAGTTCTTTACCATGCGGTCCTGGGTGAAATACCTAACAACACGATCACGACCATCTTTTCTTTTTAGGGAATCTACCTTATCGATCGATAGAATCATCTCCGCACTGTTGTCTACAATGTAACCCGTTTTGCCGTCTTTGATAATCTCTTGTACTGAACCGCGGTCGAAGGCAATTATTGGTGTACCACACGCCCCCGCTTCAATCATTGAAAGCCCGAACGGTTCTTGCCACTGGATTGGCATGAGGAGCGCAGCCGCTTTCTTATAGTATTTCACTAGCTGTTCTTTATCGAGCATACCAAGATACAGTATTTGGTCATTCAAAAAAGGCTTCACATGCTCGTCGAAATACCAGTAATCTACCTTGGACAAAGAACCTGCGATTAGTAATCGCCGTTTTGATTGGACCGCTGCCTGAACAGCTTCTTTGACGCCTTTCGACGGAGTGATACGGCCAGAGAACAGTAGATAGTTATCGGGGGTGTTATCGTACTCAAAGAAGTGGGGATCAATACCGTTATGGATTGTTGCCGCAAAGTTCAGATCTGGTGCATCGCGTCGCTGATTATCAGATATTGAGATAAAATGTTGATTTGGTGAGCTATGCATCTCGATAACGTGACGACGAGTTTCGTCGATGAAATCGTGGAGTATATATACTATTGAAACTGTAGGGAACAATGGTGCAAGTGAGAGGGCTGATTCAAAATGGTTGAATATCACGACGTCGTACGTTCCCTTTGCAGCCTCTTGTAACATCTTGCGAGCCATCTTGGCATCATAAAGGGATGGTAAGTAATCCAAAAACATATCGGATGTCCCGATTAGTTCGTCTAGCTCTTGTTGAGTCGTGGCGAGGGGACGCAACGAACAGGTTTCAATGCTGGAGACGTTGAGGTCTGTACCTTCGGGACCGTAGAACGTAACTTCATGGCCGAGCTCATGTAGGCCTTCGGCGATGCTCTTTGCTACGGTTGCCGGTGAGTAAGCTATGTCATTTAGTACGGGCGTCTGAAGGAATCCCCGCACCATCATTGCTATTTTCATGACACATATATTGTATCACAGGGGTGCATGTTACTATGGAACACAATGGAATGGTGGAAAAACAAAAACGGTATTCTTCAGATATACCCTCGAAGCTACAAAGACTCTAATAGTGATGGGGTTGGTGATATTCGGGGTATTATCGAAAAGCTCCCATATCTCAAAGGGTCAGAAAGTAGTCTAAACATCGACGCAATCTGGCTGTCACCCTTTTACCCCTCACCGATGGCAGATTTTGGTTATGACGTTTCCGATTACATGGGTGTTGATCCATTATTTGGCACACTTGACGATTTTAAAGAACTTTTGCACGAAGCTCATAAGCGTAAGATTGCTGTGATGATAGATCTCGTTCCAAACCATACGTCGAGCGCACACCCGTGGTTTAAAGAAGCTGCCCTAGACCCAGTTTCGCCAAAGCGTGACTACTATTTCTTTCGAGAAGCACATGACGATTCGCCCCCTAACAATTGGCTGAGCGTATTTGGCGGAACGGCTTGGACTAAAGAGCCAAACGGTTCGCAGTATTATTTGCATAGCTTTCTTGATAAGCAACCTGATTTAAATTGGGCAAACCCTGAAGTCCAAGATGAATTCCGTAAGATCGTCAGGTTCTGGTGTGATTTAGGCATAGATGGGTTTCGGATTGACGCAATCAACTGGTTGGGCAAACATCCTGAGCTTATCGACGAGCCGGAAAATCTCGACTACATCCCCGATGGGAACGATCCTTACGGCCGTCTTCATCATATTTACAGCCAGTCAACCGCCTATATGGATACGTATCTTAATGTATTAACCTCGGAAGTTAAAAAATATCCCGGTAAAATTATGCTTTTTGAATCCTATGCAGATCATGGATTTCCTGAAGAGATACAAATGCGCCGACTGTATGATGTTGATCCGAGCGTCTCTGCTCCGTTCCATTTTGGTGGAATAGCTGCTGGTAAATCAGCGAGGAAGCTTGCAGCCACTATTCTCGAAGGCGAGAAGGCCCGCGATCCGCTATCTGCATCGATCTATTGTTTTGGTAATCATGATAAACCGAGACTACTCAGTCGTGTTGGCCCGGTTGCGGCTAGATCTATTGCACTCATTCAACTTTGTTTACCGGGTATCCCAGTTATTTATTACGGCGAAGACATCGGTATGAGCAATGTACTCATCGATTCCGAGCATGTTTTAGATCCGTTCGAAAAACAGGTTCCGGGCATCGGGCTTGGTCGCGATATCGCTCGTACACCTATGCAATGGAACCCAGATCCGGGAGCTGGATTTACAAAAGCCGACAAGCCTTGGCTGCCTTACGCTGACGATTACAGAGAAGTAAATGTCATGGTACAGCAGCGCGATAAAAATTCATTTTTCTGGTTATACAAGCATCTGCTGAAACTACGTTCTCAGTATAAAACGCTTCGCGTAGGAAACTACGAAGAAATATTTGTGAACGATGACGTGTATATCTACTCAGTTTCGCATGACAATGAAACATTTTTGGTTGTGGCGAACTTATCCGACCATGAGCGTACCTTTAACTTACCCGAAGAAGGTGAAGTACTCCTCCATGCAAAACATCCAGACAAGCAACGTCAGCCAACGACAGGCCTTCACGAGATCGATGCTTGGGATGCCGTGCTGATTCGCTATGATTATCGATTTAGATCAATGTTCGGACTTTATAATGTCTCTCGGTAAAAATCCCTTTTCGTGCTTGAAGTCAGCCTGCCACTGGTAGCCTTTACTATAGCCGAGATCCTTCATGAGTGTAGTTGGTGCGTTTCGGATATGAAGCGGCACCGGTGAGTCTGGGTACGTCTTTGCGAGTGCGAGTGCGTCGTACATGAGGTCAGTGGCTTCTCGGGATTTGTCGCTTCGGGCAAGCGCCGTTGCGCAGTGGAACAGGGTGTACTGCGCCTCGGGCATGCCGATTCGTTCGACCGCCTGAAAGGTTGCAACTGC
>CAMPKW010000053.1 GCA_946887425.1 uncultured Candidatus Saccharibacteria bacterium | reverse complement strand
CCAAGTGGCAACGCGAGATCATCATGAATAACCAGTACGTCGCTGGCTGTGTCGAGTTTGTAGAAATCTACCAAGCTGCGAGCCGATTGTCCGGTTTCGTTATAGAAGGTCGTTGGCTTGACGAGTAGTACCTTTTCGCCAGCGATAGTTAGCTCGGCAGTGTCCGCGTGGAACTTTGGCTTTGCGGCGAATGCAGTGCTTTTCTCTGAGGCGAGCGCGTCAAGCGTCATAAAACCTACGTTGTGGCGAGTAGTTGAATAGTCTTTTCCGGGATTACCTTGGGCAAATATGAGTTTCATCTGTTACTACTATAGCTCATTGATGAAATAGTTAAAATATGTTATTATAATGTTAGTACTATGCCATGTTGTCTATCTATATGAAAGGTGGGGATAGTATGAACCAGAATGAGCCCGATAAGTTCGAGCAGTTCATGACCTCGGTTCGGGAGTCCGGCAAAACGATCGGAGAGGGTCTGCACTGGCTGACTCTTCACGTCGAAGAGGTGGCGTTCATGACGGCAGTGCCCATTGTGGCATTGACGATCCTGCTCGTTGCCCGTGCGCAGGCGCGCAGGCGCAATCCTAAAGTATCGGGGATGCGCCATGCCCGACGCTAGAACGTTTGAAGCCTACGGACTGGTCGCAATTGCGCTGGCACTGTTTGTCTTCGGACTCCTGGTGCTCGAGCACGGCATCAGCTTGAAGCGTGATGCTCGACAAAGTTCAGGGTCGCTTCGTAAGAGATCCAGTACATCTAGATTGATCGTACTTGGTGCGATCATGGCGTCGGTTTCTGCTATCGGTGTGTTCTTTACACTGATGGCTGCAATCTATCCGACGCAGTCGTAGAGCCTGCCTCTCACAGGAAAAGCTCTCGGCTATCCCCGTGTAAGAAAGTACCCCGTGTAGTTTCTTACACGGGGTACTTTCTTTTTATGAGCTTGTATCGGTTGGTTTCTTGGCTGCTTCTGCAGTCTTTTCTTCTTTGTACTTCTTCGTTACCGGGGCGAGGCCTTTGGCGATGCGCTCTTTGTTGGCTTTGATTTGCTTTTCATCGCGGAAGCTGAAGCGAATTGGTGTACCGGCGAAATTGTATGTTTCGCGAACAAGGCGTTCTAGATAACGCTTGTAGCTCCAGTGAACAAACTTGAGGTTTGAGCCATAGATAACAAACCATGGCGGCGCTGTATCGGTCTGAACCATGTATCGCAGTTTTGGATGGGTATTCTTGAGGCCGGCTGGCGGGTGCTTCTGGATGGCCTTTTGTAGAAGGTCGTTAAGAACGCGGGTCTTTGTTTCCTGTTTGCGGCGAGCATCGATGTCGAGTGCAAGATCAAATAGCTTGGTGACATTTTGGCCAGTGACAGAACTGGTAAAGATGAGTGGTGCCCATGGGGTGAATTTGAAAGTTCGTGAGATGGTCGGTGCAATCGCATCACGGGTGTAGGCGTCTTTGTCTTCAACGCTATCCCATTTGCTGACAACAATAACCATGCCCTTGCCTGCTTCGTCGATAATACCAGCAAGACGCTGGTCGAGCTGCGTGTTGAGCTCGTTCACATCCATAAGAAGAAGGCAGACGTCGGCTTCTTCGATGGCTTGAAGGGTGCGAAGGACTGAGAACTTTTCGATCCCCACCTCTTGCTTGCCTGGCTTTCGCATACCTGCAGTATCAAGGAGTTCGATATCCCGGGCGCCATAACGGATGGCGACACGGTTAACGTCGCGGGTTGTTCCGGCGATGTTAGCTACGAGCGCTTGCTGTTTGCCTGCAAGTGAGTTGAAAAGGTTTGACTTGCCGACATTTGGGCGGCCAATCAGTGCAACGCGAAGGATATCATCGGGCTGCTCTTCGAACTTAGCAGGAATATGTTCGACAATTTCATCGAGGACGTCGATAACGCCTGAGTTGTGCTCTGCTGAGGTGCGGATGACCGAGCTAATGCCGAGGCGCTTAAATTCGTCGTTTGGCAAGCTTTCTTTGAGGTCGGCTTTGTTGAGGATAAGGATAACTGGCTTTTTAGAGCGAAGGGCTTTTTTGGCAACAAATTTATCGCGGTCGCTTGCGTACTGGCTGCTATCGACAACTACCAAGATGACATCGGCGGCATCGGCAGCTTCAGTGATTTGTTCTTGGATTGAGGCTTCAAACTCGTCGTTTGCATCCTTAAGTCCGGCCGTGTCAACGAGCCAGAAGTTGTGATGTTTATGCTCGACGCGACCAAGAACGTTGTCGCGGGTAGTACCAGCTTCGCGGGCAACAATTGCCTGCTGGGCACGTACCATACGATTAAAAAGCGAACTCTTGCCGACGTTCGCTTGTCCAATAATTGCTACCGTTGGTAATTTAGAGGCCATAACTTTGCTTAATTATAACAGAGATGGGATTAGTTTGCGAGCATAAGCGTTAAGAAGGATGAATGGCATTGCTAATAATTTAGATATATGAAATAGTATACTTGTCGTTTAGTCCGGCTATGAGAGAAGAGATATACAATGGCACTTGTTGATATTGTTTCAATTCAGTCTGGTAAGGATGAGGACAGATGCGTAGAGGGTGTCTCGGGATACCTCTCCCCTCTTACGGTCAGGTATGCGTACATTACGCTTACGGGCTGCCAGGGTGGTGAGGGGTTTACGATGAGGCTGGAGTGCAATGACACTGGCTTTGTCTGGCGTGACCGGGACGGCGCGATTGAGAAGCAGTTAGAGCTGACACGCTCCGAGATTAACATCGAGGACCTGACGACGACAGCAGTCACCGTCTATGACAGCGTGCGGGTTGGCGATGAGCTGCATGTCGTGTTTCGTCGGCCGGGATCAGTGGCTGTAACGCGTTGCCGAAAAGGGAGCGTGGCGCGGGTGCTGGTCATGATCTAACCTGATGATCACCCAACGCAATAGCCCCTTGGTTCGAGTAATGATTCTTCTTTGGAAGAACGACTCGTGCCAAGGGGCTGCTTTCGTATTGAAGTGTATATATCACCTAGCGCATATCGACGATTTCGTACTCACCCACTGGTATATCACCAAGTGAATAATTGCCGAAATTCGTACGATGAAGCTTTTTGACCTCATAGCCAAGTGCGCCGAAGGTACGGCGAATTTGTCGGTTGCGTCCTTCGTGCATCGTAATAATCCAGTCTTTTCTGTCTTCTTCGGACAGACGCTCGAGAATCAGTTTGCTTGTGCCATCTTCCAGCTGAACGCCATAATCACTAATCATTTGCTGATGGAGCGGTTCAAGGTCATGATCGAGGCGAACTTTATATATTTTTGTCTTGGTAAATTTAGGGTGAGTCATTTTATAGGTGAAGTCACCATCATTGGTCAAAATAATCAGCCCTGAACTATCTTTGTCGAGGCGTCCAACTGATTTGAGTGATTGATATTTTGGAGGGATTAGTTCGTAGATTGTCTCACTGTCGCCCTGGGCACGTCGCGAGCAGACATAACCAGTTGGTTTGTGAAATGCTAAATAAACAAATGCCGTATCGGACACAATAGGCTGGCCATTGACGAGAACAGTGTCTCCCTCTTGTAGGCGACCGCCGAGCGTAGCAACGACACCGTTTACACTTACGCGGCCGCGCTCAATAAGCTCATCTGCCTCGCGGCGTGAGACTCCAAGATGAAGGGCTAAGTGTTTATTGAGTCGTAGAGACTCATTGGTATTACTATCCATGTCTGCCTAGTATAGCATTACTGCTGTGGGGTTGGACCAAACGGATTTACTGGCGGCTGCGGAGCTG
>CAMPKW010000052.1 GCA_946887425.1 uncultured Candidatus Saccharibacteria bacterium | reverse complement strand
ACTATTCACCAAAGAAAAAAGTCCTAGCAATTGCTAAGACTTTTTTCTTGGTAGCCCAAGTACATCTGAATTGGAACCTTATCTGTTACGAGCTAATGCGATGGAGGCAATTCATAGGGGTCGACTATCTGGTGAATACCCTACCGGAACGAGATTAGAGCCTAGGCTACTCTACAGGCTGTATGTCTAGACTCAATCAAGCAACCAGCGATTGCAAGCGCCACGCTCTAGCTAATAGCCAAGCCACCATATATTAAAATATGCAAGCAATACCATTCCAGCAGTAAGCATAATATTCAGGATCGCCACCAGCTTTAACGCCGAGCGAACCTTAACCAAAGCCACAATTGATAGGACTAGAGTAACCGCACCAATCACCATGATAACTACGGAAAAAGTAGATATCAAATTAGATGACTCAGAGGTGGATGGTAGGCCAAAAGTAATAAGCAGGGCAAGGAGGGCGTTGACCGCCACTCCTAACCCCGACATGACAAGAAGCCCCTTGTCGGATGTTGTGTTTATTTTTCCTATTGTCTTAGTCACAATTTACTCCTGCCGGTAATGAAGTTAATTTATTAAATGTTCTTGTTGTCTGTGTGGTCATTTTAATTATCTCTGTGGATTTAGGCTGGTATGCAATACACTCACCGTTCAACTTCTTAGTCAATATTGTAGGTAACGGACCGCTAACCGATCCTTCAAGTATAACAAGCTTATTGTACGCTGGAATATATTCACCCTGAGATGATGCAAGCAAGTTCCACTCTCGAATTGGATCCTTGTAATTCCCCGCAGCCGTCCCCCATGGGGTGTAATCAGAAATCCCTAGTTGCGCTTCGGCTGCATGGAAGGAGCGATAAAGATATATACGCGATGGATCTTCACCGTTAGCCTGAATGCCATTTCTTGCCGTATAAATTGGTTGTACGTTGTCAGCCAGACCGTTGTTATCAAGGTCATCCGAAGGTGATTCTTTGCGGCACTTATCTGTGTTATCCGCTACACGGGTTAGATATCTCGTCTGACCAGCCTCCACCTTCGATAAGCTACTTGCCCGATAGCTTACACATCCGTACCCTCCAGCTCGTAAGTATACATATGGCTTCGTTGACACTCCCGTACCTTCTACTATAAAGTTCGCAACCGGACCCGCATCGGGTCGTGACGTAGTAGTATATGGCGTCCCTTGACTAGCTGACACGATAGACCATCCATCTCCATCTGGATCATAATCACCAGTAATCCCTGTGATCGAAGCGGCGCGAGTATTGCGTTCCAGATATATATAGTCACTCTTTTCGAATCCGCTACCGTACTGCCTGTTTGTATCCCCAGTCCTTGCGCGATATATTAACGGTGAAGAGCCTACTTCCGGGTCACAGGCATCATCAATACCTTCTAGGTCGGCGTCGCTGTTAAGCAAAGGTATGTATGCGCAAGAGTCCAAGTTATCCGCTATGCCATCTTCATCAATATCACTCTGATTACTTCCCCTAACCTCAATAACCTGGCTGATTGTAATTGGCTGCCCATCATAACTAGTTCCATTAAGTACAAGCGTATGGAAGCCTGCAGGAAGCTCTGATGGTATAGAAATTGAAACATCTAGTCCACCGGTCGAAGATGCAGTATAGCTACCGGCCTCCACGGGGTCTGAATGGAACGTCAACGTCGTAGACGAGCCTGGTGCGAATTTATAACTTGGTATGGCAACGTCATATTGGGTACCCTTTACCACCGGAGTGTTCATCATCGGCTTATATTCTGACTTTGAAACAACCTGGTTATCAAAGTAAGCTACTGACGGTATATTATCCTTTCTTGCTGTGTAGTCAGGACATAGAGTCTGCCCTGAAGGAAGGTTCGGGCAAACATTGTACTCTAGCAGTGAGCTATTCCCTAAAGCCTGTGAGATGCTATCTTTAATAGCCGCATGACCTAGGGAGTTAGGATGAAAACTCTCTTGTCTTTCATTGCCATTTGCGCCAAAAATATTAGTAATTGCAGTCACATACTTCGTGTCATTGTCACAAATTCGATGACCTTGCAAGCTGTTCTCAATATCAACGTACTTCACCCCAGCGGCCTTCGCGGCCTGTTCAATTACATTATTCATATAAGTAACACTGTTAAAGATCATGCTACGCTCTTCGTCGTTCATTCCAAAGATACTCTGACAACTTACATTGGCGTCAGCATTGATGAATTGTGGGTATCCTAGTACATAAATTTTGGCAGACTTACCAGATGCTTCATATAACTTGGTGTAGAGATCAACTAGTCGATCATAGCTCCCTGTTATTTCAGATTTAAGCTTCCCTCTCCATGCGACCGTAGCATAATCACAAGTACCTAACTGCACACAAGCTTCTATCTTATCCGCAAACCCAGTATCGTTGCCGCCCATTGTGAGGGTTATAACCTTAGGCTGGTACTGCTTCACGAATTCAATTTGCTTATTGCGACCAGGAATAAAGTTATTTAGCCCCTCTGACTTTAGTGCATTCGCATCTACATACCCCTCCAACCTAGGGTCGTCTTTATCACTCTTACCACCCTTCGGCTGACCCATGTAGCTACTATTATTGCCAACCACATCATCAATTACCGCCCCTGAACAGGCAATCGATTTCATTCCGCCTTCAATTGTTTTTTCTTGATTAACTTTGTACGGGTACGATCGTAGACTGATATGACACTTCTCTCGCGGAACACCTGCGCTCTTATTTTCATTCACGTCAGTAGCAGGTAGATACCACTTAATATCAGTGTTATTGATTTGGTCCGTATCGCCTTCGCCGCTTGAGTACGAGTCTCCCATAGCCAAGTAGCCAAGGCGTTGCGGTGCATAACCCGGCGCGTAGAGCCGTCCCCACGTCACGCTTCCACTTTCGGAATCCATGCTGGTGACATACTTTATTTCACCATTTTCATTGCCGTATCTTACAGCTTGCGGAGGCATTGAGTAATAAAGACCCAAGCTTGCATTAAACGATGCCGGCATAACTTTTGATGCACATGATCCCGCCACCGGTACACTACTACTCACATACTCTGTGCCTAAAGTATCTCCACAATTCTCTGGTATATCGTAAAAGCTAAATGAGCTATAGCCACTTTGCGGACCAAATAGCGCAGCATGCTCCCCATCGTCGCTTATTGCCAGTCGCACTTCTACGCTACCACTACTGTTGGCGTCATATGTCGAGAAACGCTTTGCTGCGTAATTCGTTAAATCAATACGCACTAAGCCAACGCCTTTAACCTCAGCAACGAGCCATTTGCCATTATTAGAATAGGCAATATCGCCTACATCCCAAGCCCCATTTGCATGCTCAAAAATATACTCAGGGCTATCGGTATAATCAAAACTCTGAAGCTGACCGGAGGCGTCACGCACTGGGGTCATTTTATCTCTAATATTGTTCGTAATGGTTAGCCGACCCGGAGCAGTATTGTGCCTTGTGTGCTTGATGAGTTTATTTGTTCCTGGAATAAGAATATGGAATGATTGATTATTATTTACATTAAGCGGAAAGGTCTTGTTATCATCAAATGAACCCACCCTTACAGCATAGGACCGTGGCGCATTGACCAATATATCCCTACCAGATATGAAGCAATTCTTACCTTGAGCGCCGTCAAATCCAGGATTAACATTAATTACATATTTCGAAGTACAGCCCCATGTTGGACCGGCAACAGCTGTTGCGCCATCAGTATATTCAGTTTTTTGAGGCTGTACGATAGGATCTGCTTGATTTGTCCATGAGTATAATTCGGTTGCGCGAGCTTGCTGCAATTCGAGGTAGCGTGAAACCATACCAACCACTAGAGCGGCACATATAACGACGCCGATACTCCACATTATATTTGACGTAGAAAATGACCGTGTCCTAATGCGCGTGCTAACCCACCCGTCTTATGTTATGTAGCTAACTTACCATAACCATCATTAATTTAATAGGATTATAAGCTAGCAATGCTAACAGATGAAATATCCGCGAGCTCTGTCATTTGGAACCTCAAAAATTAGTCCACTTTACAGATATGCAGTAAACAAAAAAGGCTCCGAAGAATCTTCGAAGACTTTCTTGGTAGCGGGGAGAGGATTTGAACCTCTGACCTCTTGGTTATGAGCCAAG
>CAMPKW010000051.1 GCA_946887425.1 uncultured Candidatus Saccharibacteria bacterium | reverse complement strand
AACGGAATGGAGCTATATGGATACAAAGGTTCAGCAAACATTAATCGTCTTTAAGCCTGATGCAGTTCAACGGGGCATTGTCGGCGAAATCCTCACTCGATTTGAGCGCGTTGGATTAAAAATTATTGCAACAAAAATGGTCGCACCTGATCGTGATCATTATTATAAGCACTACGAAGAAATCGGTCAGGTGATTACTCGACGCGGTGAGGCTACTTTTAATGCGGTACTCGACATGATGAGCGACGGCCCAGTGATTGCGATGGTGCTTGAGGGTGTTGAAGCAGTCGAACTGGTCCGTAAGCTAGTTGGAACAACCGAACCGAAGTCATCTGCACCAGGCACGATTCGTGGTGATTTTTCACATATGAGCTATGGCTATGGTGATGAGCAGAACAAAGGTATCCCTAACCTCATTCATGCATCCGGTGATCTTGCGGACGCACAGCAGGAAATTCCACACTGGTTTTCAAAAGAGGAGTTATACGATTACTCAGTCTTGCACGAGAAATTTACTCGTTAGTCACTGTCGGCGTTTACATGAAAACAACAGCGTTCTACCGCTGTTGTTTTCATGCTACAATAACGTGTATGCCTCGGTAGCTCAACTGGATAGAGTAGATCCGTCCTAAGGATATGGTTGCAGGTTCGAGTCCTGCCCGGGGTACCACAAAATTATGACTAAACATGAACAAGCACCACGGCTCGATTTTGACGGCCAGCGCGACGGAGAAGAATTACTCTTTGTTTTTCGCCGGCACATTATCGCCATGCGAAAAGGTTTTTACCTGCTGCTTATTCCTTTTGTGATCTCATCAGTGCCGCCACTCATCTGGCAGTCTAATCTTGAACTATTTCTTCTTCCGATTGCCGGGCTCGTGTTGGGTCTCATTTTGTTTTCGTATCACTTTCTTATGTGGTATTTTACAATGTATATCGTCACCGACCAGCGTATCCGTCAGATTACTCAAAAAGGCTTCTTTGGTAAGGATGTGATCGAGCTGCGACTGTCAAAGATCCAAAACATAAGCTATAATATACCAGGGTTCAGTGGTGAGTTATTTGGCTTTGGTACCATTGTCATCCAGACATTTGTCGGCGACCTGGTGATCAATAAAGTTGAGCATCCTGATAAGATTTACAACCAGCTACAGGATGCGGTGAGTGCCGCGTCAGCTGAACGAGGAGAGTATGAAGAAATTATCGCTTAAATTGCGCAAAAAAGCAGTCGAGCAACCATCGTCGCGTATCACTAACGAGACAGTTGCTGAACATCGTGAGCGCATCCTTGCGGGTGGGCGTCGATTCAAGTATCCGATGCAGTATGCTCGCCACCGCTTGGTGTTTAATACAATTATTATTAGTCTTGTGGCGCTTGCCCTTATCGTTGTCCTTATTTGGCAGCAGCTTTATGTTGCTCAAAATACGGGCACCTTCTTGTACCGTGTTACGAAAGCGTTGCCAATACCAGTTGCATCAGTAGATGATGAGCCTGTTCGTTATAGCGATTATCTTATGCAATACCGCTTTAATATTTATTATCTAGAGCAGAAGGATAAGCTAAACACCTCAAGCGAGGACGGTAAGCGACAGGTTATCTATCACAAGAATCAGGCTATGGATAAGGCTGTAGAATATGCGTACGCCTCAAAACTTGCTCGTGAAAATGATATTTCGCTATCTAAAGAGCAGATCAATAGTCTCCTCGAAAAGCAGCGACACGTTGGTGATGTTGTCGTATCGAAAGAAGCGTACGATGCAGTGATTCTCGATCATTACAACTGGACACCGGATGAATACGAGCACGAGCTGACTAATCAGCTGCTACTGCAAGAGGTGACCTACAAGATTGATCAAGCGGCCAATAAAAAGAAGGACGCAGTGGCGCAGGCTGTCAAAGATCCGCAAGCTGATTTTGACAAGATCGCCGAAGCCCAAGGTGGTAAGGGTGTGGAGAAGGTGACCGTGGGAACCTCTGGCCTTGTTCCTAAGAATAATCGTGACGGTGGCTTAAGTGAGGCTGCGGCAAAATTAACGAAGGGGCAGATTTCTGGTCCTATCAAGCCAACGGCCGGTCTAGGGAAGCCTCTCGCTGGTGACGGATTTTACTTCATTAAGCTGCTCGATATCAATGATACGCAACTGAACTACAGCTTTATTCGCATCCCTGTAACGGAATTTGCAAATAAGCTTAAGGCGGTGCGAGAGCAGGGCAAAGTGCACAATTATATTACGCTACCTGTTGCTGATAAAGAAGCTGCGCAATCAGGCCCTAATAACTAAGGAGGTGTCCATGTACCATTTACCGGAGCTACAGTATGACTACGACGCACTCGGCTCGTATATTAGTAAGGATATTATGCAGCTGCACCACAGCAAGCATCATCAGGCGTACGTCGATAAGCTCAATGCGGCAATCGATCAGGCGCCTGCGCTGCGAGAGCGACCACTCGAGAGCTTACTGACAGATCTTGATAATTTGCCCGAGGCTGTGAATGCCGCTGTGCGCAATCATGGTGGTGGCCACTACAACCATAGTCTCTTCTGGCAATGGATGTCACCCGATGGTGGCGGTGAACCTACCGGTGAGCTAGCAGCGGCGATTGTTGCGCAATATGGTAGTTTTCAGGCTTTTGTGGATGAATTTACGGCAAAATCATTAGGCGTTTTCGGAAGTGGCTGGGCTTGGTTGCAACCTAACATGGAAATTATTACTACACCTAACCAAGATACTCCCATCATGCAAGGGTATGATGCGCCGCTACTAGGCTTGGACGTCTGGGAGCATGCGTATTATTTGGACTACAAGAATAAACGTGATGACTACGTGAAGGCGTGGTGGAATGTTGTTAACTGGCGCGCAGTAGAAGATCGCTTTCCTGCCAAATAACATGAACCCCCTCAATTAAAAGAAGCTGCTCTCTCGTAGCTTCTTTTAATTGTGGCCGCGTCAAGACTAAGAAAAAAGACTATCGGTTGATAGTCTTTTTTCTATGGCGCGCTCGACCGGATTTGAACCGGCGATCTCCTCCGTGACAGGGAGGCGTGATAACCCCTTCACTACGAGCGCATATCACATTAACCTTCGTATGATATCAGTTTTTGGCCTCTGTTGCAACACTCGGCGGCCATTTATTTTCACGAACTAGGGTGATATAATAACGAAGATGCATTAATGCCGCTGTAGCTCAGCTGGTAGAGCGGCGCTTTCGTAAAGCGTAGGTCACCGGTTCAAATCCGGTCAGCGGCTCCATGAGTACAAGCGCAAGTATAAAACCAACTGGAGTTTCTAGGAAATTATTTATGAAATTACGAACTCTTGAAATAGTGAAGACTATAATTGCCGACAGGGTAGTTGCAATCTTGCTCGGTGCTTTTTTGCTACTGGTTATTGCTTTTTGTATATCGATCGCAGTCTCACTTCGTGCAAGTGAGCTGCAGGTCGTGACGCACTATACGGCGTTTGGTATTACTAACTTTTATCGCGATAAGTGGTACTACTTCTTGAGCTTTATCGCTTTTGGCGGTATTGTTGGCGCGGTTCATACCTGTATTGTGGCGAAGTTATACCAAGAAAAGGATCGTAGCTTTGCAATTGGCTTTGCGTGGCTTGGTATTGCGACGATCCTGATTGCCTGGGTCCTTACTCATTCAATCCTACAGGTGGCATCGCTGTCGTAATATGATTAATCTTGAAATACCACTCGGTAAGCGAACACCCCTCTATCGTTTCTTTGAGATGTTGCCGGCACTGCTGAGTTACGGTGCCTTTATTCTTCTTTTTGTGCTTGCATACCTTAGCCCTCTGCTTGCCGCTATTTATCTACTGCTTATTATTACGACAGTGCTTGTGAAGGCTGCCGGTATCGCTATTCATATGATCAGTGGGCAGAAGCGACTCGAGGGCGCGCAAAAGCTTGATTGGGCAAAACGACTCCGTGAACTCGAGGATCCAAAAGCTTCGTACGCAAAAAAAGTCCAGGCGCATTCTCATGAATTCGGCTATGAAGTCCACCGTGAAAACTTACGCCGCATGGCTGCAGCTGAGGCTGGGGCATTTCCACGTCCCTCAGAGCTTTACAATGCTGTTATTATTGCAGCCTATAATGAAAGTTATGAAGTGCTTGAGCCAACGATCCAGTCACTTGCGGATACTCATTACAATAACAAGCAATTAATTTTGGTACTTGCGTACGAAGAGCGCGG
>CAMPKW010000050.1 GCA_946887425.1 uncultured Candidatus Saccharibacteria bacterium | reverse complement strand
TTTCTATGCAGACGTCAGTTCAAAGACAGCTATCTCAGAGCGCAAAATTAGTAGCTGATGTGACGCAGCGGCTTACAAAACTCGATGAAACGAATCGCCGAGTTGTCGATGTGGCCGATGAGCTTAAGACACTTCAAAATGTGCTGCAAAACCCGAAGCAGCGCGGGGTGTTTGGTGAGTATTACCTAGAATCGGTACTTGATAATATTTTGCCGCCAAAGAATTTTCAGATGCAATATCGATTTAGCGACGGAGAGATCGTAGACGCGGTTGTCTTTTTGGAGAAGGGTCAAATACTTCCGATTGATAGTAAGTTTAGTCTTGAAAATTATAATCGAATGGTCGGAGAGAGTAGTAAGCTCGAAAGGGAAAAACTGCTTGCGAAAGTGCGTACTGACTTGAAAATGCGCATCGATGAAACAAGTAAATATATCCGCCCGAGTGAGAACACAATGGACTTCGCGTTCATGTTTATTCCAAGTGAATCGCTCTACTATGATCTATTGATTGGCGACGTGGGGACGGGGAGTAGTGCGCGCGATCTTATCGAATATGCCTTCCGTGATAAGAAAGTGATTATTGTGAGTCCGACAAGCTTTATGGCGTATTTGCAGACAGTGTTGCAGGGTTTGCGTAGTTTGCAAATCGAGGAGCAGGCAAAGGATATTCAGATCCGAGTTGGTAAACTTGGGCAGCATATTGGTAAATTCGAGGATTACATGCAAAAGCTTGGAAATGCGCTTGGTACGACGGTCAATCATTATAATGCCGCCCATAAAGAACTTGGGAAGGTTGATAAAGATGTGATTAAGATAGCAGGCAACGACCCATCGGTCGAAGCGCTGTTGATTGATCGACCGCAACGAGATGAATAAAAAATACCCCGCGTGATGCGGGGTATTTTATCGAGAAAGATAATTAAATGATCTTTTCCTCGACTGTTTCGCGGTTCAGTGTATCGTTTAGCGCGAAGCCAATGATACCACCGAGAAGTGGAACAAGAGCGTAGATGACGATTGGCCATACGTCCTTTAGACCGCTGAAGGCTTGGACTGCAATTGCAACCGCAGGGTTGATGATTGCGCCACCGCCAACGAGTACAGCGGCAGATCCACCGATAAGAAGTGCGGTGTATAGACCGATACCAACTGTAAAGGCAGCGCCAATTTTCTCTTTTGTGCGTAGAGCGCTTGCAACAGCAAATGCAAAGATAGTACTACCGAGAAGTTCGGCAAATAGGATGGCCCATTCTTTACCTTCTGGGATGGCAGCTGCCTTAAATAGATCTGCTGCACCTTGACCGAGCATTGCCATCTGAGGGTCAGCAGCTGGTGCTTGCTGTACGAAAGCTGACAGAACGACGAGTGCAAGAAGTGCACCAAGCGCCTGAGCTACGATATAAGCAAGTGCACGAACGCCTGTAATCTTGCGTGTTACCCATGCACCAACGGTGAGTAGTGGGTTTACGTGTGCACCTGAGAATGCACCAATCGCAAGTACGATACCAACAAGACCGAACATTACGAATAGTGGCTGGCCTGAGGTTGCTACGACGACTGCAGCGAGTAGGAATGTACCGATTAACTCAGCGATAGCTGCACCAAAGATTGGCGAGCGGCCAAGGCTAAAGCTCTTCGCTACTACTTTCTTAGGAGCTTCTACGGCTTTTACTGTCGTTACTTTAGTAGTTGTTTTTGGCTTTGAAGTTGTCGACGTTTGGGCTGTCGATTTCTTGGCGGCCGAAGTGGTTTTTTTGGTTGCCATGTAATTTCCCTCCTTAAGTGAAATATGGCTAAAGTATAGCACATCCTCGTTAAGATAAACATGAGTGGTATAATGAGCCTATGGCATTATTTGTGAATCAAAAAGACGATAGGAGTGAGTTGCAAAAGCGAATTGCAGCCGAGCTTCAAGAAAAAGCAAAGAAGAAGGCGCTGGGCGTGGCTGATCGACCGGACGGCGTCAAGGATTCGCAGTACCTAAAAGACACCAAGACAACAACTAGCCTTGCGTGGGTGTGGGTACTTATAGGGATCGCGACTGTCGGTGTGACGATCTATCTTATTTTGCAATCATCCTAGTAATAGTTGGTGAAACAGGGGTGAATTAGTGTATAATAAAGTCAATTATGAATGACACTATTGCATCGATTCAAACTGCGCTTCTTGAAAAAGTCGCGACAAGTACCGAGCCTCGTGAGGTGCTAAAAGCAAGAGAAATTAAAGAGCTGTACGCGGCAATCCCATCACTTGACCCAAGTGAACGTGGTGTCTACGGCAAAGCGGTAAATGAATTGAAGCTTGCACTTGAGGCGGCTATCGTTTCTCGTGAGGCTGAACTTGAAGACAGTAGTGTGGTGCCGCTTGATGTTACGGCGCCGTGGGATAGCAATATCGGTCCAATCCCACTACTGCCGACTGAGCAGGGTTCTATTCATCCGTTGATGCGCGAGATCACGGTGTTATCGGATATTTTTGCCCGCATGGGTTTTACGACAGAAGAATCGCGTGAAATCGATGATCAGGAGCATATGTTTGAGGTATTGAACTTTCCTAAAGGCCACCCGGCGCGTGACGATTACGATACATTCATGACGGTTGAGACCGATCGCAATGGCGAGCCGCTTATTGCACCTGCGCACACCAGTACTATGCAGAATCGTGTCTTGAAAAAATACAAGACGAACCTAGAAAAAGATGAGCCAATTGCGGTCGTAGTGCCTGATCGTGTGTTTCGTAACGAAGATCTTGATGCTCGCCATGAGCACACGTTCTATCAGATCGAAGGGGTATATGTCGCTAAAAAAGTTCATGCCGGCATGCTGGTTGCAACGCTCCAGAAATTTTTGGAAGAGTATTACGGCAAGAAGCTCGATGTGCGAGTCAATCCATTCTACTTTCCTTTTACCGAACCAAGTTTTGAATTTGCTTTGAGCTGTCCATTTTGTGAAGGTAAGAATTCTGCCTGCAAGGTCTGTGGCGGCGAAGGGTGGATTGAACTTTTGGGCTGCGGCATGATTCACCCGAACGTACTCAAGGCTGCCGATATCGACCCGACTGTCTACACTGGCTTTGCATTTGGCTGTGGTGTTGACCGTCTGGTGATGATGAAATATGGCATCGAAGACGTGCGGCATTTTGAAAGTGGTAAATTAGATTTCTTGAGGCAATTTTAATGAAAGTTAGCATAAATACAGTCAAACAGTATACCGATATCGATCTGTCGGTTGATGAGCTGGTGCAAAAAATCAATCAACAGCTCGGTGGTGTTGAATCGGTTGTTGATCTGGGCGAAAAATACAAAGATGCGGTCATTGCAAAGATCGTTGACTGCGAAAAGCACCCCAACGCTGACAAGCTGAGTGTTTGCAAGATTGATGACGGTGGCGTAGTGGCTGATGTTCCGCGTGATGAGAATGGCCACGTGCAGGTAGTTTGTGGTGCGCCAAACGCTCGTACAGGAGTGTTCGTCGTATGGCTTCCGCCAAAAAGTACCGTACCGGCAAGTTTTGATGACGATGAACCGTTTGTACTTGATGCTCGACCCCTCCGTGGTATTTTGAGCCAAGGAATGCTGGCGGCTGGCGATGAACTAGCGATCAATAGTGACCATGACGGTATTATCGAAATCGATCCGGCCGAATGGAAGCCGAACGCAATCGACATTAAGCCTGGCGCCAGCTTTGCGCAGGTATATGGTCTCGACGACACTATTATTGATATTGAAAATAAAATGTTTACACATCGCCCGGATTGTTTCGGTCAGCTAGGGGTGGCGCGTGAAATCGCCGGTATTCAACACAAGCAATTTAATAGCCCGCAGTGGTACGTGGACGCACCTGTGTTTGTTGGCGGTGAGGGATTGGCGCTTGATGTCTTTAATGATACTCCCGAAAATACACCTCGCTTCATGGCTGTTGCGCTTAAGAACATTGAAGTAAAGCCAAGTCCGTTGTGGCTACAATGCGAACTGGTGCGCCTTGGTAGTAAGCCAATCAATAATATTGTCGATATAACGAACTATATTATGCTGCTGACGGCACAGCCGACTCATGCATATGATTACGACAAGTTGCGTGGACGTGCACTTGGCGTTCGGATGGCGCGCAGTGGTGAAACGATCACCCTGCTTAACCATAAAGAATATAAACTCACTGAAGATGACATCGTGGTTACTGATGGTGAAGGTCCGGTTGGACTGGCGGGTATTATGGGTGGCGGCGAGAGCGAAGTGAGCCTTGAAACGAAAAACATCGTGCTGGAAGTGGC
>CAMPKW010000049.1 GCA_946887425.1 uncultured Candidatus Saccharibacteria bacterium | reverse complement strand
AGCGGATACTGAGCCGTAAATCATTTGATGCTAGGCTAGTGTTCATTGTGTTTCATTATAGTTTATACCGTGTCTTGTACCGATGATATTTTCTGACTCGTGGATAAATTTATTTGGCAGCGTTTACTCCTTTGGCTTTTGTAGACTACGAACTACATCATCAATTTGCGCTTGAGTCAGGGGCGCCCATGGTGAGCTGTCGGCATTTGAGGATGCGGCGGCTGGACTGTCGCCCTGAGTCCACCATTTGGCCTGGTAGGGTACGCCGTTAAAGAGCACGCGTGCGCTCGTATTGTACTGATCATTACCTGACCAATGTGGGTAGGTGCCTTCGGGCAGTGTTGCTTGGGGCTGCGGTTTTTCACCCGGCATTACCGGTCCAACTAACTGCCAGGGCGTTTCCCATGATTGAAGGACGGGACTATCAGGAAGATCACCCTGGGTCCACCATTTCGCTTCATAAACGGTGCGATGCCATACTACCTTTGTCCCCTTTAAATATGCACCTTCCGGAGACCATATCTGATAGGGGCTAGTCGCGGGATCGTCTTTTATCTGGCTCGGGTCCAGGGCATTAGAAGTCGTCACGCCGGCAGCATTCATTGCGAGACTGCCGTTGAAGCCTTCTCCCAATAGCTCGGCAAAACTTTTACCGTCTTGCTTGATGCCGCTGCAGGAGTCAGAAACGACTTTAAGGTTGATATAGTTACTTCCGCAGGTTGTGTCACGATTGGCTGACCACATAGACATTCTTCCGACGCCGCGTGCAAGCGCAAAAGCGTTGAGGCCTTTAGCGTCGTCTAGGGTAAAGATCTCATCAGGGATATCATTCTGTCCAATCATTGGCGTAGCGCCAACCTTTGACCAAACGGTTGCTGAGGTGAGGTGAGTGCCGGTACGTTTGTAAAGAATGTTCAGCTGGCGTTCAACTTGAGTTAGGGCGCTTTCAGCTGCGGCTTGCATGCTTTGGTCTTTGGGTCGACTTTCACCGTAATCCATTGTCATGGCATTAACGCCTGTAAGGTCGACCTTGTTAGCGAGCAAGTGACCGATACTATTTGTGCCAGCCTCGCTAAGTCCTTGGGGTGTGACAGGAAGGGTTGTCCAAACGGCTAAAGACTCCCCGTTATTACGCCGGTCCGACTGAAGCTTAGCGATAACTTTGGCGCGACGAATTCCTGCCGCCGTATCATTTAAACTATCGCCTTCGAGATCAAGGTCAATAGTATTAATTTCGTATCTATCGATGACCGATTTGTAGGCTTGGTATAACTTAGCTTCGTCGGTGCACCTCAGGGAGAGTTCATTATTCCTGAGACCTCCAAACGATACCGCAACGCTGCCGCCTTGCTGACGTAGTCGAGCTATACGGCGATCGAGATCGAGCGATTCGCCCGCTTGATTGAGTGTATAGGCATTACCCCATGTCGGAGAGCAAGGGTCGGATGATGCTGAAACTATAAATGATAGAATGACGTCTTTTTTCGCACCGGCACCCATTTTTTCAAAGGGGAATGTTGGCGTCGCCGTCACGTCAACATAGCTAGCAAACCATGGACTCGAGGAGCTGTTGGCTTGTATATCTTGCCATCGCTGAGTGCCGAAAAATAGGCCAGTTGCAGCTAGAGCAAGGATGAAAATGCCGAGCATGACCCGCCACGGCGAAAGGTGTCGATGTTGATTGGGGGTGATCTGCTGAGTTGATGCGGACATTAGACGACCTCCTCCTTGGCGCGGTTTGTTGGCGCTGTCATACTATTGCGCATAGCGAGCGGCACATGACCCTGTGCATCGCCATGGTAAAGGATTGCCTGCCAGTCAAGGGCTGGCGCTTGTGATGCGGTAGGGGTACTGGAGGTGCGAGGTGAGTCTACGTACATCCAGTCAGTAAGGCCATGCCATATGTCGATTAGTGTATTGCCGATGCCGATATAGGCTAGTATTGCCCATGCTGCGACAAAAGCATTGAACCCAGCAAATGCGGCATTGCCCCAGTTGCCCACTACTGCGTCGCGCCACAGTGTAAACACCGAGAACCCGACAATTAGTAGCGGAGCGATAACATAGAGCATAGGTGCGATGGTTCGGTTTTTGACTTTTGGAGTACGAGCAAACGGAATTTTCTTGGCAGTGAGCGCTTGCTGAAGTGATTTTAGGACACCAGCTAGATTGACTGGCATAAGGATGAGGTTGAAGCCGTAGATGCGGAAAATGTCACTACGTTTATAGCCGCAATACTTGAGGTCGCTGGCCATAGCGAGGAAATACGGGAGCGCAGCAAGCAGAACAAATGGGCTAAGAAGCCGGCTGTCATATGGGTAGGCAAGCAGAAATATCAAACCGAAGCTTGCCCAGGCAATAGATGCCATATAGTTGAGACGGAGCAGTAACTCTGTAGGAGATACAAACTCATTCCGTCTTTTTCGCTCCCGCGTCTGCTCAAGAAGTTTCGGCAGAATAAGTAGCCCGCCATTAGCCCAGCGTCGTCGCTGAACGATAAGTGAACCGAAGTCGGGAGGAGTGGCACTGTAGCTGAGGCGCTCCGGGTAGTTAACAAGTGTCCATCCGTGAAGAGTAAGGTCAACGCTAGATTCGGTATCTTCAATAACTGTGCGGTCCTGAATGAAGCGACGAACCTCAAAACCGCCACTCCACTCCATTTCGACAATATCATCGAGAGCGCGTTTGCGGATGACGGCATTGGCACCAACCCAGAAGGTAGCGCCGTAGTGACTCATGCCTTGATGAAGGATGTGCTGGATGTCGGTTGTAGCGCCAGCAAGTCGCTCAATGCGTGTCGCCGCTCCCCGGAAAGATGAATAAGGTGTCTGGGTGACGGCAACCTTGGCGTTGTCGGGTTGCTGTAGGAAATAAACGAGACGCAGGCAGTATTCGCGGAGTAGGATAGAATCGGCATCGAGTGTTAGCAGAAATTCGCTATCGGGTATGGTGATGTCACCTTTTTTTCCTCTTATAGTCGGCACGAGGACTGCGCCGTCTGGTGTTTGTTCGCTACGATATGTACCACCCATTAGTCCAATATACGAGTTAAGATTCATTGCCTTGTTGGCTTCATGCGACAGCGATGTAAATTTTTTTCTTTCAAAAACTTCTAACTCGGCACTGAAGGTCCATACGAGGCGGCGGTATAGTTGGCGTATGCGATCTGTTGTGAGAGGGGTGTTTTCATCGCATGAAGCAATAAGAGCGTCTTTCATGAGGTGTAACTCTTTGGCGAGATTTTGCAGGACTTGCTCGGTAAAGAAGAGATCCACGTGGTCTTCAACGTCCTCTTTATCGGCAAGTTTATTTAGCCAGTTCGCAGCCCAGCTGTAGTGTGTTGCTAATTCTCTGGTAGCTTTTAGGGGGGCATGTGTGGCGTTTGGATACTGCTGTTCAAAAGCTTCAGATGCAGTTGCGAAGCGTCTATGAGGACCTGAGAGCAGTTTCATGATGTCGCTGCCAATGTTTCTGGTTGCATCAAGTCGGCTTGCTGCGTCGGGGCTGGTTGGGTAAGGGTTGTCATCGAGTAGCAATACAATGCGCAGGTTGGGATATTCTTGAAGTGCGGCAGATAGCAGAGTCTTTCGTATGACTTGGGGCTCTTCGCTATATGAAGGCACGAGAACCGTAATAGGTGCTTGATTGTCTGTAAAGTGACGATCGAGTTCAGCACGAGGAACGCGAACATGTCGGCTGAAGCGCTGCAGTGCTCCTTGGCGTGCCACGAGATACATAAGGGCTGAAAAGGTGAGGAAGGTTACAACTATTAGGTAGCCGATAGTGTGCATAGTAAATTGAAAACTTTGAGGGCCGTCAAAGAGTTGTCGAATGACCGTCGACACAACATAGGCCACCCAGAAGACGATAGTAAGAACAATCGCTAATCGACTGAGTGCGATTTTATGAGTCGAGGGTATGTCGTGCACCATTGACAGCGGGGTCGTGCGTCGCTCTGCACCCCATTGTCGCCTTCTGATGCTAGGTACTATCGTCTTGCGGCTTTTCATGGCTTCCTCGTTTGATTCCAGCGCGAAACGTATGCGCCGACTAAGTGCTTAACGTTGACCATAGCGTAAGAGGTAGAGTGGCCTCTACGAGAGCAATCACATTTTATGTGTGACATTTATCACACAACAGCGGATGCCATAGAGCGTCTAATGCTATATTAGCGATACTTTTGTTGTACGTTAAACAGGTCCACCCATTGGGTGAGTTTCATTTGAGAAGGCTTTATGTCGGCCGGGAGGTTGACCTTATGTTGTGGCATTTTGGCGAAAATCTTTGGATCGGAGAAGCAGTCCTCGATAAAGTGACGATAGGCG
>CAMPKW010000048.1 GCA_946887425.1 uncultured Candidatus Saccharibacteria bacterium | reverse complement strand
AGTAGTTGGTAGGAAAGGAAACAGATATGTCATTACAATCAACTGACCCAATCGCCGACCTACTAACTCGCATTCGAAATGCGTCAATGGTTGGCAAGAACGAAATTCGCGTTCCATCAAGCAAGCTAAAAAAAGTAGTTGCTGAGCAACTTAAAAAAGCTAAGTACCTTACAGACGTTAAGGTTGAAGCAGGTAAGCCACGCGATACATTGGTCGTAACGATCAACAAGCCAGGCGAGAACTGTAACATCACTGAGATTACCCGACTTTCAAAGCCAGGTCGTCGTGTCTACGTTAGTGCAAACGATATCCCTCGTGTAAAAAGCGGTCGTGGACTCGTTCTCATTAGTACGAGCAAGGGTGTGATTACCGGACATGAAGCAACTAAGTTGCGTCTTGGCGGTGAACTCCTGCTTAAGGTTTACTAATCCTTTTGGAGCCTTACTAAAAACTGCCGCGTTATGCGGCAGTTTTTAGTTGGCAATATGAGACCGGGGACTAGCGTAAACGCCTCATTTGTGCTAACATGTCATGAGGAATAAGACTAATCGGTACAGAGGTGCGCGTTGCAATCCGTCTTTATCTTTGTCCAAAGCCGCAATAAGAACTAATAAAGAAAGAAGTAGATATGAGTCGAATCGGAAAACTACCAATTGACGTACCTGCAGGTGTGACAATCACGGTTGATTCAGATGTTATTTCAGTCAAGGGGCCTAAAGGCGAACTGACTGTACCGCACCTGAGCGACGTGACTGTTGCCCTCGAAGGTACTCAAGCTATCGTTACTCGTAAGGACGATCAGCGTATCGCTAAGGCCCAACACGGTCTTCAGCGCGCTCTATTAAATAATGCAGTTGACGGCGTTACTAAAGGTTTTGAAAAGAAACTTGAAGTTAACGGTGTCGGTTTCCGTATTGCCGGTGGTGGACAAGCTATTGAGATGCAGCTTGGTTTCTCACACCCAGTTAAGTACGAAGCTCCGGCCGGCGTTACTCTTACAGTAGAGAAAATGAACATCATCGTAAACGGTATCGACAAGCAAGCTGTCGGCCAAGTTGCGGCTGAAATTCGTTCACTCAAGAAGCCTGAACCATACAAAGGTAAAGGTATTAAGTATGCTGACGAAGTTATCCTTCGCAAGGCTGGAAAGGCTGGTAAATAATTATGGCTGCTAACCTCGCTAAGAAGCTCCTTAATAAGACTCTTCGCAAAAACCGCGTACGCGCAAAAGTTATCGGTACTGCCGAGCGTCCTCGCCTTACCGTAACAATCTCAAACAAGCATGTCAGCGCTCAGCTTATCGACGACGTTAAGCAGCATACAATTGCTGCAGCAACGACTGTCGGCGCAAAGCACACCGGCACAATGACTGAGCAATCTGCTCTTGTCGGTGCTGATATCGCTAAGAAGGCTAAGAAAGCAAAAATAACCGCAGTTGTGTTCGATCGCAACGGTCGCCAGTACGCTGGTCGCCTAAGCGCTCTTGCAGACGCTGCACGTAAAGAAGGATTGGAGTTCTAATATGGCTGAACAAGCTACTACTAACACTCGTGCTCCTCGTGCAGGCGGTAATGCGCCTCGTCGTGACAACCGTCGCGACCAAGCACCTGCTGAGCCAAAGCAATTTGAAGAATTGGTAATCAATATCGACCGTGTTGCCCGTGTGGTAAAGGGTGGACGTCGCTTCCGCTTCAAAGCACTTGTTGTTGTGGGTGACCGCAAGAACAAAGTTGGCGTTGGTGTCTCAAAAGGACAGGACGTTCAGACTGCTATCGCTAAGGCAACTGATGTTGCTAAGAAAAACATGATCACTATCCCTGTACTAAACGAAACTATTCCTCACGACGCTGAAGTGAAGGTTTCTGGTGCTCAGGTTTTGATCAAGCCAGCTGCCCCAGGTACTGGTATTATCGCTGGTGGTGTCGTTCGTTCGATCATTGGCGTAACAGGTATCCGTAACATGCTTTCAAAGTCACTCGGCTCAACAAACAAGGTGAACATCGCATACGCAACTATCGATGCGCTAAAGAGCCTTGTTCCACGTGACGAATGGCTTAACGCCCCAGCTAAGAAGCCAGCTGCTAAAAAAGCTGCCGCTAAGACTGAGGAGGCTAAGTAATGAAGTACAATGAACTAACAATTACTGCTAACAAAGATCGCAAGCGTAAGGGTCGCGGTATCGCAGCTGGTCAAGGTAAAACTGCCGGTCGTGGTACTAAGGGTCAGGGTGCACGTACAGGTAAGAAACTTGGTGCAATGTTCCAAGGTGGACAGCGCGCACTTGTTCAGGCTGTGCCAAAAGCTCGTGGATTCAAGAGCCTCCGCACACCTGCGCAGGTTGTATACCTCGATCACCTTAATGCCCTTGCGGGTAAGACTGTCGACAACTTTACACTGTTCGAAGCTGGCTACATTGCCACTCCATTCCACACTGTAAAAGTTATCGCTCGCGGTGAGCTTACTGAGAAGGTAACGCTTAACGTACAGGGCGCAAGCAAGAGCGTGCAGGAAGCTATCGTTAAGGCAGGTGGTAGTTTTACTAAAACTGCTACTCCGCTCAAGCAAAGCACAAAAGAAGCTGAAAAAGCTGACAAGTAGTCACTGATTACTGTAACTAAAAATACCCGTCATTTCCGGCGGGTATTTTTAGTTGAGTGAAGGGCTTTTCGACTTTTTAACACTTTATGTAGTATACTAATACCTGAATTATGGCTACGAAAATACGTAGCACTTAGATATAGAGGGCAGAAATAGACCGACATGAACTGGAAAACAATCTTTGCATCATTTAAGAACAAGGACATGCAGAAGCGACTACTCATCGTTCTTGGTATTATTATTGCGTATCGCTTCTTGGCGCATATCCCCGTGCCGCTTGCCGAGCCAACTAAGCTCAAGGCTGTCATCGATAGCGTCGTTACTGGCACCGACTTCGGTGGCTTCCTCAATCTTCTTTCTGGTGGTGCGCTTGCGAGCTTCTCAATCGTGCTTGTGGGTATGAGTCCGTTTATTACAGCGAGCATCATCACCCAGCTTCTTACGAAGGCTATCCCGCGTCTTGAAGAGCTTCACAAGGATGGTGAATCTGGTCGCCGTAAGATCCAGCAGTGGACACGTATGATCAGTGTTCCGCTTGCTATTGTTCAATCAATCGCTTTTATCTTCATCTTGCGACAGAGTGTCGCCGCCGCCAACACAACCGTCCTCTCTACGCCGACACCTATTGAATGGGTTGTGGCCGTAGGGGCAATGACAGCTGGTGCGATTCTCCTTATGTGGCTTGGAGAGCTCATTACAGAACAAGGTGTCGGTAATGGTATTAGTCTTATTATCTTCGCAGGTATTATTAGTCAGTTGCCACAAACACTTTCAACGATTGGTCAGTCACTATTTGATACCTCGAGTGGCACGCTTAGTGTGTTTGGTTGGTTTACGCTTCCGGTGAACCCATTATCGTTTTGGATCGCCCTGTCGATGCTCGTAGTGTCACTCTCGGTGTTGTATCTCCTGGTTAAGATCAATGAGGCGCAGCGTGTTATTACGATCAACTATGCAAAGCGCGTACAGGGTAATAGTAGTTACGGTGGCGTGAAGAGCATGCTGCCGATTAAGCTTATTGCTGCTGGTGTTATTCCGGTCATCTTTGCGGTCGCCTTCCTGTCTCTTCCTGCCTTTATTGGGCAGGTCCTAAAGGCAACCGGTAACGTAGCGTACGCTGATCTCGCCACAAACCTTATTACATGGTTCCAGACGCCAAACCCAGGCTCATTCACGGGCTCTACGATTGAAGCGTTCATTTACCCAGTAACGTACTTCGTACTCGTCATTCTATTTACCTATTTCTACACGGGTATCGTCTTTAATGCTAATGAAATCAGTGAAAACCTTCAAAAACAGGGTGGTTTCATCGAAGGCGTACGTCCTGGCTTGCAAACTGAAATGTATCTTAGTAGTACAGTTAATCGTTTGATACTATTTGGCTCAATCGTTCTCGGACTGATTGCGATCATGCCGTTTGCCGCTGAATATCTTCTCTACAATATTGCCGAGGTTAGCAATAGCAATCTGGCCATTGGTGGTACGGGGCTCCTCATTGTTGTGTCGGTAGCTCTTGAAGCGCTTCGTCAGATCAACTCGCGCGCCATGATGGTGACGTACGACGACTACAAGTAGTGTATATTGCTAAAAACGGTTAAGGATGTTATAATATATAACGACCTAAACCAATGTTGAGCACTGCTCCTTTGGAGCGGTGTTCTTTTATGAGAGAGTGTAGTTGCACATGCGCGATGAAAACAATAGGCTCGAGATCGGCCATGTGATGTGGTTGGCAAACAACAACGAGCAGGAGTATAGGATGCATAAAAC
>CAMPKW010000047.1 GCA_946887425.1 uncultured Candidatus Saccharibacteria bacterium | reverse complement strand
TGTTACTATATTGATTTTTCAAAAGTCAAAAGCGTGGAGCATGCGGGTAAGGAAATTGCCTATATGAATATGGTCGAGAAGATTGCCACTGGGTTGAGCCCCCTTATCGGTGGGCTACTTGCTTTTGTGGCTGGTCCCGAAGCTTCAATGTGGGCCGCGGCGGTATTGTTTGCGGTTGCGGCATTACCTTTGCTCAAAACAGCTGAGCCACCGCGCTCGCGGCAGAAACTGGTATTTCGTGGCTTTCCATGGAAAATGGCCCGGCGTAGCTTGGCAGCAGAGGCGGGTCTTGGCTTTGATGTGGTGGCGTCCGGCATAGTATGGTCGCTGCTGGTAGCTGTGGCTATCTTGGGGACAACTGGCAATGAAGTTTACGCCAAACTGGGCGCGCTACTATCGATCGTGTTGCTTGCCGCTATCGTATCGTCATACGCCTACGGTAAACTTATTGATCGGCGGCGTGGCGGTGATCTTTTGCGCATAGCGGTCATCAGCAATTCGCTCGTTCACCTGGTGCGGCCATTCACGGGCACGATCGGCGGCGTGCTGGCGGTTAATGCAACGAATGAAGTGGTGACAACAGGATATGCAATGGCATTTACACGGGGCATGTTCGATACGGCCGACATATCCGGCCATCGAATTACCTATTTGGCGTGCATTGAAGTGATGGCAAATCTCGGTGCGGCGTTGGCTGGAGTGGTACTCGTTTTGTGCGTGCTGATGTTTGGCGATATCGATGGCATGAGGTCATTTTTCTTTGCCGCCGCCGCTGTCGTATTGATTATTGCGACGCCCAAGTTTCATCTCTACCGAAAATAGTGCTCATGCTACAATATAAGGAGTATCACGAGGTGGGATATATTTTCAGTGACAGATAAACGCAAGGTGAGAAGTACACTTAGATTTCTACAGCACGCAAAGACGTGGCAGCTTCTTGTTGTGCTTATTTTGTGTGGGTTCGTGGCGGCTACTTTTTTACGACTTAATAACATCGGTATGATCGAACGGCGCACGGCAGTTATTGCGGCCGACGAAGCAGGTGATCATGCCGTGACGCAACAAAGGTTGTTTGCTTTACAACGCTACGTTGCCTCGCATATGAATGCCGACCCTGGGCGGATTGCTTTTAACGGTCAATATCAGCGTGACAGCCAAAAACTCAAGGATGAAGCAGCCAGTCAAGACACCTCTGACGGCAACGTATATCAAAAGGCGGCAGCGGTCTGTGACCCGATTGCTCGTGCGCAGGGGTGGCGATGGCCTGACCCCCGTTATACGCAGTGTATTGATGCCGAATTAAGCAAGTATCCAGCGGCAAATGGACCGGTCACTAGTATCAAAGTCCCAGACGTTAGCATGTACTACCATAGCTACGTTTCACCTGCCTGGTCACCTGACTTTGCGGGCTTCTCACTACTGGCCTGTGCCATCTTGGCGCTTATGATTTTAGTGCGCCTCGTAAGCCTGTTTGTACTGCGTTTACTGCTAAAACATCACTATAAGAGTGTTTAAGGTGTTGACACCTGTGACATGAGGGGGTAATCTTACCCTTGTAAGAACTAAACACTTAGGAGGTATAAGATCTTATGGCTTACAGTCACACAAATTCGAAGGGTATCACTTATTACTTGCACAAAACCGATGTAACACTACGCGGTGGCAAGCCACAAACTATCTACTTTTTCGCTAAGGTAGAAAAGAACGCCAAGGGCGAACCAACTGATCTTCCAGAAGATCGCGAAGTTAAGGAAAACCCACGCAACGGCTTCCTTACTATCAGCAAGAAAAAATAATATTCTTCTTGAAACATAAGCCTGTTTGGTGGTACACTCGTATCAAACAAACAGGTGCCAAAATAGCTCCCGAGAATGCGCAAATCATTCAAAGGGGCTTTTTTGTTGGTTTATCTCTGTAAAGTGTCATTTGGGTGTAAAATAGAAACTATATGACGGTCATGATTAAGGTAGAGAATTTGAAGAAACGTTACGGCGATAAGCAGGCTGTTGACGGCATCAGTTTCTCGGTGAAAAAAGGTGAAATCTTTGGCATTCTCGGGCCAAATGGTGCTGGTAAGACGACGACACTCGAAATGATGGAGACGCTTCGCCCAATCGATAGCGGGAGTGTGGTCATTGATGGTATAGATGTTGCGTCCGAGCCGGATCAGATCAAATATATTATTGGTGTACAGCCCCAGACGCCAGCGTTCCAGGACAAGACGAAACTGACTGAGGTGATCGAGATATTCGGCGCGGCATACGGCGAAAAGGTTGACCCAATGAAGTTTCTCCGTGATGTCGAACTTGAAGACAAGGCAAATAGCTACGTTGAAAATCTTTCTGGTGGACAAAAGCAGCGACTGAGTATTACAACAGCACTCGTGCATGGGCCGAAGGTGTTTTTTCTTGATGAGCCAACCACGGGCCTTGATCCACAGGCTCGACGTCACCTATGGGATTTGATCGAGCAGGTCCGAGCAAAGGGGATTAGCGTGGTCATGACGACACACTACATGGATGAAGCGGAAATCTTATGCGATCGCATTGCCGTGATGGACAATGGAAAGATCGTGGCAATTGATACGCCTAAAAACCTTATTAAGCAGTTGCTTGATCGTGGCTTCAAAAAAGAGCAGCACGTTGAGCAGGCAAATCTCGAAGACGTATTTATCGATCTTACAGGGAAAGACTTGAGGGAAAATTAGGATGAATAAATCACTCTACACCATCATTACCATGGCAAAGATCAACACGCGCCGGGTGTTCCGCGATAAGGTCGCCTTATTCTTTACGATCGGCTTCCCGCTTATTTTCTTATTTGTTTTTGGCGGTCTCAATAGTGGCGGGAATGATATTTCGTTTAATGTGGCGGTTATTAATGAATCGGAGAGTACTTTTGCCAAGGATTTTGCCGAAGGTGCAACTAAGAACAATGTATTGAGTGTTGATCAAGAGATTTCAACTCTCGATCAAGCAAAAGAGAAAATGAGCCGGTCCGAGCTTGATGCAGCAATTGTCCTGCCGAAGGGTTTTGGTGAAGTTGCGCCGGGCGCGGCATATCCGACTGGCAAAGCTAATATTGTATATACGCAGAACAATCAGCAGTCGGCTCAGGCTCTCAGCTCCATTCTTGATGCGCAGTTTAAGGAGATAAATAGTCAATTCGTAGAGACCGACGTACCGTTTACTGTGGCGACCGAACAACTCAATGAGCGTAGCTTGTCGGCGTTTGATTATACGTTCGCAGGCCTCCTTGGGTTCGCCATTATTGGTATGGGTATCTTTGGCCCTATCAACGTTTTTCCAGAGCTCAAGAAGATGGGCATCCTCCGCCGCCTCAGTACGACACCACTTAAGGTGTGGCAGTATTTTATGGCGACCATGATTGGTCAGGTGTTTATTGGGCTTATTAGCTTGGCGGTCATGTTCATCGTGGCAATCACTGTCTTTAAGTTGAATATCGTCGGCAATTATCTTGAATTAGCGCTCTTCTTAATCTTGGGCATCATTACGATCCTCGGCATTGGTCTGGCGCTAGGTGGCTGGGCGAAGAATGAACGCCAGGTGGCGCCACTTGCGAATATTATCGTTTTTCCAATGATGTTCCTCTCGGGTACCTTTTTCCCGCGGTTTCTTATGCCAGAGTGGTTGCAGAATATTTCGGCCTTCTTGCCGCTGACCCCAATTATCGATGGCATACGACTGATTGCTACGGAAGGTAAGCACCTGATTGATATTTTGCCGCAGATCGGCCTCGTGGGGTTATGGGCGATCGTTATCTATGCCATCGCCTTCAAAGTCTTCCGCTGGGAATAGTCATGTATTGACTTAAAGATATTTTAATGTTATAAAAATACATAATGAATGTCGAATACTTACGCGACAACCACAACGGGGTTAACGAGCATGGCGATGTCGTGCCACTTCATGACCTCGAGCTAGAAGACGCTGTTATTCAGATTGATCATGAGATTGAGGTTGCCTACGCATCATCTATCGAAGACACTATTAGGAATCATCCGGCCGCTCATGATATGAGTGAACCTGAGATTAGCAAGTTGGCGCAGGACCTTATAGACGACCTGCGTCAGCAGCATAAGCGTCGCCGAAAAGCGCGTGCTATATTTGCAGTTATACGAAACCCGAGCCTCAGTTCCGAGGATCGAAGTGCTATTGCGGCAGAGGCAGGCTTACCTGTTGATGTATTTGAGGAACAGCCTGAAAAGGTGCAGTTATCAGCGTCGACTGCCATGGTTAATGAAAACAACCAGGCATATGAACAGTCAGGCTCGGACTTTGCTGATTGGCGCAAGGCAGCCGCCAATGACCGTGACTAAACAAAACGCTCACCAATAAAATAAGCCCACTAAAAGGTGAGCATATTTTATTGGTGGGGCTGGATGGAATCGAACCATCTACCAAGTGGTTATGAGCC
>CAMPKW010000046.1 GCA_946887425.1 uncultured Candidatus Saccharibacteria bacterium | reverse complement strand
TATCTATTTTGACACATTTTCGGCAAAAATAAAACGCCTACTGCTCTCCACAATCTGCTAATTATGAGGAATAGTAGACGGACAGGAATAGTGCATTCTGTTTTTTCGAGGTGTTCGTAGCTGGTTGCTACGCTCCTACGTCCGTCAAGGGCTGTGGTGAACTGTAACCTTACGATTTGCGGCCGGAGCCGCCACAGGTGCCGCATGTGCTAGCCGTGGCAGCGCCTCGACCACCGATGCCGACAGTGCCGGTACCGTTGCAGGTCGGGCAAACTTTTTTTGCCGCAACTGCTGCTTCTTGCCGCTTTTCGTCGGGTGACTTAATCAACCTAACCACTACTCATTTCTTTTGTTATTGGATGGGTGTTGCGGGTAATGTTGCTGGGTGAGACGCCACTTGCATCAAATATAGCCATGATAGCTAGATTGGAAAGAAGCGCCTCACCAAGTTGGTCGGGGTAAGGCAGGGTTTGGACCTGCACGTCCTTCACTACTTAGTAGTGAAGGCATTTGCGTATACTACGCCCTTCCCCAAGAATTTGGGGCGGAGCCTTGCGTACATGGGCGAGTCGGGTGTTTGGTGGGGGTAAACACGAGTCTCGAGCCCGCAAGGCTCCGCCGGTCAAAGACCGCCCTGTGTTACTTCTTTGATGGGGGCCAAAGGTTCGCACAGGACGGCCGTCCTTGGAGTTTATGCACTATTCCTGTCAAAGTTCGTGCTTGTGGCACGAACTCAAACATTCGTGCGTAAACACGTTGATTATAATATATCTTTTTGTATAAATTGTCAAGAGCTCTCTAGAAGATCACGCTCGAAATCAATCATGCCCTTGTAGCTCTGCTCGTACGCGGAGATGTCTGGTAGATCGAGTATGCAGATATGCCTCCAGACAGCTTCAATGAGTTTACTAAAGCGCATTAGCTCGTCCGGGGTGAATGATGCATCAAGTGCCAAAATATTCCCTTGTTTGGTTGGTTCGACGAACTGTAATACCCCGTGATCAACGGTGTATGCTTGGTAGTCGCGCGATCCTTCGACGAGAAGTTTGTAGAACATGAGCTGTTGTCGGTATTTGTGAAGCTTGATCTTTTCGTAATCGGTTTTGCCTTGCCAGCTAGCCGTTGCTTTACCGGTTTTGTAATCGGTCACAACGATTGATTTATTGGCAGTATCGATGTCAACAAGGTCGAGTGATCCCGTAAGGCGAGCCTCACCTATGCGCACCTGCTGACCTGCGAAGTTGAGTTCGACTTTTTGCGTATCCGAGAATTCCTCGTATTTTGCATCAAGAAATGCCTGTAGTGTGTCGCTTCCCCGCTGTAAATAATCGGTAAAATTGGCCTGGGACATGTGCTGCTCTTTGAGGTTTTCCTCGAAGTCGTGAAGAATATCTTCGATAGGTCGATGGTTTTTTTGTGCCGCAACATGCGCATGTGCTCGCTGCAATGTACGGTGAATTGCTGAGCCGTAGGCTGCACTTGGGCTCATGGCCTGTGGGAAGCGAAGGAGATTGTTAAGCAGAAAGGTCTGCGGGCCGCCACGGGTGACGTCGAGGAAGTTATTGAGGTGAGTGACGCTTAGCTTGTAGCTTTCGAGGGTTGGCGAAAGAAGTTGCTGCATGGTTCCTTGAGAAAGTGAAATGAGCGGCTCATACCAATTGCGCTCAGCTGCCTTGATGCGCTCTTCGGTCATATGTTCAAATGCTACTTGTTGCGGCTGGACGGCAGCAGTAAGTAGGAAACTTGCGCCAAGTGTTGCTTTGCCCCCGGCGTCGGAAAGCGAATAGCTCATGATGAGTTGTTTTCGAGCACGGGTCATTGCAACGAAAAATAGTCGAAGTCGTTCGTCGAGCGTATCGCCGGCTGGTGAAAGAGGCAGGTTTTCAGGATAGCCAATTAGGCGGCTACGGCTGCGTACGCGTTCGCCCCAAGCCGTATCGATAGCACCAATGATATAGACGGTGTCAAACTCAAGACCCTTTGATTTGTGTGCGGTCATGAGGTTGACGGCATCCTCCTGAATATCGACGTTCGGACGGATGCTTGTAATCGCGCTTGCGAGCCGACGATGAAGATTGATAAATGCGAGCAGTGTGCGTACTGTCGGTGTCTCATCTATCTGATAGTCGCGGAGTTTACTGCGAATCGTTCGAAGTGCTTCGAGATACACGAGGTATTCGTCTGGCTGTGAATTGATTTTATCTGGCGAGAAGAAGTAAAGATAGAATGGTGATGTGAATGTGTCGCTCCCCTCCTCTTTGTCGACTTTGCCAAGCAATATATCAAGCATCTCTTCGAGTGGCGTGTGCGGAACTTTCTGGGCCGTTTCAGTCAGCCAGTTGAAGATTGGTACAAACTCTGGCGTGATTGCCATAATTTCCATCCAGGTTTTTCGCTGTGCATAGGCCTGCATGCTGAGCTTCCAGATTGATCTCGCGCTAATTCCCCATGCGGGATGTGACATGATCTCGGGTAGTTGCGCGTTGACTTCGTCATGTCGGCTCTCGAACAACGCAACGACAAGTGAAGCAATTGATTCGAGCGCGATGATCGGTTCAATATCAAGTACGTTGTCTCGGCGTTCGTAGTTTACCTTGATATTAGCATCTGCAAAATATGGCAGTAGACTAATGATTTCATGATGGCGACGCGCAAGGACGGCAATTGAAGCCGGTGATTGACCGGCTTTTAAGCGCTCTGCGATGCTTGTAATCAATGCTTGGCGTTCGTCATTGATGGTGCTTGCTTCGAGTAGCGACACCTCGGCATTATCGCTATTTCGGTGAGCGGTAAGGGTCTTGTCGATATCGTCGAGCGTTGTCTCGAGTCGCTCGCCACCTTGCACGATAACACTTCGAGCTGCTTCAAGTATTGGCGCTGCTGAGCGATAATTATCTTGAAGAGTGATCTTGACGGTTGCTGGATAGACGGTCGGGAATGTCAGGATATTGCTTACTTCCGCACCCTGGAAGCTATAGATTGCTTGGTCGTCGTCACCAACTACCATGATATTTGGCCGGTCGGCGTTTGCCTCATTATTTGTAAGGTTATGAAGAATGCGCATTTGCGCCATGTTGGTATCTTGAAACTCATCCACCATGATGTATTGGTGTTTTTCCTGGAGGTTGTAGCGCAGTTCGGAAAAAACTTCCATGCCATGAACGACTCGCAAGATCATGTCATCAAAATCATAGAGTTCAGCCTCCTGCATGCGAGCAAGGTATTGATAATAGACGAAGCTGACCGCGCGAAGCTTTGTTTGTCGCTCATGGCTTTTGAGGACAAAATCGCCTGCCTCATTTTTCTTCATGTGACTATTACGCCAAGCTGTTAATGGCTTTGTGGAGTTGGCTTCGCGTGCTTGGATAGTGGCATGCTCTAGGCTGTCGCTCAGGACGTCGGCGAGTGAAGCGATACCGACGAGTCCGGTCATGCCATCGACTTGCCTGATCTGCGTAACGATAGGCTCAAGTAGCTCTATTGTACTTTTGCTGATTCGACTTGCGAATACGGATGCGAGCAGCGGTTCGCATGTATCAATAACATGATCGTTCATATCGAGAATAGCCAAGAGCTCATCGCTCGTCAGGCCGCTCTTCTTGAGCTCTGAAATTGTCGTGAGCGTATCGCCAAGATGAGTATATTCACCGTTCATTTTACTTGATAGCGGGTTGCTGTAGTCGAGTTCGTCAAATATGCCCCGCAGCAACTCGTAGCTACTGAGTTCGTCGGCAGCTCGAAAATGAGCTCCATGATAAAAGAAGTCGCCATTTTGGTTGATAACTTCGGCACCAAAGCTATGGAATGTATGGATCGCTACTTTGAAGGCATCTTTGCCGATAATCTGCGACAGACGCTCGCGCATAGCATTGGCGCCACTTTCAGTAAACGTAAGACAGAGTATATTTTCCGGCAAGGTATCGGTCTGTTTTAATATATTAGCGACGCGCATACTAAGCAGCTCGGTCTTGCCCGTACCTGGCCCAGCAATAACCATGACTGGTCCGTCGATCGTATCAACCGCTCGTTTCTGGGCGTTGTTTAGCTTAGCGTAGCGAGTCGTGAAATCCATTAGGTCTATTGTAGCCTAGATTGTAGTGTGTGTAACGTAGATAGCGTTCTTTTTATAGAGGTATAGATTTTTTAAAATTACATAAAACTCCGTAGTGAAATAGCTACTGCTTTTTCATCTTGCAGGATGGGGTGAGGGCGTACTGAAACATGCAGTTATCTTCGAAATGAAAGCAGGCTTTCGCTTCTCTCGCCTCACTAGTGTTATAATACGATCAGATATGAACGAAGAGATATATGACGATTTGGCACTAGAGCGCATTGCGCGCGATAAATTCGGCCTTGATATTGACATCTCGACGGTTATTTTACGTCAGGCTGAAGTCGGTCGACTTACCACTGCCACAGTGATGCTTACTAAGAAGAAGCAGCTATTTGTGTATGTTTCTGGTCACTCAAAGCTACTCTTTAGTGATGTAAAGAAGATAATTTCTCGCATGGGCCTCAAGGCTGAAGTATACTTCCCTCCTAAAGGCCGAATTGATTACTTCGATGAGATCGGTCGCGAAAAGTTTCGCGCTGTCTTCCCTGGTCGCGGACACATCAGTGATGACGACATCTTATTTTATCGCACGCTTGCGCCATATAACCCCGCCATGGTCCTAATTAGCGAAGTA
>CAMPKW010000045.1 GCA_946887425.1 uncultured Candidatus Saccharibacteria bacterium | reverse complement strand
CGATGGATCCTTATCGATGCATCACAGGCACCACTTGGCCGTGTTTCGACACAAATCGCCAAGTACCTTATTGGTAAATACAAGCCAACTTACACACCGCACATCGATGCTGGCGACTACGTTGTCGTTATCAACGCTGAAAAAGCAGTTGTAACTGGTGACAAAGAAACTCAGAAGACTTACTACCGTCACTCAGGTTTCCCTGGTGGTATCAAGGACGCAAGTCTTGCAGAGGTTCGTGCCAAATTCCCAGAACGCATCATCGAAGCTTCAGTCAAGGGTATGATCCCTCGCAACAAGCTCGCTGCTGAGCGCCTCAAGCGCCTTCGCGTATTCCCTGGTGAAGCACACACTCATACTGCACAAACTCCAGAGAAAGTAGAGATCAAATAATATGGCTGAAGGTAAATACTTCTACGGTCTTGGTCGTCGTAAATCTGCAACCGCTCGTGCTCGTCTGTACGCCGGTAAGGGTGAGCTTACGATCAATGATAAAACAGCTGCTGAATACTTCAGCGAGAACAAAACACTTGTTGCTGAACTAACAGACCCATTGGCTCTTGTTGGCAAGCAAAAAGACTTTGATATCACTATCAAGGTTAAAGGTGGCGGACTTGCTGGTCAAGTTGATGCAATCAAGCTTGCTATTGCAAAGGCTTTGACTGTTGCTCATACAGACCTACGCTCAACTCTTAAAAAAGCTGAGTTCCTAAAACGCGATCCACGCGAAAAAGAACGCAAGAAATATGGTCTTCGTTCTGCTCGTAAGCGCGAACAATTCTCAAAGCGTTAATATCGCCAAGAGATCAAAAACTCCTCGTTTATACGGGGAGTTTTTTGTATGTTGAATTTATTTATTGTGGTGCGTGCCGGCGAGTAGCCAATTGCGAAATCCATATTTTTTCGCAAGATAGAACTCCGTGCAAATGATAGTCCATGGGCGAAAGTAACTCCGTACGCTTACGCCTAGGTGAGTCACGCTAATAGAAGGATCGAAATAGTTGATATAGCCATTTTTTTGCGTACTTGTCGCAAGTGTCTGGATGTCGTGCTCTCGGATTGTAGAATCGAATCCGCCTAGTTTCCGAAAAACATCAGACCGAATCATAAAATTGGCTTCAGACACCCAGTACGTGGAGGTTCGCTCAGGTAAGACAATTGGGTTGGGTCGAGACTGTAGCCCCGGCCATAAGTGATGGCTGCGAATAAACCTCTCGATGTCGGGATGCGTTGAACCGATCGATTCTAGGAATGATTGACCCCATGAGCTGATCATTGTCAGAGCTCCTTGACGCTCCCCGTAGTTCCAGTAGGATTGTTTGCCATCGGGCGTTTTAACTAATCCACCGATGAAGCCGATAGTATCATTCTTGGCAAAAAGAGTGCGGGCAGTGTGCGCAGAGTTGTTTGTGTCGAGTCTGATATCTGCATCGAGAAAGTGAATAATAGCGGGGTCTTTAACGAGGTCAAGAATCATGTTTCGGGCCGCACCGGCACCACCGTTGCGCTCGCTTTTTACAAATGTCACCTTACCTTCAAAAAGCGCTACGACTTCAGAGCTGTAGTCGGTAGAAGCGTCATCCAGTACGTAGATGTGGTCATACCCCTGGCGGATGAGAACCGGTAGGAGCGAGCGAAGTGATTCCGCCATATTATAGTTGGGTATAGCGGCAATAACTGGAATTTTTCGCGTAGACATTGTCCTTAGTATACCAAACTGGCTAGCGCTGTCGGATCATAATCTCAAGATTTGAAAGATACTGAGCGGCATTGACCTGTTTGTGTTTTTTGAGATAGCCGAGATGGACCTGTACAAAAGGAAGCTGATTGTCGGGGTAGTCGTTGGCCGCGGGGCTATAAATACCTTTAGTAACCATGTTCGGATCTGATTGAAAGGTTTCGAGGCGCTCAGTGATCGCGTCGAGATCAAGAATAGTGGGTTGCATCTTCCCATTATGCGCCATATCGCCAAGAATAGCTAATCTCGCATTGTTGCTTGTATACTTATAAAGATGCTTGATACATTATTACACCGTTGGCTTCGAATACCCTATACGCTTCACGTTCAAGTACTAAGAAGGAGTAAGGGCTCAAAGCAAACAATACTCTTTATTCATGGTATTGGTAATTCCGCACTTGCCTGGGCTGATGTTATCGAGCGACTTCCCGATAATGTGAATGTAATTGCTATTGATTTGATGGGATTTGGAAAATCGCCATGTCCGAACTGGGCGGTGTACGACGCAAAGACACAGGCACGATCGGTTATCGCTACGCTCCTTCGGCACAGAGTGCGATCAAAGCTGACTATCGTCGGTCACTCACTCGGCGCACTGGTTGCTGTTGAGGTTGCCAAAAATTATCCTTCGCTTGTGAATAATCTTGTACTTTGCAGTCCGCCGTTTTATAAAATCAGCAATAAGGCGACTTTGCGTGTCTCGCGCGACAAGTTGCTGAACGATCTATACGTACTCATCAGGCGGTATCCTGAGCAATTCGTGGCAATTGCTGGGCTTGCGATGAAGTTAGGTATCGTCAATAAGGCATTCAATGTCACCTCTGATAATGTAGCGACCTATATGGCTGCGCTCGAAGCATGTATTATCAATCAAACCGCACTCGACGATGCCAAGAAGGTAAATAGACCAATGACGATCATCTACGGTTCACTCGACCCAGTGGTTATACTCGCCAATATAAAGAACCTTGTCCGATCCAATTCACAAGCGCATTTGGTAAGTATTATTGCTGGTCATGAAGTGAAGGGTAGGTATGTGTCGGCAGTTGTACGAGAAGTGATAGGGGCAGTCAGCTAGAATCGGCAACGCGAAGAGGGTAGCCTTGTTGGATGTGGCTGGATGTGGTATCGTAGCGATATGAATAAGCAATTCGCGCAAATTTTAGGCAGTTGGCTGTGCGGCACCTATCGTGGCGGTTTGTTCTGTGTCTTAAAGTAAAAGCACCCAGGTATTTGAAAATATTGAAGAAACCGCCACTCGGCGGTTTTTATTATTTATAAGACAAAATATTTGAGGAGAAAAAGATGTTAGAAATACGTACACATAAATCAGATGAAATTAGCAAAACACAGCTCGCCGCACTAAACGTTATCGCAGCTCGCGGGTTTGGTCATGTTGATACAGCAGGTATGCTTGATGATACACGAGCGCATGTGTCGCATGCAGATACGGTGCAGATCGCCTATAGCAATGAGCAGCCTGCTGCATTCGCACTGTACAAGGAGCGACTTTGGCGGTAGAGTCATTGAGCTTGCGGGTCGGGTCGTTGATCCAGTAGTGCAGCGGCAAGGTCTTGGTGGTCGGCTCTTGCAAGAATATGTTTCATCGCATCAGCCCGAAACACTCGTGACGTTTACGCGTAATCCATCCGTTATTCGTATGATTGCTAGGGTTGCTTGTGATATCTATCCGCTTGAGAACGACGAATCGAGTCGTATTTTGGCCGAAGCGCTCGGAAGTAACGCAACGAGCATTGAAGGTGCCACGTACGAATTAGAACGATATGGTGAGGAGGGGTTATTTCAGGGTTTCGATCCCGCCGATCGACCGTATACTAAAAATAGCAACCAGACACTCAAACAACGCTACGGGGCTCTGGCAAGTGCTCGAGCGGCGCTTGTGGTCGTGGCAAAGATAGGGGATAAAGGAGGTGCTAAATGAAAAAGGTATTACTCATTGGGTCGCAACATGGTGACGAAAAATTAGGTGCGCTGCTTATCCAATATATTACAGAGCATTATCATGAGCTGTTGCCATCGATCACGTACATACTTGCCAATCCCCAGGCATACGAAAGGAACATCCGTTACCTTGAATCGGATATGAACAGAAGTTTCGTCGATACACCCACGACTTACGAAGAACACAGAGCGAGCCAGTTGCTCGATCGTTTGAATGATGAGAGTGCTGATATTGCACTGGACCTGCATACAACTCGTTGCGTACAGCCGCCGTCGTACATCGTATACCAACCAAATAGTGAAGCCCGAAGGTATATGGAGCTATCCTCAATTGGTATTGTTGTTCATATGAGTCAAGACATGACGAAGCACTCATTGATTGGGAAAAATAATTCTGTAATCTCGGTTGAAGTTCAGGACGATACGATCAGTAGCGAGCTACTCGAAAGCTTGGTATGTGATATTCTGAATTACTTAACTGATACACCTGCGAAAGTTCAAAAAACACACTATGAAGTAACTGGTCACATTTTAAAATCAGAGATCACCGAAGAGGACGCTTCGTCACTTAATAATTTTCAATTATTTAAAGATGGCTACTATCCAATTTTAACTGGCAACAATTCGTACAAAAGAAATACCCATTATCTTGGCTTCAAGGCAAGAAAGCTGGGAGCTACTAGGCGACAAGCAGTAAATAATGGCATTAATAAGGTATAATAAGAGGTAACTATGACAAAACCTGTAATCCTGACTGGGCTTCGTGCCAACAACGATCTGACTATCGGTAACTATTTTGGTGCTATTTTGCCAATGATTGACATGGTAAAGACTAAATCTGATAATTATCAGATCAACATGTTTATTCCTGATCTTCATAGCTTTACCACGCCGATCGATCACGACGAGCTCCACGATCAGATTCTTCATAACGCACGCCTATTCACAGCCGCTGGGTTGCCTCTTGATAATGAAAGCATCTATCTGTACCGCCAGAGCTATATTTCAGCACACAGTGAGCTTACATGGATCCT
>CAMPKW010000044.1 GCA_946887425.1 uncultured Candidatus Saccharibacteria bacterium | reverse complement strand
AATCATCTTGGCTGGGGTTAGTGGACGTGTTTCAGGACAATTTGTAATATAGCAATACGATTGTCAATCTGAACATTCCTTTGCTAAATAATAAAATTATTGAGGTATAGTGAGATATCACACAGAGTTTCGTCACGTTAAGGAGTAGGCTAAAGGTTAAATATAGGAGGTGCTATATGGCGAATGGAATATGCGATCTAGACAACCAAAGGCCAGCAACAAAGACTGTGCGAGTGGTGCGTAATGGCCAGGAGGTCACCTTAGAGCTTTGTGATATACACTATCGACAATTACGCCAACAGCAATCGCAAACCTCTCCATTTGAGTCATTATTTTCTAGCTCCAGTTTCTTTAATCCGTTATCAAATGATTTTTCTAGTTTTTCTTCACAGCCAGGCGTCCCCGTCTCACATGAGCGAGAGGCTACTAAAATTGAAGACTATATATCCGAACATACCAAAGAAATAATCCAACAAGCGGCTGAAACGGCAGTGGAATTTGGCAGACGAGAGGTCGATACTGAGCATTTACTTTATGCACTCTCCGACAACGACATCGTCAAAGAGATCCTCAGGCAATTCAGGCTTAAAACCGAAGATTTAAAGGGCTATATAGAGGCCAACGCTCCTAAGTATAGGAAAAAAGCTGAAGATGAGGAGAAGGTGGAAGTTAGTGTTTCGCCGCGCGTCAAGCAGGTACTTGAGAATGCCTTTTCGAGTTCGCGTGAGCTCGGGCATAGCTATATAGGGCCGGAACATCTTCTTATAGGACTCTTGCAAGAAGATGAGGGTATGGCTGGCGATGTACTGCGAAAATACGGCTTGACGCCAGAATCTCTGCGTCAAAAAATCGTAAAAGTTGTAGGTAAAGGTGCGCAAGAAGGGCGAGTTGAAAGTCAAACTACTACTCCCGAGCTTGATAAGTACTCAAGAGATTTATCCGAGTCAGCGCGTCAAGGCAAGCTGGATCCTGTTATAGGTCGTGCCAAAGAGATTGAGGTAACCATTGAGATTTTAGCTCGGCGCACTAAGAATAATCCAGTCCTTATTGGCGAACCCGGCGTCGGCAAGACGGCTATTGTTGAGGGCCTTGCTCAAAGAATTTTAAGCGGCAAGGTGCCTCAAGTACTGCAAGGTAAGCGGGTAGTTGAGGTAAGTTTGAATGCGATGATTGCAGGTAGTAAATATCGCGGCGAGTTCGAGGAGCGCATTAAGGTTGTTATTGATGAAATCGTCGCTCATCAAGATGAACTGATCATCTTTATGGACGAGCTTCATACGGTCGTTGGTGCGGGTCAAGGTGGTGGCGAGGGTGGATTGGATGTATCAAATATCATTAAGCCGTCTCTTGCGCGCGGCGAATTACATTTGATAGGCGCGACAACCTTAGCCGAGTATCAAAAATATATCGAGAAGGATGCAGCGTTAGAACGGCGCTTTCAGCCAGTCTTGGTTCCAGAGCCAACCATGGAACAAACAATTGAGATTTTAAGAGGCTTAAGAGATAAGTACGAAGCTCATCACCGAGTAAAAATTACAGATGAAGCAATCATCGCGGCAGTAGAGCTATCTGATCGATACGTCTCTAATCGCTTTTTACCCGACAAGGCTATAGATCTTATCGACCAGGCAGCCTCGCGCGTGCGAATTGGGACGGACACTTTTACTCAGGATATGGCTGAATTAGACGATGATATAGCACGCCAAAAGCGTGAATTAGACTATGCTGTTGGCCATAAGCAAATGGAAGAAGCTAAGCAGTTAGAAGATACGATAAAAAAATTATCAGATAAGAAGGATTCGTTAGGTACTAAATGGCAAAGTCATCGTGGAGCGACTTCGCAGGAGGTTCTCGTCGAGCATATCGCCCAAGTAGTCTCCAGCCTTACTGGTATCCCTGTCGCAGAACTTACTCAGGAAGAAAAAGATAAACTCCTCAAACTGGAAGAGAGGCTTCATGAACGAGTTATTGGTCAGCATGAAGCTATTAAGGCTGTGTCTGATGCCGTACGTATGTCCAGAGCGGGCTTAACAGAAGGTAATCGGCCAATTGCGACGCTCATGTTTCTTGGTCCGACGGGAGTGGGCAAGACCGAACTGGCTAAGGCTCTTGCATCGATAGTTTTTGGTGATGAAGACGCGATGGTAAGGATAGATATGAGTGAATATATGGAACGTCACGCAGTAGCCCGTCTTATTGGAGCCCCTCCGGGTTATGTTGGTTACGAGGAAGGTGGTCAGCTTACAGAGGCAGTTCGACGTCGGCCATACAGTGTTTTATTGCTTGATGAAATTGAAAAAGCTCACCCTGATGTTCATAATATCCTCCTGCAGGTATTTGACGATGGGCGTCTCACCGATGGCAAAGGCCGGGTAGTTGATTTCAGTAACTCAATTATTATTGCTACGTCCAATGTAGGCGCACATCTTATTTCTGAAAATTATGTAATTGAAAAGACGCTCAGAAAACCCTATGGCCAACTTAAAGAAGAACTGCTTGAAGAATTACGTAGCCGTTTCCGCCCTGAATTTCTTAATCGCCTGGATGAAATTATCATCTTCGAGGCACTAGACGAAGAACAAATCAGTCAGATTGTCGAGTTGCAGCTAGAGCGAGTTAAGCGCACTGCTCGTGGTCAAGGCATAGAACTATCGTTCGACGAAACAGTCATTAACTACCTGGCTACTATTGGCTACGCGCCGGAATATGGCGCTCGCGAACTTCGTCGACAAATAAAGAATGAAATCGAGAATAAGCTAGCAAAAGAGATTCTAAAAGGTGAAATTAGTGAGGGTAGCGTCGTTAATGTCGAGTACGATCCAAAGAAGGGAGTGGTGATTAGTAGCGCAAAGGCAAAGAACAAAACATAATCATCTTGGCTGGGGCGGAAGGATGGTGGCGCTACGCTTCCTATTTCCACTTATTGGCAAAATAAGTAAACTGATTTTGATGCGTGGCGCTATACGCACCTCACGAACCTTTGCTGTAGCAAAAGAATCCTGATGTTCAAATCTAGTCCCATAATAAAAAATAGACCCAGATCAGAAGATCTCGGTCTATTTTCATGGCTGGGGTGGAGGGATTCGAACCCCCGAATGCTGGTACCAGAAACCAGTGCCTTACCACTTGGCGACACCCCATCGGCTCTAAAGATTGTACACTATCAGGGCCGACTGCTCAAGTCGTTGTTATAAATACTTTCTTTTCACATATTTTCACGTTTTATACTATAAGCACAAGTAAGAACGTAACGTACTTATAGGGGGATTAGCAATGAAACTATCAACCAAAACCTTAGCATCACTTATGCTTGTGACGACTGTGGCCGCGGCAGTGCCGGGCGCAAGTCGATTGATGGCACGAGGGAAGTATAAGGAGTCTAAGTTTGATCGTATCTTGCAGCACCATGACCGAAAAGGTGAATTGCGGGCTGACGTACTAGGGATTGATCCGATGGAATTCCGCGATCAGCTTCATCGCCAGAGTTTTGAGGCGATTCGAAAGCGCCAAGGTTTCTCGACCGACCGTGCTTTCCGTATGGCGCTTCTTGGGAAGTTGCGCAGTGAACTCAAGAACAGGGGTTGGAGCAAGCAGCGGATGGATAATTATGTATCAACCCGCTCGAGTCGCGTAGTCTAGTCACCCGGCGAGGAGTATACTGGAGGTATGCACTATGATCTCCTTGTACGTCTTCTTGCCGACGCCAGTCTTATTCCGATTGTACTTCTCGGGGCGTGGGCCCTTGTATTTAAAGTGCCAAAAGGGCAGCGATATGAAGCGTATGTTCGTATAGTCATGGCGGGATTGACTGCCTATTTGGTAGCAAAGCTTATTGGGTTTGGGTTTCAGCCAGGTGGTGCGCGTCCATTTGAGCTACTGGGTGTTGAGGCTGGGGCATCTTCACTCAACAATCCTGGATTTCCTTCAGACCACGCGCTATTTGCAACGGCAATTTTATTAGCAGTATGGTTTGAGACGAGGCAGAAAGCTATATCAATCTGGATTGCTGTATGCGTTGTGCTTATGGGTGTAGGGCGCGTACTGGCGCTCGTTCACACTCCACTTGATGTCATTGGCGGTATCGTTATCGCATGCGTTGGGATACTTTGGTACGCGCAAGCGCCGGCATTTCGTACTCGAAGCCGGACAGTACCTTTGCAAAAATGACAAATATGTGTACACTGTAAGAAAACACAGGGAGTGTCAGTATGACGGAAACGTATGTAAACCAACCTCGACCAAAATTTGCCGAAATGCCTGTTCGGACGGTGATGCAAATTTTTATCCTTGGAGCCGTGCTTGGGCTTATTGCCTGGATCATCTCCGCTGTCGTAGCAAACTACGTGATTTCTCCACTATTTTGTAAGGCCGATGGCGGCAATTTTAGCGTGTGTGCCCAAGGTGGATTGCTGGCAAGTAATATTGCAAGTCTCATTGCTGGAGGCTTGGCAGTCGTAGCACTCCTTCGGCTGGGTGTATTTCGCCCGCTGCTCATTAGTCTTGCAGCGGTCATAAGCCTTTGGGGAATTGGTCCGTGGATGGGCGCCTTGCCATGGTACGAATCACTAGTGTGGACAATGTTGCTGTATGCAGTGGCGTACCTTGCATTTTCGTGGCTTTCGCGGATCCGCGTATTTTGGATGGCTCTGCTCGCATCGATTATTGTGATCGTAGCGGTCCGACTTATCCCAAGCCTCTAATGCTATACTAGTCGTATGGATCAATTTATTCTTTTTATTGTACTTATTGCTGTTGTCTTGGGCTTTGGTATTGTGATTGCGGTATTGAATCAGCGACTTAAAGACCTGAAAAATTCAAGCGCTGTCGACTTTTTGAAGGGTGACGTCACTGAGTTGACGCGGACGATCGGAAGCTTGCAGCAGGTGATGGGCGATACGCTTGAGCGTAACAACCTTTCTATGCAGACGTCAGTTCAAAGACAGCTATCTCAGAGCGCAAAATTAGTAGC
>CAMPKW010000043.1 GCA_946887425.1 uncultured Candidatus Saccharibacteria bacterium | reverse complement strand
CAGCGAGACGCAGTACACGGTTTCGTTTGCTTATCGATCGATAGCCTAGTATTGAGCCAGTGCGGTGCCATCAGGTGCCGCACTGGCCTGGCGGCACTCTCTCATATTATTTTTTCCTCCTTTTCAATTGAATTTATTCGTGATATAACAGTACATGTCCTAGTAATTCTCATCGACACGACACCGGCACTGGCGTTCGCGCAGAGTGTGAAAGGTGTCTGTTTTTATTGAAGGGAAATGATGTTTGTAAAGATCTTAGCGGTTCTTTATGAACTGCACCTCGAGTATCTAAAGAAGCGTAGTGATAGAATTCACTGGCGCTACAGAACGGCCTTTGTCAACTTCTATAGACTCTTCGACGAGTATACAGAAGTGTGCGCGGAGTACGAGCACATGCCCAGGTCAGTCCTGGGCGAGAAAGAGCAGGCGTACATTGACGCTGCTGGAGGTCGTCAATCGAAGGCGTATGTCGAGATGAAAAAGCGAGAGTTGATGGCAGTCAAGATTGATCTCGCCGTTGCTCGAGCTTTACGTCGGGCTACGCAAGCCGATGATGGCAGGGTGGCGATACAGTCACGTTCCACTGCCGCTTCTGCTTCAAGGGCAGCATCTGCGGCCCTTCAATAAAAACAATGCCGTCGGGATGTCTACCTGCTGTCGAAGTGTCAACTTCGCGCTCAAGACGTCCTGGCGGCTGTTTTTTATGCTTATGTTTTACAGCCACCCTTACTTCTGTTATAACTGTACAGTCTTATAATTCCACCGTGTACTCATGCTCGCGGTGTCGAGCTATGAGTGCACCTTACATGACAGAGAGAAAAATCAATGCCACTAGTAGAGTCAATTGAACGACGGAGTGAACCTCGTGGCACAGAACGGGTTCGAGAGCAGGGACGTCAAGAGTCATCTTCGAATGACTTCGATCTTTCGAAAGTGTACTTCGTGGCGCGCCGTATTCCACTTGAGGGCGAGTCTCGCTTCAAGTACGTAAAGCTCCAGGGTGATCGAATGGTCCATGCAATGCTCGAAGCGCACGTTAACCATTGCCTTCATCGGATGGTATTTTCTGCACTTCAAGACTACGATGGCGGTGCCGATAAGTTGGCAACCGACGATGAGATGGAGCGATTTATCCTACATCTTGTGCGACAAAAAGTCGTTCTTGTGAGCGAGCAAATGCTTGGGGCTTTTTCGATATTACTTCGCGAAGAGCGTCTCAAGTATCCTCACGGTTCGAAAGAGCTCGCTGAGTATATCGTTCGCTACTTTAATGAGAAGCGGCCACTGACAAAAAGGGTTATGGCCGTCGAGGAGTCTGGCGAAGTTGTCGTTAAGCTTGCTGAGTCGAGCGAACGTGATGACTGTGCAAGCTAAAGGAGTGCGAAAGAAGATGCGCGGCGAGGTAAATGATTACCTTCAAAAGTACCGTGCTGTCGAACAGGAGGGTGTTACACTGCTCGTAGATGACATCGTGGATGGATTGGGCGTGAGAGCGTCCGATTCACCAGAAAGTCTGGCGCGTAGCCTTAACGGTAAAACGTTGGCCGAGTTGGTCGATACCTTGCTGCTCGAGGAATGGCACGAGTTTTCGCTACAAGTTAACCTGAGTTACTTTGGGTTAGAGCGAGTAAGATCAACTCTGCAGCTAAGGTTGTCGGAGTATGCTGGGCGAGTGGTTATCGTAGATCCGTGTGATGTGCGCGCACTAAACTTTGGGTTTATCATCCCCTCGCTTCCTGTATCTCCGCGTCCCATTTTGACGCTGGTCAAGAATAGCTGATCTAACCAAAACCCCCTGCGGGTGGGTGGGATGAGGTCAGTGAATTTTCTCTCTGTCCTTATCTCTGAGACTTCAAGGTGTTGAAGTTTGAGAGATGGGTTGAATCTTGACGAATAGCTCCCATGCGGTACAATAGAATTATTGTAAACGTTCCACGGGATCACGCCCAACGGGCATTATTCTAAAAGTGCTTTACGCACGGCCTCTAGTAGTGTATAATCTACTACTGTAACTTATGGCTAGTCAAAAAGAAGTAATCAAATTGCAAGGTAAGGTAGTGGAAGCACTGCCTAATACTCAATTTAAGGTTGAATTGGAGAACGGTCATAGTATTATCGCCCACATTTCAGGTAAGATGCGTAAGCATTATATCCGACTTGTTCCAGGCGATAAGGTGGAAGTTGAGTTGACCCCTTACGATCTTACTAAGGGCAGAATCAGTTTCCGCATGAGAGATTAAACTAAAGGGAAAAACGGGAGTTTTTGAACGCTTATGAAAGTTCGTGCAAGTGTCAAAAAAATTAGTCCGGATGACCAAATTGTACGCCGTAAAGGCATACTGAGGGTTATCAACAAGAAAAAACCTAAGAATAAGCAAAGGCAGGGTTAAGCATGGCTCGAATCGCTGGGATTGTAATCCCATCTGAAAAGCAAGTGCAGATCGCTTTGACGTATGTATACGGCATCGGTCCACACTTCGCATCGACCATCCTTGCGGCGGCAAAAGTTGAGCCGACCACTCGGGTGAAAGATCTCACCGAGGCTGAAGAACAACGTATTCGCGAAATAATCGATTCTGATTATACCGTGGAAGGCGACCTACAGCGCTTGGTGACAAATAATATTAAGCGTCTAAAGGATGTAAACGCCTATCGCGGTCTACGACACAAATCTGGTCTCCCAGTAAATGGTCAACGAACCCGAACGAACGCACGAACTCGTAAGGGTAAAGCAGTAGCAGTGGGCGGTACACAAAAGAAGGCAGCGTCTAAGACGTAGAAAGGAATATAGATTATGGCAGAAGCAAAAACGACAACTCGTAAGAAGCAGCGCCGATCAGTTCCTTCTGGTCAACTGCACATTCAGGCAACGTTCAATAACACTATTGTTACGTTCACTGACAAAAAAGGTAATGTACTTGCGGCAGCTAGCGCTGGAGCCTGCGGATTCCGTGGCAGCAAAAAGGGTACAGCTTATGCATCGCAAGTTGCTGCTGAAAAAGCAGCCGAACTCGTGAAATCACTACACGGTCTATCATCTGTTGACGTATTCGTTAAGGGTGTAGGTCTTGGTCGTGATGCAGCGATTCGTGCAATGGGTGCATTCGAAATTACCGTAGATAGCATTAAAGATGTGACTGGCGTACCTCACGGTGGCGTTCGTCCTCGAAAGGCACGAAGGGCTTAATATGGCACGAGATACTTCTCCAATTGTCAAACAGTCTCGTCGTGAGGGCTATGCGCTCCATCCTAAAGCGCACAAAATCATGGCAAAGAAATCTGGCATTCCAGGTCAGCACGCACATGGTCGTCAGGGCAAGCAAAGCCTTTACGCCACTCAGCTACGTGAAAAGCAAAAAGTTCGCCGCACCTACGGTCTTCTTGAAAAGCAATTTGCTCGTCTAATGAACGAAGCAACTCGCCGCAAAGAAGGTCTAGCGGGTGAAAACTTGCTACAGCTTCTCGAGCTTCGTCTCGACAACGCTGTATACCGCGCTGGATTTGCTACAAGCCGCCGTGCTGCGCGTCAGCTGGTTGGCCATGGCCACTTTATCCTTAATGGTCGTCGTGTTGACATTCCATCTATCCGCGTTAAAGCAGGTGATGAAATCGTCGTTCGTCCAAAGAGTGTTAAATCTGGTTACTTTAGTCAAATCGATGACGTAGTGAAGAACTCTGTTCAGGCTCCACTTAGCTGGCTCAAGAGCGACGCTAAGAAGCTTAAGATTGATATCACTGGTCTTCCTAAACGTGAAGAAGCAGAAGCCGACATTAATGAACAGCTAATCGTTGAGTACTACTCACGTTAAGGGTAAGGAGCCTACACTATGTCAAAAGTTATTCACAATCCTGCACTTGCAAATATCGATGAGCACTCAGCTACGAGCGCAACATTCGTTGTTGAACCACTTCACGCTGGTTACGGTAACACCCTAGGCAATAGCCTTCGCCGTGTGCTGCTTTCAAGTATCGAAGGTGCTGCAATCGTTGCTTTTCGTATCGAAGGTGCAACTCACGAGTTTACGACTGTTGCTGGTGTTAAGGAAGATGTCGTTGACATCATGCTTAACCTCAAAAACGTTCGTCTAAAAGTACACACTGATCAGCCAATCGAGCTTCGTCTTGAGAAAAAAGGCGCTGGTGTGATTACTGCTGGTGATATCACTGCATCTGCTGATGTTGAGATTGTTAACCCAGAGCAGGTTATCGCAACTATCGATGATCCTAAAAAATCAATCATCTTCGACCTCGTTGTTGAAGCTGGTCGCGGCTACCGTACTATCGAAGAGTCAAGCGAATCTCGCCTTCACAGCGACATGATCGCTCTTGACGCTGTCTTTAGTCCAGTGCTCCGCGTTCGTTACAAAGTTGATAATACTCGTGTTGGTCAAGAGACTAACCTTGATAAGCTACTTCTTACAGTTGATACTGACGGCTCAATCAGCCCACGTGACGCTTTTGAAGAAGCATCAGCAATCCTTGTAAACCAATACACTGCACTTGCTGGTTCAACAACCGTTGAGGCTGCACCTGCACTTGGTCAAATTGCTGAAGACGAAGCTAGTGAGCTTAACACTTCAATCGAAGAGTTGAACCTTACTGCTCGTACAGCAAATGCACTTGTAAACAATGATATTCGTACGGTTCACGACTTGGTAACACTTACCGAGCAAGACCTACGCGAACTAAAGGGCTTTGGAAGCAAAGCACTTGATGAAGTTAAAGATAAACTAGCGGAGCTTGAACTGTAATGCACAGACACGGTTACAAAGGGCGCAAGTTTGGTCGTGAACGCGACCAGCGCCGCGCGCTACTTAAAGGCTTGGCAACGAGTCTCGTCGAGCATGGCAAGATCGAGACAACGCTTCCAAAAGCTAAAGAGCTAGTGCGTTATATAGAAAAAGTTATTACTAAAGCTAAAAAGGGTGATCTTCACAACCGCCGCCAGGTAATTGCTGCCTTGTCTACACAAGCAGCTGCCTTCAAGCTCGTTGATGAAATCGCTCCACAGCTCACTGGTCGTACTAGCGGTCACGTTCGTGTTGAACGTACTCGTCTACGTATCGGTGACGGTGCACAGATGGCTACTATCGGCTTTGTCGATGAGCTAAAAGCCGCACCTAAAGAGGAGGCTAAGGCGTAATTATGGTTAACGCAAAAACTTACTCACAAAAACCAAGCGAGGTTAATCGCCGATGGATCCTTATCGATGCATCACAGGCACCACTTGGCCGTGTTTCGACACAAA
>CAMPKW010000042.1 GCA_946887425.1 uncultured Candidatus Saccharibacteria bacterium | reverse complement strand
CCATAATAGTATTCCCCTTAAACTATATTAAGAATACCTTAAGCAGGTTGGAGAATCTAGAGCTAAAAAATACTTCGTTTTTTGGTTCCCTCGAATTGTTCGAGCAGCTCTTTTTGCTTTTTTGTTAGCTTGGTCGGCGTATCGACAATAATACTGACAATATGCGGGCCACGGGCCGATGAGCGCATGTGTGGCACACCGTGATTCGATAGCTTAAAATCAGTTCCACTTTGTGTACCGGCCGTAACCTTCATGCGCACAGCACCATCAACCGTATCGACGTCAATTTCAGTTCCCAGGGCGGCATCGATCATACTGACATGCTCTTCGGAAAGAATGATATCACCTTCACGGGTAAACTTCTTATGCGCCTGCACCCGAACATGAACATACAGGTCACCTTTCGCTCCGCCACCAATAGCCTCGCCGCGCTCTTTGAGGCGGATTGTTGCACCGTCATCAATACCAGCTGGCACCTTAAGGGTGATTGCCTGCTTGCGACGCTCCGTTCCTCGGCCGCGACACACCGTACAAACTTTCTCTGGCACTTTTCCGCGCCCTTGACATGTTTCACAGGTGACCGCCTGCTGGATCTGCCCAAACATCGTATTCATAATGCGAGTTTGCTGACCTGCACCCTTACACGTTGGGCAGGTTTTCATGTCATGGCCTGGCTCTACAGTAGTACCGTGACAATGACTACATTCATCGTCCATATCAAGAGTAATCTTTTCCTCTACACCAAACACAGCCTCCTCGAAAGTCAGCTGGATGCTCGCTTCGACGTCACGACCACGGGTCGGACCTTGCGAGCGCTGTTGACCACCGCCAAAGAATTGGCCAAAGATATCACCAAGCCCACCATCACCAAAGTCAAAGTGTACATTTTGTCCACCAAAGCCACCAAAACCTTCGAACGGGTTACCACTTGCGCCACCGCCAGAAGCCCCACCGACTCCAGCGTGCCCAAATTGATCGTAGCGCTGTCGCTTCGCACTGTCTTTCAGCACTTCGTAAGCTTCACTTGCTTCCTTGAACTTTGTCTCGTCACCACCTTCTTTGTCGGGGTGATATTTTACCGCAGCTTTTCGAAATGCCTTCTTGATTTCGTCATCAGAGGCATCTTTTTGTAGACCTAGTATTTCGTAGTAATCACGCTTGCTCATTACTTATTATTATAGATAATTAGCACTTAGCTGTCCAGAGTGCTAAGCAAAAAGCGCAGAGAGCGAGCATCTCACCTATCTTCTAGATATTTATGCAAACGCTCCATATGCAGCACATAGCTCTTGCGCGAATGAGCAATCAACTTCATCATCTCAAGTTTTTTGAGCTCAATATTGGCAGTCTCACGAGTCAAGCCAAGTGAATCAGCAATCTCTTGTTGCGTCACGGATATTTTAAGCCGGGTATTATATGGCCTCAAAATCACTCCAAGCTGATCGGCCATATAGAGTAAGGTGTGTGCGATCTTGTCGCTTGCACTTGATTGCTCCAGAGCATGAACTCGTGAAAGTGTCGAAAGAAGCAAAATTGTCATACGAACCTGACGCTTATACATACTTTCAACATTTGCGTGTAAGTGCTCAAGGTACTTTTCCCGCGGCACGAGTCGGATCGTACAACGAGTAAACGCTTCGTAAAAATATTGCGATGCCTCAATAAGGTCAAATGCATAGCCAATCGGGAAATCCTCGCCTTTGCTATCAATTGAGACAAGCCGTTCATCTCCGTTGGCGGTAATAGTATAGGTCTTTACGAATCCAGACTCGATTATGAAAAGATGCTTCGGCTTGTCACCTCGCAGAAGAATAGTTTCACCTTTTTTATATGCTTGGCAGGGGTATTGTAAGAGAAATTGCTTGAATGCGTCCATATATTCATCCGGGCGAATTGCCGTTTCTACATTTTCAATGACGTGCTATGTCCCTTAATAATGTAGCTTGGCGTGGCAAACTATCTCGTGATAAGAATCAATTCAATACTGTGATTATACTCACAACCGAAAGAGCCTTAGTGATGGTTTTTATTTACATATCCTGCCTACGATAGAGTCCGACGCCCGCTGCAACCGTGGCACCGATGAGGCTGGCTATGATAAATATTGCAGATGATGAGTTTGGCTGAGAACCTTCAGATATAATCACAGGTGCTGTTGTCTCACCTTCGATGATTGCAGCTGGTTTGGTTGCTATGGTACTGACTACTTCGGCTACTGGACTCTCGTCTACGGATTCGACTGTCGCTGCTGCGCTCGTCGACTGTGATTGTGGCTGTGTAGATGATTGTCGTGGTATAAATCCAAACTGCGGCACTGATGCGCTAACCACCGGCTTGTTATCTACTGGCGGAATCGTGCCACCAGTTATCGGCGTAACTGTGCCGTTAGCCGTATCAATTCCAAAGCTCCCCAGCCATGTATCAAAGACGTTGATAAAGAGGATGCCGAACCAATCCGATACACTGAAGCTACTTGTACTAATATTGGCGATGTTCGCCGAGGCCGTTGCGTTACCGCTCGTCGCATTGCCCGCACGGGTATTGCCCTGAACGGTCGCATCACCAGAGAGGGAGGCGAGATCGATATTATTTGTAATAGCAGCATCCGAACTTGCATTGACCTGCTGACTACCGCTCGAAGTGTGGCTCGTGACGCCATTTCCAAGGACGGCCGCAGTCGCTCCAACTGGCGCGTCTACGATAAGTCCAACCCAACGACCAAGTACGTTGACGAAAATAAGCAGACTATTGCTCGCCACCACCTGCTGACCGGTGTAGTTTAGGATAGTAAGATTGGTCGCCGCCGTGCCGGTAGTGGCATTTCCAGCAGTCGTATTATCCAGCACATTTGCACTACCGCTTGCTGCATTTAGTGTGACGTTATTTATGATCGATTGGGTATCGCTAGCGTTGAGAACAGTGGTTGAGTCCGTCGCGTTTGCGGCTGTCGGGGCATTGCTTGCTAGTAGCTGTGGAATAAAGGTCGGTGAGATCAAAATATCACCGTCAAGTTTGCCGTAAATATTAATGGTACCTACGAATGACTTATTGGCGGCAATGATTGAGTTAATAAGGTTGATGACATTGGCAACTGTATTTGCAGTTCCTGTCGTAGCATTGCCCGCGGTCGTATTGTTAATAACATCCGCGTTGCCACTGGCTGCTCCGAGCGAAATGTTATTCGTCAAATTTGTTGATTGACTGGCGTTTAATACAGTCTTTGTTGACCCATCCGCGGAGTTGGCCATGGCGCTATCCAGGGCTGGGCCAAGCGTGATATCTCCGACGACATTACCGTGAATATCGGCTGTAAAATGCGCTACACCCGCCGTATCTCCCTGGACTGTTGAGTGCACCGCATTAACCACGGTTGTTGTTGCTAGCGCGTCACCACTCTTAGCATTACCTCCAGTTGTGTTCATTATGACACCAGCGTTACCGGTCTGGGCCTGGGAAGTCAGATTATTATCAACTACGATAGTTGACTGCTGAGTAGTACTAGACGAAGCAGTTGGCTGGTCGACTGTCGTTGTCGTGCTTGAAGTACCTGACGGCACTGCAGGATGTTGATCGCCTGCAACTATAGGTGTTTCAGGCGTGGTCATGATAGGAGACTCGGGTGCTGGCGGTCGCTGATACGTGCCCGTGGCTGCATCATATTTCCATTTATTACTATCCCAACGATTTGTTTCAGGATTAAATGTATACGATTCTTTTGGCGTCGCCGGAGCCGGCGTCACTGTGCTCGACGTAGTTGACGGATCCGTCGTAGCAGCAAATGCAGCGAGTGGATAGCTAGTTGCCATAATGAGAGCGAAGCTGTAGAGTAAACAGACTCGCATGATATTTTTATGGTTCCGCATAATACACTCCTTCCGATTACAGTTGCTGCTGAAAAATAAATTCTAGGTCGGGGAGAATCCCGCAGATCTTTCTCCCCGAATGCATCCATGTCATACCTACGATATGATCACTTTGTCACCTATTAGTTACGAACAGTCAGGTTAACTGTTGTCGTATTGGTGTTGGTTGCGTTACCAGTTGTCGCGTCACCACCAGTTGTGTTGCCTGAAACTCGGGCGTCACCAGATGATGCACGTTGGTTGTTATCATTGTAGACCCTGATGTTGTTGTCATTGTTGATGCGAACATCAGTTGTATCTTCAATGGTAATTTTATTTGTAGATCGAGGGCCTGTCTGCTCAATAGTTCCTGAGCTTTCACCGCCACCACCAGCACCACCGACTACATCCGCCCAATCGTCAGCTGAAGCAGAGTTGTCAACAGTTGCTGTTACATTCAATGCGTTCGCGTTTGAAGCATTGCCAGATCTTGCATCGCCACCCGTGGTATTGCCAGTTGTCCTAGCATCACCAGTGTAGGCGCGCTGGTAGTTGTCGTTATCAAGCCTCAAATCATTGTCATTCCAAACTCTGATTTTACGCTCAACTTCACTTTTGACAGTGTTGTATGAACGTGGACCTGTATTTTCTATAGAGCCATCGACTGCACCTGCAAAGCCACTAAGACCAACTAAGAGGCTCAGCGAGAGCACTGCGGCACCTATTGTTTTCTTCGTTTTCATTTTGTCCTCCTTTGGTTATAAATAGTACTTTCGGGTGTTCACCCGACTTGGAAAGACGACAATCCCTCTAAGTCGAGCGACCACATAAAAGAGAGGCGCTTATGGCCCCTCTTTTGCTCCTACGTTTGATTCAACTTCATTACTTGAATTCACTTCGATATTCATTGATGTGCTATTTTCACTTGACCCGTTTGTTTGTGAGTCAACCTTAATATCAACCGTTGTTGTGCCGTTCTCGTCCTGGATTACCTTATGGACCGTTCCGCTCTCCGGAATCACCACTGGCTCTGAATTTATATTGAGTTTTGTTTCAGTGACAGGTTTTTGAGCATTATCCATTTGCGTTACCTCCAAGTTAGTATCGATTGCATTTGTAGAATCGGTGGTAGCTGGCTTTGGCGACTCAATCTGCCGGGTATCGATCGGGGTCTCTTCGTGCGTTACGTCTGCAGTTGTTGCGGGCTTCGATACGGAACTTGAGTACCATCCTAATGTCGAGGCCATAGCAAGGACAAACAGTGGTATGCCGACACGCAGGGCCGCGACGGATTTACTTCTTGTTAAAAAGTAAGAGCTGCGATGTACGCCGTTTTTTCTTTGACGGTACATTGATGGTTTTGGATAACTCCACATGATGTCGCTCCTCTCCACGCATTCGCATTTAAATACATACTTAGAATAGGCCTAAACATAGCCATGGTATGTGAAGATTCTCACATATAACACATTTTGTTTTACCCTTCTCATAAGATACGAATATACTATTTTTTGCTATTGTCGAGAAAAATAAGTTGTTGTATAACGAAGACATACCAAGTGTAATACGGAGGTGTGAATATGAAACGATACATGCGAGGTTTCGTTGCAGTA
>CAMPKW010000041.1 GCA_946887425.1 uncultured Candidatus Saccharibacteria bacterium | reverse complement strand
GTGAATTTGCTGGAGCTACCTGAAGGGCTTGAGGGCGACGACCTCCTGCGCGAGAAGGATATTATCACCGAGTCGACTATATCTGTACTGCGTAAGATATTTTCCGACGACGATAGTGGCGGACATAGAATCGAATACGTCCTGCGAAATACGATACAGACCGCTCTCACGCTCGAGAACTCGACGTTGTTCACAATATTTGAACTCCTAAATAACCCTGTTTATCGGCGGGATGTACTAAAGACGCTTGAAGACAAAAACCTCAAGAATTTCTGGAAAAATGAGCTTGGTAAGGCTGGTGATTTTCAAAGAGTAAAAATGGTTGCTGGTATTACGGCCAAAATCGGGCGGTTTTTGTTCTCCGGATCAGCAAAGCGAGTTTTAGAGCAAGAGAAGTCTACGATAAATTTTGATGATATTCTCGATGGTAAAATTCTTATCTGCAACTTCTCGAAAGGTATTCTTGGCGAGGACACGTCTACTCTCTTCGGAACAATGGTGCTCGCAAAGCTACAGCTCGCATCGCTTCGTCGTGCTCGGATAGGTGCGGGATCACGCCTACCCTTCTATCTCTATGTCGATGAATTTCAAAACTTTGCGACAATTAGCTTTGTACAGATGCTATCAGAGGCACGGAAGTATAAACTCTTCCTGACGATGGCGGAGCAATCCACCTCACAACAAAATGAACAGCGTCTTGTTGATATCATCCTTGCAAACGTCGGCACAGTTGTATGCTTTCGTTCCGGCAGCCCCGCGGATGAGCGGCTCGTCCTACCGCTTTTTACGCCTTTTATTAAGCAGGGTGAGATTGCCAACCTTCCAGCCTATTCGTACTACGTACGTATCTCTGCTGTTCATGCACAAGAGCCTATGTCCGGCGTGACTATTATCATTGAAGATGCTGGCAGTAAGTCGATCGCTAAACGGGTTATGCAGTCGTCACGGGAGCTGTACGCTAAAAAGCCAGAAGAGGTATCGTCGACAAAACCACAAGCCATACTAGCGAAGAAACCACACCCTACTCGTAAGTCAAGAAGAAGTCATGCGATCAAGGAGGCTGGTGATGAGTTGTCCGAGGCTAGAGCGGTCACATAAGACTCCGATCTCTCCAATAAAAAGAGGCTAAGTGGCAGCGACTGAAAAGATGGGTCTCGCTTTTGCGCGTGCCGACATAGCCTTTGCTCGTTCTACGATACTACAACTATTTTTCAACTCGGCTTCATCAATGACGAAGAAGTATATAGAGGTGCAAGTTGACAAACGACCGGCATCGATAACAAAAAGATCAATACCAAAAGAGATCGAATGATAATACCCGGACTAATGATGAGACAGGTCAGTCTTGATCTGCTCAAATTGCTCTTTGCTTATATCGCCTTTCGCATAGCGCTCTTTTGCTATATCGAGTGGATCGTTTCTGTGGGTATTATGGGCACCCCGATGTTTTAGTGCATGGATTAGAATGACGGCAATAAGAGCGGCGAACAAGAGCCCTAAGAACATCATGATAATCATGCTCGCTTCCCAATACTGACTATGTATCATCGGGTAATAATATTGCGCGAAGATAGACATATTCATAACTCCTCCCTCCTACTATTATAGCGCTAACTCACGACGGCTTAAACGTCTACCGCTGTTCCATCTCTGCGTGAGGATGGTAACCATCCTCACGCAGGTGGGATATTAATCTGTACTTAATATCCCCATTCTTGTTGCCACTGTTGCATCTGTTGAATTTCGTTCGTTTGGGCGGAAACGATCGCATTGGTGAGATTTTTGAGCTCTTGATGAGAGGCATTATTTGCGCCCGGTTTTGCCATATCGATGGCCGATTGATGATGTTGGATCATGAGTTCGATGAATTTTTTGTCAAACTCATCACCGCTAAGATTTTGAAGCTCGCTCGTCATAGTCGACATGTCACTCGCTGCACCATGATCCATCGTATTGTCGCTGGACATCGATGTATATCCCCATTCTTTTTGCCACGCAATCATTTGGGTAATTTCACTCGTTTGTGCCTGTACGATGCCGTTTGCTAACGTTTTAATCTCTTGGCGTTTAGCCTTGGACGCTGCGAGGTTTGCCATATCAACGGCACCTTGGTGATGTGCCATCATATTCATGAGGAATGTTCGGTCATAGTCTTCGCCCTTCAGGTTCACGTACTGTTCGTAGGTTGCCGAAGTTGTTGGTTGGGCCGGCTCCGTAGGCGCTGAAGACATATCACCGTGGCTCATACCTGGCGTATCTGTCGATGGATTTGGGCGAGTCAGCGCATAAACTGCGACCCCTCCACCAATAATCACGACAGTAATAAGCAAAATAATAGTTCGTTTATTCATAAATTCTCCATAAATTAAATGTAACTGTAATTTATCGACAATTCTTATCTACGGACGACCCCATATAGTCTATAGAGCGGTATTTTCGAAGAAACCTCCGGGTTCGAAGGTCGAGAAGACTGTACAGCAAAGCTATCTATAGGGAGGCGTGAAAATTGAAGGTAATATGGAGGCTGAGGTTCGTCATCTTCATTATTCTTTTTATTTATTTCGCGTAGTAAATCTTCTTTTTTTACCTGTGTACTCAGGCAGGATGGCGAGCAGTGCTGTTCATAACTCATTGATTTCCCTTGGCCATGTGTAAGCATCTTGCTATGTTCTTGTAGAGCAGATACGGGGCTAAACTGACTGATACCTAGGAGTAGGATCGTCCCGAGTGATGCAAGAATTATATTAATAAGTCTTTTCATACTCTATCTATTATACCTAAAGCGTAACGCGACGGAGAAATTGTGCGTTAATAGCGACGAGAATGGTTGAGATTGACATGAGCACGGCACCGATGGCAGGGTTGAGTACGAATCCGAGTGCTGCTGTGACACCGGCAGCTAACGGGATAGCGAGCACGTTGTAGCCAGTCGCCCAGGCAAGGTTTTGTTGCATCTTTCGGTAAGTTGCTTTGGATAATGTGACAATCTTGGCGACGCCACGCGGATCGCTTGACGCCAGTACAATGCCTGCCGATTCAATAGCGACATCAGTACCGGCGCCAATGGCTATGCCAATATCTGCCTGAGTTAAGGCTGGTGCGTCATTAACCCCATCTCCTACCATTGCAACCTTACTACCATCGGCCTGTAGCTGTTTGACCGTTTCGGCTTTATTTTCTGGCAGGACTTCGGCGAAATATTCATCGATTCCGAGTTCTTTGGCCACCCATAATGCAACACCTTCACTATCACCGGTCAGCATCGCAACGCGCTTGCCCATTTGTTGTAGCGTCGCCACCGCTTCTTTGGACTCCTCGCGAATCACATCGGCTAACATGATGACGCCGGTGACGCGGGCATTTTCGATGACGTAGACGACAGTCTTGCCTTCTTCCGAGGCTTTAGCTGCCGCTTGTTTGATATTCATCGACATCGACGCGTCTCGATCTTCAATCATTCGCGGGCCACCGATGTATACTAGTTTGCCTGCAAGACTTGCTTTCGCGCCGCGTCCCGCCAAAGCAGAGAAGCTTGACGCTTCAGGAATAGTAACGTTTTGTTCTTTGGCTGCAGTAACGATTGCCCGAGCAATAGGATGCTCCGATTCGGCCTCGACGGCAGCAGCACGAGCAAGCAACGCCGTATTGTCACCATCTGTCACAATATCTACTACACCCTGTTCACCCTTGGTGAGTGTACCGGTTTTATCAAACAGTACAATGTCAACATTACGGGCGGCTTCGAGTGCCATGCGCTGCCGAACAAGTAGTCCGCTACTGGCGGCTTTGGTAGTAGAGATGGCTGTAACGAGTGGAATAGCTAGGCCGAGTGCGTGCGGACAAGCAATGACGAGAACGGTGACAATACGCTCGAGTATAAACCCTATTGAAGCTCCGGCTAGTGCCCATGCGACCCACGTCACAAGCGCCGCGCCGATCGCTATAAAGGTTAGATAAAATGCAGCCTTGTCGGCTAAGATTTGTGTTTTCGACTTGCTACCTTGAGCATCGGCAACCAATTTCATGATGCCTGCGAGAGCGGTGTCATCGCCAATTTTGGTTACCTTGATCGTCAGTGCTCCACTGCCATTAATTGTGCCCGCTACAACCTGGGATGCAACAGTTTTCTTGACTGCTTTTGATTCACCGGTGAGCATTGATTCGTTAACGTCAGACTCGCCTTTGGTCACTTCGCCATCGGCTGGAACCTTCGAGCCAGGACGTACAAGAATAAGGTCTCCAGCCTTTAATGCGGATACAGGCACGGTTTTACCACCGACTAGTTCAGCTTCGTCTGGTAGTAATTTTGCTAGTTCTTTGAGAGCACCTTGGGCATTTTGCACACTGGCCATTTCCAACCAGTGCCCCAGTAACATAATTGTCACTAGCGTGGCCAGCTCCCACCAGAAGTCCATGCCATTCACTAACTTAAGAGTGACAGCCAGACTATAGCCGAACGCGACGGTAATGGCCATCGAAATAAGTGTCATCATACCAGGTTGGCGACCGGCCAGTTCCACCTTGGCGCCTTTGAGAAAGACGAGTCCACCATAGAAAAAGATAATAATACCAAAAGTAGCTGGGATGTATTCACTCCCTGGCAACATAAAATTGATACCAAACCAACTTTGGACGGTGTGTGAAAATACAAGTGTCGGAATCGTCAGTAGTAGGCTAAGCCAAAACTTTTGCTTGAACATATTTGGATTGTGACCAGCGTGTTCGTCATGATTCATATGTTCGTGGTCTTTTGGCGATAGTTGCTTTTTTGTGGCCACCAGATTCATACCACATTCCGAACATCTACCGGGTTTGTCGGACGTTATACTGGGATGCATCGGGCAGACGTAGGCTGTGCTTGCTTCAATATCTGGGACTGTTTTATGAGGTGAGTGATCCATATTACTTACCTCGTATATTGTTTAGTTCATAGAGACTAAGGAGCTCCTGTTGAGCCTTTTCGCGCTCTGCTTCATCTGCTGAGCCGAGCATGTCGGTGATATGTGTCGTGATATGGTTCTCGAGCACAAGCTTACTTAGCGATGCTAGCGAGCGTTGAATCGCCAAGCTTTGCGTTAGGATATCCATGCAATAGGTGTCGGTTTCGATCATTTTTTGGAGACCTTCGATCTGGCCTTTAATAATATTAGTACGGTGGCTGGTGCGTTTCTTGAGAGCTTCGTTCATGTCGTTAGTATATACCCTATGGGGGTATATGTAAAATGTAAAATTAAGCCCACGATACACCGCGTGAACGAATCTCGTAGGGTACTAAAAAAGCACCGACCTATGTCGGCGCTTTATCATCAGAGTTGTTTAATCGTCAGTCTACATCGTGATAGGTCATGATACATCAGAGGCTCCACGCTCCCCTCCTAGTGCTTCTCGTGGTCTTCGTGAGTCACGCAATCCTTTAGTTCAACTTCAATCGTCGCATGATGAATGTTGAAATCCTTTAACAACCGGCGCTTGGTGTTTTCTACGATCACGCGACTATTCTTAAGTTCGGCTTCATCAATGACGATGTGACAGCTAAGAGCGTTATAGCCCGAGCGGATTGCCCAGACGTGCATATCGTCCACGGATAATATGTTGTCGGTTTCGGCGATTGCTCGAGTGACGGCAGTGATATCTAAGTCTTTTGGCGTTCCTTCGAGCAATATCTGAACTGCTTCACGTAGGATTTTAAGGGTATTAAACACGAGTAATGCAGCA
>CAMPKW010000040.1 GCA_946887425.1 uncultured Candidatus Saccharibacteria bacterium | reverse complement strand
TTGCAGCTGGCTTTTTAGCAGCAGCTGGTTTTGCAGCAGCCTTCGGAGCGGCAGCTTTTTTAGCTGTCGCAAGCTTTACGCCAGCATCTTTAGCGACCTTCGCAAGGCTAGCTTTGCGACGAGCAACAGTGTTTTTCTTAAGCAACTTTTTCTTAACAGCAGTGTCAAGTTCGCTGTGTGCTTTTGAAAGGGTTTCGGCAGATGGCTTGGCAAGAAATGCCTTCGTTGCTTCTTTGATATCGCGCTTGATACCAACGTTGCGCTCGCGGCGAACGATAGTTTGTTTAGCTCGTTTGATGGCTGATTTGATGATTGGCATGATGTTCCTTTTGCTTATAAGATTTATATATACAATCAACGTGTGATTATAGGGGAAAAATGGTAAAAAGTAAAGTAGGTAGCCTTGTTGACGATGTGAAACTACTTATGGTATAGTGACAGCAAACTCTAAAAAACATAAACACGTATACTTAAATTAGGAAATCATCCACATGAACGAAGGGACCAACGTCAAGCAGCAGATTGTTGAGCGAATCAAGAGTTCGACCAATATTTTAGTGACTGTAAGTACTGACCCCTCTGTCGATGAGTTGTCGGCCGCACTTGGCTTGACGTTATTGCTTAATAAGTTGAACAAGCACGCCACAGCTGTCGTAAGTGGTGAGCTGCCCCCAGCTATTACGTTTCTTGACCCTCAAAAGACATTTGAAAACAGTGTCGACAGTCTACGCGATTTTATTATTGCGCTCGACAAGGAAAAGGCTGACCATCTGCGCTATAAGGTAGAAGGCGATGTCGTAAAGATTTTCATTACACCGTACCGCACGACAATTAGCAGTGAGGATCTTGATTTTAGTCAAGGTGACTACAACGTGGAGCTCGTAATTGCACTGGGAGTGAAGAATAAAGATCATCTTGACACTGCACTTGCCGCTCATGGGCGGATATTGCACGATGCAACGGTAGCAACTCTTACTGCAGGCGACGAAGTCAGTGACCTAGGGAGCCTAGCATGGCACGATGACAACGCAAGTAGCCTGAGCGAGATGCTCGTAGGGCTAAGCGAAGCTATTAAAACTGAAAAAGCAGGCCTTGATGAGCAGACGGCGACTGCATTTTTGACGGGTATTGTCGCTGCTACTGATCGTTTCAGCAATAATCGCACGTCTTCTCGGGTGATGACAATGGCAGCGCAACTTATGGCGGCCGGCGCTAACCAGCAGCTCATTGCTGCAAAACTCCAAGAGGCTCATGAAATTGGTCCAAAGGATGACGACACAGACGCCTCATCGACTAGTAGCGATGGCACGACCAATCTTGAAGAGGGTCAGTCAACCAAGCTTAATAAGGCAGCCTCTGAGAGTAAAAAACCGACTCCAAAAAAGAAGGATGATGGTTCGCTCTCGATTTCACACGAGAAATCTGGTGACATTGAGACGGTGGGCGCCGAGGTTATTGCCGAAAAGCAAGAAGAAGCTGCGCGCGTAGCTGAAGACCAGCTCGCCGAACAACTCGAGGCTACTAAGGCGGCAACTCCTGCTGATTTACCGTCAGTTGCCGAGCTGCAACAAGATATTGCGAGTGCGACCGATGAGGTGGCACAAGCGGCTGAAGCGGAACCGTTGAGCGGCGCAGTAAGTAATTGGCAGCCTCAGTCATCTGAGCCGCAGCTTGGCGGTACACTCAATGCGACAACCGAACAGGCGGCCGATGATCGCCGTCGTGAAGAGCAAGATGATCGTAATCGAACAATTCTGAGCCATGGAGCAGGGGAATACGTTGGTGATTCGCAACCTACTTTTCAATCACCGTTAAACGCGGCAAGCAAGGGTGACGATGAGCCTCCTTCGGTTGATCCGTTCGCTGAAGCTGTTGCGCCTTCGGTGCAAGCGACAGCACATGCTGCGCCACTTGAGCCCGTAAGTGTGGTGCAAGATGAGCCGACTCCTGTGTCGGCCCCAACGTTGGCGGATATAGACCAGCAAAATCGAGCACAGCACGATGAAGCTCGTGCGGCAGTCGAGGCAGCTCTTAACAATCCGCCGATAGCAGAAGCTCCTCAGTCGGATCCTCAGGTATCATTTGATGCAGCCCCAGCACCAGCTCCGGCCATGCCTCCGATGCCAGATTTTTCTACACTACCTCCACTACCTCCGCTTCCTGATCTTAGCGCGATGCAACCCCCGAGTGGTGCTGTGCCAGCTGATAAACTAGGTGACATTTTCGGAGGGGCGACTACGCCGGAAACTCCGCAACAGCCACCAGAGGCAAACCCTGGACAGTTTCGCATTCCTGGGCAATAAGTCTACGTCTTAACAATGAAGTAATTCATGCCAAGCATCTCACCTTGACGGGTGAGATTCGCTTTATAGTCAGCGCGCTGAGTGTGGTGTGCCTGCATGATCATAATAATTTCGTCGCGCAGGTGACGAGCGTCAATCACTTCTCCTATCTCCGCATCTGTGCGACCCGGCTCCATATAAAGCCAGTCGGTGTTGACGGCTGGTAGGTGATCGTAAGGTAAGCAGGCGAGCCTGATCCGCTTAAAACGGCTGTCCTTTGCTTTTTGACGATAGAACACGAGGCAAGCGGCCCGTGCGGCAACGATATGGTCGATATGTCCAGTGATACCATTGGTGTCTATTGTCATAAACTCGATATCAATCGGATCTGTATGGTTGCCGATTGCACTGCTGACAATTGCTTCAATTTTTTCGGCAGCTTGAAGCATGGCAATGTTGTTGAGTTCACCGTCTCTAAATCCAAGATCATGCATGTGCGTCGCGCCCAGTAGAGCACCGGCTGCGCGCCACTCCTGCTCGCGTACGGTGCCGAGCTCAGGATAATTATCAGGATTGGCTCCTGCCTGACCGGTGGTGAGTGTGATGAGATGGAGTTCAGTGCCGGCTTTTGTTTCCATGAGGAGTGTGCCGCTTGGGCCAAAAGCTTCGTCATCAGGGTGGGCGAAGATCCCAAAAATAATCTTTTTCATGAGTCTAGTATACTAGGTAAGATATGACAGACGGAATTATTCTTATCGACAAGCCTACCGAGATGACGAGCTTCGGTGTAGTGGCGCGCGTACGTCGGGTGTTAAGCAAGGCTGCCGGCAAAAAAGTAAAGGTGGGCCATACCGGCACACTTGATCCATTTGCGACCGGGTTGATGATCTTAGTAATTGGTAAAGAATGTAAAAATGCCGGGCACTATACCAAGCTCGATAAAGTTTATGAGGCGACGATTCGCCTTGGTCAAACTAGCACAACTGGTGATCCAGAGGGCGAGGTGACGGATATTTCTTATGTGCAGCCACCGCGCGAAGAGGTTGAAGCGGCGCTGAAACAGTGGACTGGTGAGATTCAGCAGCGTCCGCCGATTTTTAGCGCGATTAAAATTGATGGTCAACGCGCATATAAATTGGCGCGTGATGGACAGGAGGTGGAAATCCCGCTTCGTACCGTGTCGGTGTTTAGTCTTGAGCTTGTCGATTACACGTACCCTGAGTTAAAAATCCGTACTCACGTATCGAGCGGTACCTACATTCGCAGCCTGGCGAGCGATATCGGTGCAACGCTTGGCACGGGCGCCTACTGCACGCAGCTGCGCCGTACGAGTATTGCTGAGTGGGATATTACCGAGGCTCAGACGCTGTCTGATTTTGGTGTCACTAGCTAGGACTTGAAAAACACCTCAAATGTTGGTACAATCACTGAGATGATTACTAAAGAGAACAAATCACAGGCAATTGCTTTGACTCAGGTTTCAAAGAACGACGTCGGTAGCCCACAGGCTCAGGTGTCAATCTTGACTGCTCGTATCAAAGAGGTGACGGAACACCTTAAAGCCAACAAGCACGATCACATGGCCCGCCGCGGTCTGATCCAGATGGTTGGTAAAAGGAAGCGCCTCCTCAAGTATCTCGAGCGTAAAGACTTTGAACAGTATAAAGCTGTTGTCGCCACACTAGGACTCCGCAAATAATTGCGGAGTTTTTTTATTGGTCCTAGCTGTTGCGAGAAGGGTATACTTAAGCTATGAAGCACACGATGAAACTATCTGATATTCCATTTGTCATGATTGAAGACGGTCGAAAAACAATTGAGTCACGACTTTTTGATATCAAGCGCCAGCAGGTGCAACTTGGTGACGAGATTATATTTCACCATGTGGATGACTCATCGCGAACCGTGCGTACAAAAGTAGTCGGCCTGCTGCGCTATGCTACGTTTAGCGATATGTTTAGCCGCAATGATCCTCGTAAGTTTGGCGGCCAAGATTCCGATGAGCTTACCGAACAAATACTCGCGTACTATGGCGTCGAAGATCAGGGCAAGTACAGTGTACTTGGTATTGAGATTGAGCGTCTCTAGGCAGTGGTAGTGGGTGCAGGTAGCTCATTCCACATGTAGACGGGTTTATGACTTGTGCAGTAACTCTCAAGGTCGATGGTTCGGAAAAATGCCGGCATGATATTTGTTTGGCGCGGATCAACGAAGGTGCAGTCGGCGAGCTCGAGGGTGCCATGTGTTGTTTTGCTAAGATTTACTGTTCGATAATCCTCGGGGTTTTCCAGCTGGAAAAAGAACTCAAGCTCTTCTCTTGCTTCACCTAGTCGATTCTCAAATGCAAATTGTTGCACGAAAAGTAACCGGCCAATCTTTGGGGCGATGTTTGTTTCTTCTATCATTTCGCGATATAGCCCATCGATGAGTGACTCACCGGGATCGAGCCCACCCCCAGGTATTGCCCAAAAGCTGACCGGATTCCCGTCATGATCCTTATGCAGGACGCTTAAGATTTTTCCATTTTCATATGCAACGCCGCGTACGGCAATTCGTCGTTTTAACATAAAAACTCCTGTAATTTGATGATTAATTGAGGCGCTAGCGGTTTGGCTCGTCCAAACGTGCACGCGTAGAGGATCCAGTAGGATCATAGTGTTATTTATCATAGCAGAGTTGTGCTAAAACATGGGAAGTTACGTGGGTTGCCTTGGATAAGCGCAAGTGTTTTAATAGAGCTAATGAAACGACATGAGCGCGGGACTGGGTTTACGATTGTCGAATTACTTATAGTTATTGTAATTATTGGTATTCTTGCTGCCATTACTATCGTCGCCTATAGCGGCATTCAAGAGCGTGCGCGCATGTCGGCTGCGATGTCGAGCGCGACGCAGATCGCACGATCGCCAGACATTTTGAACGCGGTTGGGTATTACGATTTCGAGCAGGGAAGTGGCGCACCGGTGCTAGATAGGAGCGAAAAAGCAAATACCGGCACGGTCACGGGAACGGCGACATATTCAATCGACACGCCTTCTGGCACTGGTCGCTCATTCTCGTTTAATGGTTCGACGCGTATTAATACAACCATCCCGTTGCAGCCATCATATTACCTGAAAGCAGCATGGGTGAAGCCAACGGGCGGCTGTAATAATATTATCTCTGCCTCGAATGGCTCGTCAGACGCATTTTATTTACCGTCATGCCGCGTAAACGCCGGGCATAATGGGTATTGGGCTCATGTGACAGATAGTGTAGCGCTCAACGACGGTAAATGGCATCATCTCGCCCTTGAGTTCACGCAGACAAGTAGTACAGTGGGGACACTTAAGTTGTGGCGTGATGGCTCAGTGGTTGCGACGAATACCAATGCGCCGTTACCAACCGGCCTCGACTTGACGACACCCGTCATAGGCGCCTATGGTGCGGGTAATTTCTATTCCGGCCTGATGGATGATGTTATTATCATCACGCGTTAGTGGCG
>CAMPKW010000039.1 GCA_946887425.1 uncultured Candidatus Saccharibacteria bacterium | reverse complement strand
AGCGCATTGGTCACGGCAAAGAGCTGGCCTATTCAATTGCCATGGCCTCAAAAAACCCATTGATCATTTCTTCAAGCGGCGATGGTGGCTACCATGATGTGGTTAATGGAGCGATGAGGGCTCAAAAAGAAGGCGCACACCCGACGACAGGGTTGCTGCCGGCGGGCAATGCCAATGACCACTATCGAAATCTTCATGGCGACGACCTTCTTGATAGGATCGAGCAGCAAACGTCGACAAAAATTGATCTACTAAAGATTAATAGCGTATCAAACGGCGAGCAGGTTGAGCTGTATGCACATTCATATATTGGGTTTGGCCTCACGCCATTTGTAGGAAAGGAGCTAAATAAAACCAAGTTAAATGCCATGCGTGAATCTTGGCTGGTGGTACGCTCGCTTTTCGCGATGAAGTCCGTCAAGTTAAAGATCGGCGAACAACCTCGCCGTTACGAAAGCGTCATCTTTAGCAATGTCGATACGATGTCTAAGTATTTAGCAGTGTCAGAGCCGTCGAGCGTGACTGATGGAAAGTTTGAAGTGACAATTTTTGAGCGCCGCAGCAAACTTCAGCTGATCATGACATTACTAAAAGCTTCGACGCAGGGAGTGCAAGAAGACCATATTGTAAATGAATTCTCTCTCAAAACGGTGAATAAAACATTAGTGCAGGCGGATGGTGAAATCATCACTCTTGATGCAAATTCCAATGTGGCCGTTAGTGTTGAGTCGCGAGTGCTTGAGTGCATTGTTTAGGTAGAAATGCTATTAACCATTTAGAACCTGATACGGCGTGAACTGATTGTGGCGGCTGAGCTATACCAAAGTCTCAGAATAGCTTACCCTATACAGACTAAGTAGCAGTATTGGAACAAGTGGCTAAATATTATGCCGTGTAGGGCCGGTAATATTCTATACTTACGCACACAAAGGGTGTTATCCTCTCGGCTCTATACTGAGCTACGGACCCACGCAACATATGATTTTAATACCTTCACTTATGCTATTTTAATTTACATAAGATATAAACGCCATGCGTGTTTGTTATTCGGTCCGTTCAGATTTGAGACATGGTACGTTATCTAATATTGTGCCATAATATGAGAATTCTATAACTTTTTTGAGGAGGTGTTGAGTAATGGCCGATACAGAGATTCCGGCATCAGTTCCTGAGCAATGTCCGCATTGTGAGAAAGTAGTTGATATGACTGTGCAAGCGCAGTGGAGCTCTTTTGTGCCCGAGACGGGCGATCTTCCATTGAAGTGGACAAGTGTACAGTGTCCGAATTGCACGGGTGTCTGCCTGTACCTCCAGGAATACTTTGGGCCAGAAGTATGTCCACCCGATGGATGGGATGAGCGTTACCAAGTATATCCGGCACAGGCAAGAAAGCTCAGCGCAGATATACCAAGCGATCTCAGGAATGATTATCGAGAAGCACGCGAATGTGTGAAATCAAAACTTTATACCGCTGCCGCTGTTATGGCTCGCCGGACTCTGGAAGGTATTACTATAGACCAAGGGTATACCAAGGGTGCTCTTTTTAGTCGTTTGAAATTAATGCGTGATAATGCGGTTATTGATAGTAGGCTTTATGACTGGGCTGATATTTGTCGAGATGTAGGAAATCAGGCAGCCCACGCAAACAAACAATCCGTATCTCGTGACGATGCTACGGAAACTCTTGATTTTGTCGAGGCGTTACTTGACTATCTGTATGTTTTCCAGAGCCGTTACGAGAGCTTTAAGGCCAGGAGGGATGCGGCAAAAGCATCTGAGAAGTAGATCATTCATTTCGGGTTAGGCTGTCGTATAGCCGCATACTGTTTTGCAGGATCTGTCCGTAACTTTTGTCGGTGTAGGTGCTGCGGATTGTTTGATCGTCAAGCTGTAGCTCATAGTGTGAAGCTGCTGCGTAAGCCGCATACCCGTTCGAAAGGGTAACGTTTTTCAAGATTGAAATAACCTCCTTTACTCTATCGGCAGCCTGGGGTCCTGTGATTAAGAAATGGATGTCACGCGGTAAAATACTCATGAAGTATCGCAGATCGTTCATCGCCTTTGTCCATTCAGCGGGTTTGCGAAGAGTTTGCAGGTTGATCGCTACAACATTTACCGCCGTGTTGTGATGTAGCCACTTCGCCCATGCTTGCATCGTCTGTGTACTCGACCAATAGATATGGGGTATCGTTGGAAGGTTCAGCTCTTGTAAGTCCTCAAATGTAAGCAGGCCTCGTTTAATATTCAAGAGCTGCTCTCCATGTGGCTGCGAATCCCATACAGAGTAATTTACAGACGTGATTGCATAAGGCTGTAATTGTGCAAGTTTTCGGAACACCTCGTGACGGACAGGCCAGATGTTTTCGATCAGCCTGTCTTTGCCGTAGCATTGGATGATAACTTTTGTTGATGTCGGCAGGCCTAATAGCTCCGTAAGGCTTTTTGCGACACTTAACTTTTCCATTGATACGATTTTTCCAAGGTTTACGGTTACGAACTCTGGTGAAAAGTCCTCGTACAGTCGTTTATTGCCACGGGGTACATTCGGTATAAAGTTTGGTAATGGTGGTACGACAATGTCTCTCGCAATGACATCGTCCAGCTGCACACCTCGAGCTTCGGCCATCCAGTCATCAAGCGTTGTTGAGTTATCGCCGATCACTTCATAACCGTCGGGCTCAAACATATGTACGTCACAGTGTGTGTCATCGTGGTCTATGAGATGGGCGAATGGACAATCAGGGTGCCGGATCTCAAATAATGTCTGCTGCCCATTCATTACAGTCGTCCAAAGCCTTGAATTCGACAAGTGACATAGCCGCTTGAAGCGTTCGTTTCAATCACCTCGCCTTTATAGATGTAGCCGGCACGCATGCACTCAGCTAGTGTTGATACGAGGTCTCCTGTATAAGAACCGATCTTACGACCCTGGCGAATGAGCTGAACCCCGGCCAAACCTTCTGGTACCATTGTGACCGCGTCACCTACGACAAGTGTGCCCGTCCCATCCTGCAGGCTTACGTTAAACTTCACCATACATTGATTGATAACACGCTCTTTCTCTTGCCCTTCGTCACCACCGATACCTTCACCAGTAAGTAGCAGGTTCTTGTCAGCCGTAAGCTTTGAAAGCTTCTTTTCTACGTTATCTTGTGTTGTTCTGATTCCTTTTCCCATATTCTATTTCCTTATTTGTTTATGCTATACTACCCATAGCGATTTATTTTTGAACTTATTTGCGGTTCCCACCTCAGTAAGTCATCCTACTGAATACTAGTGTCTCACATATGAAACAACGTTGCAAGTATAAAACATGCGTGTATAATAATAAGTAACAAGCAAGGAGTGTGGTTGATGGAAGAATTGAGTGTCCGTATAAAGGATAAGCGTGGGTCCCGTGGAGTGCGTGAGGTTGCCAAGGAGATAGATATCAGTCCAGCGACTCTATCTAGAATCGAGTCTGGAAAGCAACCAGATATTAGTACTTTTGGTAAATTATGTAAATGGCTAAGCATTGATCCAAGCTCGGTTCTCGGGTTGTCAAGTTCTTCCGTCAGTACTGCTAACGTGAAGAATGATGGTCTTGTTCATGCGCATTTTCGCGCCGACAAGGAGCTGAGTCCTGATACCGCCAATCACTTAGCGCAGCTTATTCTTGCTGTTCAGAAGCAATACCAGCTCAAGTAGGTTTCGAAGTTATATGCCAGCTGAAACAAACATTCTTTCTGTTCCGAAATCTTCAGAGAAACTCTTCGTCAGAGGTTTTAAGACGTGGTGTGAAAACACCTCTTTGGGCATACGAACCAAGATGGGGTTGAAGCCCTACGAGCCACTTTCGGCATACGATTTAGCTGCACAGCTTAATGTACAGATCCTGAAGCTAGAAGATCTCATTCATTTACCGCAGGATTCATTAAAGTACTTGTCCAAGGATGGTGATACTGAATGGTCAGCTGCAACGATACAGGCTTCAGGGCAAAACTTTGTAGTGATTAATCCATCTCATTCTGAAGCGCGACAATCCAGTAACCTTATGCATGAGCTTGCACACATAATTCGTGAGCACGACTCTGGGTCTATGAGTCTTTATGGCGAGGGTATCTCTATGCGCTCATACGATGCTCTTCAGGAGGATGAAGCCAATTGGTTTGCAGGAAGCCTCTTGCTTACGAGAAATGCACTGTTTGTTATAAATAAAGCAGATGACCTAGAAGAAGAGCTTGCTAGATACGGGGTGAGTAAGAGTCTTTATAATTGGCGTCTCAATGTGACGGGCGTCCGACGTCAGTTAGCACGAAACTTCTAGCGTTCTATTGATTGATGAGTGCGGTATGCAGGAGCGGCAGGTTCAGAATGGAACTAAATACGCGATGAAATTATTGAAATGAGCAGATTCCTACTGTACTATATTTAGTATAGTAATTAATCTGCGTAGAGGTGTATACTGAAATAAGTATGAAAACAAAACTCCTCATCTTCGGTATCACTGGCGATCTATCAACTCGTAAACTTCTACCGGCATTGAAAGAAATATATGCAACAGGTGAGTTTGATGACCTCTCAATTATTGGTGTGTCGCGCCGAGAAGTGAATGTGCCTGAACTACTAATTAGCTCACTGGGTGATGCTGACCTTGCGGATAAGGTATCTATTTTCTCTATGGATCTTGCCGAGGCAGGGGATTATTTGCGTCTAAAGAAATCTATCGCACTTGGCGACGACGAACAACTAATTGTGTATCTCTCGGTGCCGCCATCAGCTGCAACCTCGATCGTCGACTTTATGGGTGCGGCGGGAATAAATACGCCGAACGTAAAGATTTTGTTCGAAAAGCCATTTGGCGTTGACCTTGCTTCTGCTCAAGATGCAATCGCACGAACAGCTCGGTACTACCACGAAGATCAGCTGTACCGCATCGATCATTACTTAGCGAAAGAGATGGCGCAGAATATCGTGGCGTTTCGTGGTGGTAATGCGTTGTTTGGCAATATCTGGAACGATAACTTCATTGAGGCAATTGAAATTATTGCCACTGAAAAGATTGGCATCGAGGGTCGTTCGGAATTTTACGAGCAGACTGGTGCGCTGCGCGATTTCGTACAAGGCCACTTGATGCAGCTGTTGTCACTTACCCTCATGGATATTCCGCACGATTTCGACTGGAAAGAGCTCCCAGAGCTTCGCCTAAAGGCGCTTGAGCAATTACAACCTGCCGATCCAGCCAAAGCCGTTCGCGCGCAGTATGAGGGTTATCAGGCTGAAGCAGGGAACCCGGGCAGCCTTACGGAAACTTTTGTGTCACTTGAACTAGAGTCAAATCAGCCTCGCTGGCTTGATGTGCCGATTCTCCTCACGACTGGTAAGGCACTCGATGCGAAAACAACCGAGATTCGTATTCACCTCAAAAAGCTTCACGAAGCCCAAAGTAATACGATCGTCTTTCGTATTCAGCCAAATGAAGGGATCGATATCGAACTCTTTACCAAGAAGCCCGGCTACGACCGTGAGTTTGAAACGCGTCATCTCGACCTGCTGCTGCCCGAGGATACGAAATTGCCAGATGCCTATGAGCAGGTGATTGTTGATGCTATACGGAGCCACAAGAATCTCTTTACGGGCAGTGATGAAGTGCTACGTAGCTGGGAAATCCTCAAGCCGGTTCAGGATGCTTGGAATATGGACAACCGCCCGCTGAAGCAATATGCGCCACAATCGCGCATCGAAGATATTATTTAGCAAGCAGCAGCGGTGCGGGGGATGTACTGGAACGTGCTATATGCGGCCGTGCCATTACCAGTGAAGGTGGCAATAAGGTCTGGCGAGCATGATTCGCCCTCGTTCTCATCAAGAATATACGGGTTGCCACGAGC
>CAMPKW010000038.1 GCA_946887425.1 uncultured Candidatus Saccharibacteria bacterium | reverse complement strand
ACGGCACTTTTTACCGGTGGGCGGCCATTGTAGGTCGTGACGCCTGCTTGTTTCAAAAAGGCCCATACAGAGTTTGTGGATTCAGTTGGTTTTAGATATAACTCAAATGCCTTTTTGATAATACGACTCGTTTTAGGGTCGGGCACATGTATGCGTTTACCGTTTTGTAGTGCGGTCATGTAGCCGATAGGAGGCCGAGATGGCATCCAGCCTTGAGCAAGTTTCTCGGCCCAGCCTTTCATCGCTTCTTCACGGAGATTATCGGTATATTTTTTCGCGACGGCAAGGTGAATGTTCCACATAAATTTAACATCAGACTTAGCCTCTTTATGGAGCTTGAGACTCTCTTTGACAGCGTGTAGCATACGGTCTTTGTCGGCTTCGAGCCAATCATCGACGGATACAGCGTCACGGAGATTGCGGGTAAGTCGGTCTGTTTTTTCTACGGCTAGGTTATAGACGTTATATTCTACGAGGTAGGTGAGGAGTTCGCCAAAGATCTTTCGGCTCTGTTGCTTAGAGGCGGTCTCGGTAATTTTAAATACTTTTACCACCCTCAAGCTGTTCGTCTCACAGTAGCCCTGTAATAATTTCAGTTGCGAATCGAGCGAGTAGCCCTCATCTTCTTGTGCCTTTGACGATACTCTGGCTAAAATGACTGCCGTATTCTTCGTGTTCATGATCTATCCTCGATGTCCGCAACAATAGTGCGGCCGTTTGCAAGCGTCTCAATAACCGTCACAAGGCTACGACCGACTGCTTCAGCTTCTTCATGGGTAACTTTGCGTTTCTGCTCATTCTGTAATATGATGCGCAACTCCTCGATGGCATCGTTATCAATCCTGAATGATTCAGTAATGATCTCTACAAAATTATGAAACTTATTACCCATATTACCCTCCGTATGAAAAACACCAGCATAAGTTTCCTTACGACTGGCTCTTAACGTGTCGGCTATTGGTTCGGGTTATTTGTTTGTTGGCCGTCCTCGACTAGCTTTGTTGTCTAGTTCGTCTTTGATGAGATTAGCAAGTTTTGGGTCGCCAATCTTAGTAAGTGCAGTCAAGACAAGCTCACTAAGTGTCATTTCACGCTCAGCGGCAACGGCCTTGGCGCGAGCCTTAGCTTTGGTTGAGATATCTATCTGCATTTTTGGTCGAATTGCCATATTACGTTTATTATACAATAGTTTACGTCTCTTCTCATATACCCTCCATTTCCTCGTTGTGTAGCCGACTTATTAAGGTGCTATTTCTATAATTAAATTGTACTACTTGTAGTACAAATATACAATACCTTTATGCTAAATTAGTGTATTAAATTATACTTTTTGCATTAAGTATATTTATACGAATTGTAACAGGGGTAGTATTGCTTTTTTACTCTCTCTCTTTTATATATACATATAGGAGAAAACAACGAGAGTGGCAGAGACAAGAAAACGATACAGCCTCAATCCAAAACAGCTTCATATACTGATGCTTCTTTACAAGTTCAGATTCATAACCATACCATTACTTACTACCTACAAAAACCTGAAATCCAATTCATTACAAAGAACCTTCAACATCCTACTAGAAGAAAAGTACGTCGGTAGGAGGTTTGATGTTACGTACAAGATAGATCGTAAACCTGCTATCTATTACCTTACTGCCAAGGGGATAGCTATCCTGAAGGCTGATCCGCGCTTTAATTCTGTAACCCTCCATTCCTACTACAAGAATAAGTCAGTCAGCGATGTCTTTATGCAGCATGCAGTCGATACCCTAGAGGTATATAATGCTCTGAAACAATCTTATAGAGACCTCTTCGAGATATTCACCAGGCAGGAGGTGGCTCACTTTGATGACTTTCCCGAGACCAAACCAGACCTCTATCTGCGCGGCAACAGGGAATACTTCATCACCCTGGCGTATGATGCTCAATCATTTCTTATCAGGAAACGGCTGGCTGAGTATATAGCTCACTTCGACGAAGACGGATGGGCGAAAGGGGACTATCCAGCTCTACTATTTGTCTTGGCTGATGGTAGCAGTGAGCGACGCTTCCGTGAGCTTGCAAGCATGTTGCTAGAGAGTGCCGGTATCGATACCGAAGAGCTTCAAGTTGGCACGACAACTATGCGAGCATTGGGACAAAAACCGCACGTAGATGCTATCTGGACGTATGTCGGTGAGAATAATGCACCGATAGCCCTGGCGTAGTAGAATTGTTATAGAGATGGACGAAAACGATATATCACCTAAGTACATGATGGAGCTGATACCTCAAATTTCACAAACACTGTGGGATTCTTATGACAGCACCAAGTATCAGAACGTACGACGTTATATCGAAAAATGGCACCTAGATTACGGCGGCTACAATAACTGGGGTGATAACGAGAACTTTCGGATCTATTACAAGGATAGTGAGAGTAAAAACATTGATTTGGATGAGACTTTACACAAGATGCCAAGTCCGATGGTTGTAAAAATAGCGATCGACCTAGGCATCGATACGCCGGGCTTCTTGCCCGTTGTGCCTCAATTCAAGAATGTCCTTAAAGACCAGAACCAAAGCGCATTTCAAAACTTCGAGAGAGCCACGAAAAATGTTTATGACAATCCAGACCAAGCTGTCTCGCTGGCGTCATCAACTCTCGAGGGAATCCTAAAAACCATTCTGGCTCATGAGACATTCTCTGATAATAAAGATATTGCAGGCAAGACGCTAGGCAGGTTAATAACCTCTATTATTAACGTATTCGGTTTTGATGATGCGATTAAAGCCCCTCAGGAGCTTAGGACTATCGCAGGCCAGTTGCGTGGGCTAGGAAAGACTATTGAGGATCTTCGAAGCGATAAGTCAACGGCTCACGGTAAGGCACACGATGAATATGTCGTGGACGATCCTCTATGGGCGGCATTTATCGTTAATACATCTGCCTCGCTTGGCATGTTCTTGTGGGAGTACTTTGAGAAGAAGTACAAACCAAAGTTAACAGAAAAAGAATCTGAACGACCAATCGACCTATCCGAGATACCTTTTTAGGATTTTTCTTCTTAATCTTTAGTTTCAGGTGGCGGCGTGAAGAACTAATAGACAGAGTACTGTAGAATAAGAGTATGCGACAAATACTACGTAAGTCTGTCTCACTTTCTTTAGTGCTACTTCTAGGTGTACTTAGCTTTGGCACTCACGCTAGCGCCATGACTCAAGACTCGACGACTCACACGATGAGCGGCATGAGCCACAGTATGAGCTCATCGAGCTGTGCAACTATCTGCGCATTAGCAACACCTCACAAAAACGAACTTATCGAAATGGATGAGGACGACGACGAACCTGCTAAGCCATTCTACGCGCAACCGCAGACCTCATCCCTCCTGGCGCTACAAGAAGAACATCGCCAGCAAACTAATCGCCTCGTAGAGTTTGATCCACCTCCGGGCTCGCCGGCATACATTCGCCTCGCTGTCTTTCGCGCTTGAGAACACTTATCTATCGATTGATAAATAGGTAACTTAGGAGTGTAGATGAATAAAAGAAGCAACATTACCGGATTAACCGGACTCAAGCCCCAGTGCGGCGGCTGTATTGATAGGTGCGTCTGCATGGCTAATCGGGCTATGGGGATATAAAAATGACTGAAGATATCAAGGATGAAGAGATAACGGCAACACCCGGCCGTTCATCCAAGCGGCGCCGGATTATAAAAGTCGGACTTATTATAGCCAGTATCGTAGCGGCTCTCGCAGTGGCATACAGCGGTTATATTTATGCAAGTTCACCGGCCGTCGTCCGCGACCCAAAATTGGAACATTATCATTTCCGAATGCAGATATTGGTCAATGGCAAGGCTGAAGATTTTGGTAGCCAGAACTATCAAACCGGCTACGCCAAGGATCAATGTAACGCCAATCTGCCCGAGCAGCCAATTCACTTTCATGACAATAAAGACCAGTTCACTCATATCCATTGGGAGGGCATGACGGGTGGTATGGTGATGAAATACTATGGTTGGAATTATATTGGCGGCATTAACAATGCACTTGGCTACAAGCTAAACGACCTAGGGGACATCCAAAAAGTGACTACTCATGGTAATTACTTGCCGGAAGTACCGAAAGACGCCAAGTTTTACGTCTACACCGGTGATGAAAATGGATACAAGGCACGCGACTTCAGCGATTGGAAGAGCCAAGACCTCGAAGAGTTCTTTGGTACGACCAGCAATTCGCCAGCCCACGACATCAACAAAAATGGTAGTGAACAGGCCAGCCTGATAAGCCAATTATTCCCAACAGCTTCCGCTCACGGTACTGCCACCGATAGTGATGGTGATGATGGCGCCGAGACCGAAGAGCAGAAGTTAACACGCATTAATAATTTGCTGGGTAACGTCGTGATATTCGCACAAAAAGATGCACCGACCGATCAGCAAATAAAAGACCGATTCAATAACCTTGACCCGCTGACAGATAGTACTTGCGGCGGCTAAGCGTATGACAATCAAAACTGATACATTAGAAATGGAGAAACAAAATGAACAATAGATTTTACATAATACTCGGGGCACTCGTAGTGCTGTTTGTCGGCTTGGTAGCCTACGGCAAACTAGCTGGCCCAGAAGAGGTAACGAGCAATGGATCAACCAATACGTACGGTAAGCTTGATAGTAAGGTGACACTGACTGAATTTGTCGACTTCCAGTGTGAGGCCTGCTACGGGTTCTACCCGACCGTGAAAGAGATAAAAGAGAAGTACAAGGATCGTGTGAAGTTCGAGGTAAAATATTTCCCGATTGCAACGAGCCACAAGTTTGCGCGCATGGCGGCGGCTAATGCAGAGGCGGCTGCTCAGCAGGGTAAGTTCTGGCAAATGCACGATCGAATTTTTGAAGGTCAGAAAGTATGGGAACAGGCTCAAAATCCACAACAACGCTTTGACCAGTATGCCCAAGAGATCGGATTGGATATGGACAAGCTCAAAAGTGACATTGTAGATCCAAAAACCACTGCAACAATCAACGCCGATCTCGCCGAAGTGAAGCGCCTGGGCGGTGACGGCACGCCAACCTTCGCTCTCAATGGCGAGAAGATTACCAACCCGGCCAATTCCGTTGAGGCTATTTCGAAAGTCCTCGATGAAGCATTGAAAACAGCCAACTAATGTATCATAAAAGGGAGAGCAATCTATGAAATGTCCAATTGATAACACAGAACTTGTCATGAGCGAACGGCAGAACATCGAGATCGACTATTGTCCGGAGTGTCGCGGTATCTGGCTTGATCGCGGAGAGCTGGACAAGCTCATCGATCGTTCAGATGCGGTATCGACTAAGTCGTCCGAGCAGCATCCACCCAAAAGTAGTGACAACTATGGCAAAAAGAGAAAGCGGGAGGGCTTTCTTGGTGAACTGTTTGATTTCTAATAGGAAGGTTCGATAGCATGAAGAGGCCTGAGGTCATTACTTCGGTTGTGCTGATTGTTGGAGTACTCGCTCTTTGCGTCGGTATTTTACTCACAAGTCCACCGAGGTCCGAAAGGATGAAGAAGCAATCTTCCGACGATGCAGCCATGCAGGGTCATGACATGAGTAAGATGAATAGTCAGCCCGATCAAGCGTTAGGCGCAATAATTGACCTCACGAGCCAGTCTGAGGTATCGATGGATATCAAGGACTTTACGTATGAAAAGCCGAACATCAAGATTAAGAAGGGCACAAAAGTAACATGGACAAATAGGGATGCCATCCAGCATAACGTCATGCTCGAACATGAAGGCTCGAGTAAGCCACACGATCCGCCAACAAAGAGCGAGGTTGACCCTACCCAACTTGCGGGTCCACTCCTCGCACGAGGAGAAAGCTACAGCTTTACGTTCAATGAGGCTGGGGGTGATCCCTATCACTGCTCGCCACATCCTTATATGAGAGGCAGTGTTACTGTTGTTGAATAACTATGCAGATTGATACTGACGCAGCACGGGCCTTGATGGCCGACAGTTTAGGGTTTCACATAATCTTCGCCCTGTTGGGCGTTGGCCTGCCGCTTGTGATTTTGCTCATTGAGCAGCTGGGGCTACGGCGGAAAGACCCACTCATCCTTGAGCATGCTCGGCGATTGAGCTTGGCGACGGTCATTTTGGTCGTCGCCGGCGTCGCATCGGGTACGATCATCTCAATTCAGATGTCGGTAATGTGGGGCAATCTGATCGAATTCGGTGGCCCCATTCTTGGCCTGGCATTTGGCTGGGAGGGCTACGCCTTTATGCTCGAGGCTGTCTTTTTAGCCTTCTATGTCTCAACATGGGGCAAGCTAAAGGGTTGGAAACACTGGCTACTGGGCGTGCCCGTGGCGCTCGGTTCGCTCGGCTCGGCACTGGCAATTACACTTGGTAATGCATGGATGCAGAATCCTAGTGGCTTTGAAGTTATTGCTGGTAAAGTCGTCACCAACGACCCACTTGGTGCGCTCTTTACTAAAACCGCTCTTTTCATGACATCCCATTCGGTCGCAGGCTATTATCTAGCCACGATCCTCTGCGTGCTCGGGGTCTACGCCTTTTATATGCTACGCCA
>CAMPKW010000037.1 GCA_946887425.1 uncultured Candidatus Saccharibacteria bacterium | reverse complement strand
AAGGAGATTGTTAATGCGCGGGACAAGTCCAGTACTAACACCGACCCGTCTCGTCGTTTATTATACCATGTTTGACGAGCGTGAATTTTGCTGTTTGCGAGACTCGGCTGTGAATTTTACGAGGGCGTATATTGAAGTTGGACGACCTACAGTCCCTAATATTGATACTGTATATTGTTGTAGAATGTGCAATATCTTTGACAGATACCAAACCGCTTGTTGAATATGTCAGATTGGACGTTTGTGAATTGCTTATGCTGTACTACTCTTTGATGTGCGTGATATGTTTTAGGCACAAACGAACATTTTATCAACGGAGGATCATATGATCAGAAGTTCCACAGATATTAAAACAGTAAGCCTTATTGTAGCGGCAGGTGCGTTACTGCTGTTGTCGCCAGACGTGTCGGCGGCAACTGGTGACGTTGCGCAGGTCGAGTCATTCATTCGCAATATTATCAAGCTCGTTGCAGGACTCGCTGGTCTCGTAGCGACCGGCTTTTTTGTTATTGGTGGCTTTGGCTATATAACAAGTTCCGGCAATCCAGAACACCTCGACCGGGCAAAGCGTACGCTTCTATGGTCAGGTATTGGTCTCGCTATTGTGATCGCGGCGTTCGTGATCAGCAACATTATCGTGTCAATCGCTACTAATTCATTCGGAAGTTAGGGATAAAATAATGGATATTCTCACCATGAGCCTGACGCTCATGGCTGATTCGTCAGGCGCGATAACCGCTATGCGTGAGTATGTTACGCCGACAATGACAACACTGACTGCCCTTGCGGCTCTTGCGAGTGTCTTCTTCATTGTCTATGGAGGCATTCTCTATATGACGAGCACTGGTCGGCCAGAAAAGCTCGATCAAGCGAAGCGAGTACTGAAGAATGCACTAATCGGTGTCGTTATCGTTCTCGGGGCTGGAACGCTCACGGCCATCTTGAATGATGCAATGCCGCATGCTCAAACGCCAGCGAGTAGTGTGTTACCGAGCCTAGAAGCGATTAAGCCTGAAAGTCCAAGTAATGGCCTGGTGGAGATTCTGATTAATGCCATCGTCGGCTTACTTAATACGATTATTCAAACGCTCGCCACTCCGTTTCTCGGCGCACTCGACTTTTTCACTAAAAGCACGCCACTCATGGCGGATAATCCGAGCGTATTCAACTTTTGGCTCGCGATGGTCGGCATCACAGACGCACTGTTTGTGATCGTGGTCGCCCTGATCGGTTTCCATGTCATGAGCGCGGCGACGCTTGGTCTAGATGAAATTGACTTCAAACACCTACTACCGAGGATTCTCCTTATCTTTTTGCTACTGAACACTTCCCTATTTATTATTGATGGTTTTATCGCGGCCTCCAATGCCCTGATCGTGGCCGTTGGTCATATTGGTGGAGCATCGAGTGTCTGGAATACCTTAACGACCGTCTTTAAGGAAGCTGGAGGACAAAGCATTGCGGCACTTCTGATCATGCTCGTCTTCCTGATCTTCTCCTTTATTTTGCTCATTTACTACGTTGGCCGTATCGTCACACTGTTTATCGGCGCAGTGCTGTCGCCGCTCGTCATTCTCATCTGGCTTGTCCCCGGATTTAGAGACTTCAGCGAAACGGCTATGAAAACGTACCTCACGACGATATTCATCTTATTCGTCCATGTCGTCATCCTGACGCTGGCTGGCTCACTGTTTACTGGATTATCTGTCACGAGTGGTAATGACGTACCGAACGTACTGATGTCGATGGTCGTCGGACTAGCGGCAGTTATCGCCCTGCTTAAAACACAAGGCCTACTCATGCAGTTTAGTTACATAAGTCTTGGGGCACGATCCTCGCGGCAACTCGGTACGCAGTTTATGAACGGTGTTAGTTACTTAGGAGGTCGTGGCAAAGCAGCTGTGGGTGCAGTATCGAATAAGGTAAGTAGCCGTTCCGCAAGTAGCAGCCTAACGTCATCTGGGTCGAGGCGTGGAAATACAAAAAGTACAGTGTACACGGCGCCTGCAAACAAGAAACAGCCGCCGTCCGTCAAAGTGACACGAGTACCAGCCACGGGCACAACAACGCGAGCACCAAAGGTTGGCACGGCAAATGCCAGCCCTCGCGTCGCTTCGATGACGGATATTGCTACCAAACGAAATGCTCGAACAATAAGTACGAAGGAGGATAAAGCAGCATGAAAGTAACCGTTGTACCGGCACAGGTCACGACCGTCGAAGATCGTATTACTGGCAATCTAAGTGTGTCGCAGATTGTGTTGTTCGCCATACCGATTTTTGGCGGATCACTTCTCTATGCCGCTTTGCCGCCGAGCATGGAGTTTAGTTTGTATAAGCTCATCATGATCGGCTTCGTGTCAATTCTGGCAGGACTACTTGCCATTCGCATTAAAGGCAAGATTATTCTGGTGTGGGCACTCATCCTTCTCCGCTATAGGCTACGACCAAGACATTACCTATTCAACAAAAACACCGCTCTGTATCGTGAAGACTACCCCGAACCGCCAAAAGAGGCCGAGGCAAGAACGACCGTCAAAGAACATATGCCTGCCGTACTACCGAAATTGGGCATCCAAGAAAAGGCCTATGTGTACGCCACGCTTGATGATCCGATCAGCCGATTACGTTTTGAAACGACCAAGAAAGGAGGGCTACATGTCCGTATTACAGAAGTCCAAGAATAAAGCACCAAGTCGAACGCAAATTGCGATTGAGGGTGCAAAAGACGGTATTCTACTGCTACCAGGCAACCAATACCGTGCAGTACTCGAAGTCTCATCACTGAACTTCGAACTAAAAAGCGAAGATGAGCAGGATGCTATCATCGACACCTACGAGAGTTTCTTAAACTCAGTCGGTACGCCACTCCAAATCCTGATTCGTACGCGCGAGATAGATATGGACAAGTATCTTGAAGACCTCGGCGCACGACTGGAAGATGAGCGAGAAAAAGTGTACCGTCAACAGCTCGTGAATTATGACGAGTTTATTCGCACCTTGATTCAGTCTAATAAGATTTTGACACGTCACTTTTATATCGTGGTGCCGTACACGCACACTGCCCAGAAATCAATCAGAGGCAGGGCTGACTTTGAGATGATTAAAGAGCACCTCGGCCTGACCGTCGATATCGTATCTAAGGGTATGAACCGCTTAGGTATGAATGCTAGGCAGCTAAGTAGCCTCGAAGTCCTTGACTTGTTTTACAGCTTCTACAATCCTAGCGCGGCAAAAATTCAACCGCTCACCGAACGCGCACTCCAGATGATACACACTGCTTTAATACGAAAAGGAGAAGACGATGAATAGAATAACAAGCCTCCTCGCGAAACGTCGGGAAGTGAGTGAGGCTAAGCGCCAAGAGTTATCGCTCAGTTTCGGCGAACAAGATGCGCTTGATGTGATGAGCTACGCCGGCCTCGAAGAAGAGCCGGATTACCTCACGATTGATGGAGTATTCATTCGCACGCTGTACATTAACGGTTATCCGTTTGTCGCCAGTTCTGGCTGGCTCGATAGCCTGATTAACTTTAATCACGACAGCGATATTAGCTATCATGTCCATGAAGTAAATGCTCTAATGGCGCTCCCAAAGCTTCATCGCAAGATTACTGAACTAGAGAGTACCAAGCGCGCCATGATACGTGCCGGTAAGATTGTCGGCTCGGAAATTACCGATCCGCTTGAATCCGCCATTGAACTCCGCGACAAGATTCAACGTGGCCAGGAAAAGTTATTCCAGATGTCCATTTACGTGACGCTGAGGGCGGATAGTCTTGAGGAGCTAAACAAGATCACAAAACTCCTCGAGGCCACCATGTCAGCCCGGCTATTTTATTCTAAGATCGCTCGCTACCAACAGCTTGAAGCCTTGCAATCTATCTTGCCACGGGGTGAAGACCAATTGAGTCAGAAACGAAACTTAGATAGTTCATCGGCGGCACTCACCTTCCCGTTTATGAGTTCCGAGTTGGTACAGGAGTCTGGCATCTTATATGGAGTGAATAAATCCAACAATTCGTTAGTCATTCTTGATCGGTTCAGCTTACACAATGCCAACAGCATTGTCTTCGCGCAGTCGGGTTCTGGCAAGAGCTATACGACAAAGGTCGAGATTCTCCGTCAACTGATGCAAGGTACAAAAGTCATTGTCATCGACCCAGAGCGCGAGTACAAGCGTCTTACTGAGTCGGTCGGCGGCACATACATCAAGCTATCGGCGAGGAGTAAGGAAAAGATCAATCCATTCGATCTTGCGACGACCTTTCATGACATCGATGACCTATCTGAACACGCCCAAGATCTCACAGAGGTTATTAGCCTGATGGCCGAGGGGTTGAGCTCACGCGAAAAAGCAGCAGTCGATAAAACGATCCTCAAGATATATAAGAAAGCCAAAAAGAATGAGCAACCACTTCTCGAAGATTTGTACGCTGAACTACAAAAGCTCGGTCAGCTGAAGCTCTGCGAGCGACTTGAAAAGTACATCTCGGGGTCGCTGGCGAGCGTATTCAACGCTCAAACCAATATTGACCTCTCTAACCGTTTAGTGATTTTTGACATCAAAGATCTGCCAGAATCACTCCGTCAGATTATGATGCTGATCATTTCGAATTTTGTACAGAATCAGGTGAAAGCTAAGCCAGAAAAACGACTGCTGATTATTGATGAAGGCTGGATGCTGCTCGAACATGAGGAATCGGCACGGTTCGTGGCAGGGCTAGTGCGTCGGGCGCGTAAATACTACTTAGGGGTATCCATCATCTCACAGCAAGCCAATGACTTTCTGAGGAGCGACTATGGCCGCGCTATCGCCTCGCAATCCGCTCTTCGTATTTTGATGAAACAAGATACTACCACGATTAAGAACGTAGCCAGTGAGTTTAACCTGTCTGAATATGAGGAAAGTTTCCTGCTAACCTGTGAGCGTGGCGACGCGTTACTCATTGCCGACCAGAACCATGTCGCCGTCAAAGTCGTCGCCAGTGAAAAAGAGCATCCACTCATTACGACCAATCCAGCGGAGCTATACAGCCAATGAATCCCTTTGTCGTTATCGGTTTAATTGGTGGAGACCTTAAGAAGTACGTCGCCGTAGTACTGGCTACCGTTGCGTTTGTTATAGCGTTACCGGTGATGGCGGTATTTGCTATGGGTAGTGATGTCGTGGCGTTTCTCAGTGATTCTCCTAGCGCCGAGTCGGCACAGGAACAAGGCTTTTATATGGGTGGTGCTGTTGCCGGAAATACCTACGCATGGGGCAACTGCACCTACTGGGTATTCGCCATGCGACTCTGGGCAGAAAAAGTAATCCCTACCTCCTGGGGCAATGCGAATACATGGGATGAATACGCTATTCGTGACGGCTACGAAGTAAACCACATCCCTACGGTCGGGGCGATTATGCAGAGTGACGAGAATGAATGGGGGCACGTCGCTTACGTGACGGCGATTGATGCTACCACCGGCAAATGGACAATTTCCGAAATGAATGCGCCACATCTCAATGTCATCACAACGCGTACTTTTGCCGCATCTGCTGCCATGCACTACGATTTCATACAAGGCAAGAAAGGAACAACTCCATGATTATCGCCCTCATCAACCGCAGGTATCTGAAGAACCGTGATATGATCTGGCTTGAAGTAACGCCACCGGCAACAATCACAAAGACCCCCGAGGCGACTGAGCAGCTCTTTTCCGTAATTCACGGTATGTATTCCGCTCGTATTTTAAAAGATAGGTTATTGAAACGTTCACCGGTGATGAGTTTTGAAATTACCTCAACCAAGAAAGACGGCATTCGCTATCTCATCCATGTTGAGAAGTCGCGGGCTGAAGCGTTGCAAAAAGCTATCACCGCTTACGTACCTGATGCTAAGGTAAAAGAGATTGATATGCCACGGTCACGGAGTGATCGTATGCTAGAGCTTAAAGAGCATGGTCATTACGTCTTCCCACTTATTCTTACGTCCGCATTCGACCAGCATGATCCTCTTTCTTATGTGACCAGTGCCATGACAAAACTGAACGACGGCGAACAGATCACAGTGCAGTTAGTTATATCGCCAGTTAAGCTACGTGAGACGAGTGCATTGGCGAGGAAGATCCTTAGCAATGAGGATATATTATCTACTGTTGGCGCAAGGCATCTTATCTGGCTTCAAAGAATCAGTGATTTGATCAATGGAGCTATATGGGCAGCGGTTGATTTGACGACTGAAGTGTATCACGGCACTGCTTCGCGTGCATATACGACACGTACCGACGACCGCGACAGAGCGTTCCAGATGCAGGTATCAAAACGTCAGCGTCCAGCACGGACACTCAGCGCCCTTGAGCTTGAACTGATGGAATCGATGCACCATAAAGTAACCCAGCCACTCTTTCAGGTGAACCTGCGCATCTTAACGGCTGGCCCGAATGCCAAGGATCACATCCAGACAATCCGTAGTACGCTTGATGGGTATAGCGTCCCGCTATATCAGTCACTCAAAGCTAAGATGCGACTACCAATCATCCATAAACACCGTCACAAACTTGCCGACGGGCGACTACCGGTATTATCTCGTCGAGGTTCGCTAATATTATCCGCATCTGAAATTGCCAGTCTGTACCATTTTCCCTCAAGCAAAATCAGCCAAACTGATAATCTCATTATGTCGCTCAGCAAGACGCTTCCTGCGCCGGTGTCGTTAAAATCTGGGCGAAAGCTAGCTGTACTACTCGGTGAAAACCAACACCACGGCACCGTCACGCTGATTGGACTTACAGAAGCTGAACGTGAGCGACATGTCTATGTTGTCGGAGGTACGGGTAACGGCAAGACGACCTTGCTGATGTACAGTATTGTACAGGACATACGAAACGGTAAGGGTATTGCCATCATTGACCCGCACGGCGACCTTGCCGATACACTCCTGTGTCATATACCTGAAGACCGAATCAAGGACGTTATCTATATGAATCCGGATGATCTCTCCTACCCTATAGGGGTGAATTTGCTGGAGCTACCTGAAGGGCTTGAGGGCGACGACCTCCTGCGCGAGA
>CAMPKW010000036.1 GCA_946887425.1 uncultured Candidatus Saccharibacteria bacterium | reverse complement strand
TTACGGCCATGTTTGTAATAGCCGCCACACCCCCTTGCCCATGCCCGTTGCAGCCGCCGCTTTGTGGGCTGGATTGGGTCGAGCTTAGGAAATAGGATACATTACCATTAGTGGCGGTCAGGCAATATGTTGCCGGACTGCCGCCGTTGTTGACGCTATACTGCAAGTTGCTCGTATCAGTCACTCCAGCCGTTGCAAGATCGGCTGGATAACTCCCCTCCGAGGCTTGGTAGGCCATGACTTTCTTGTTCGCCTGGGCAGCTAGTGATTGTGCTGCAGAAGTACGAGCTCTGTTTTGAAGGCCGTTATATGCCACGATGGTAATCGCAGCGAGAATGCCAATGATGACAATAACAATGAGGAGTTCGACGATGGTGAAACCAGAACCACGCGTGGATGGCGATGGTCGCAGTGGCGTTTTTTGTTTATGCTTCATGTTGATATGTGTCTTTCCGTTATGAATCCGACGTTGAGCCGATAAGGTAATTGCAATATGTGTCAGAACCCCACTGGACTCGCGTACCATTGACGCCCTGCAGGGCGGGGCAACTGTTTAGTGCGCCCGCATATGCGACATCGATGTATACCTGTGTACCATCGCCGCCGCCGTACGCGTAATGAATTCCTCGTCGCCACTGCGTACTATCGGTATTCACGACGGTGACAAATGAAGGATCAGGGAGCTGTCCATTAAGATATGGACGGATAAGATTATTAAACGATGCCGATACGAGATATCCATTGGCGTTCGTCTGACGGCATTGTGCGGAGCCTGTTGTATCTGTACCAGAGACGCCGTAAAGATACTTTTCTCCCAGGCATACCCACCCGCTCGGCCAGCGTCCATTGTCTGCTTTGTATAGTTTCAGACCCTTCACCCACGTATTTGCCGCCTGTATAGTTTTGTTGTTGGTGGCACGTTGCTGCGTGCCGTTGTAAGCCACGACAGTGATCGCCGCCAAGATGCCAATAATGACAATAACGATGAGGAGTTCGACGATGGTGAAACCTGTTTGTTTACGGGCTAGCATAGTTGGTTAAAGTATAAAGCATGAGCGTCATAGCGTCAAAGTCGCCCCCCCTAACTGGCGCCTGTTCGTCGCCATACGGTCCAGGTTGTTTGTTTTTGCATAAGTATTCGGTAGAGCGAGACAAGCAGTGCGAAATATTCGAGTACTGCGATGGCCGATAGCGCCACCGGCATTAACAGCGCCTTTTTAGGTGGGATCTTCGCCTCGTTGCGCAGACCACTTAAAAGTAACAAAACAAAGACGAGTAGCGAGTACGACAAGATCAGTATCGGTACTGCCAAATGAAATATGAGTTGCTCCAGGAGGAGGGCTAGGATAAACGGATATAGAAGCAGCTCGATGATGCCGATGATTGCGAGTGGATAGTCGACAAATGAGAGATATCTTCCCTTCTTTGTCGACCAGGCAAATTCTCGACGTCGTAAGCTGCAAGCAATAAATCCATGTCGCCAGCGGATTCGTTGATTCAACAAACCTCGGAGCGAAGTGGCTCCTTCGGTGATACACATTGCCCTATCGACGTATGCGACTTGGTGCCCTTTGGCTTTTATACGCATCGAGATGTCGAGATCTTCAGTGCTACTGTAGCCTGCAAAGCTTCCCGTCTCCTTGAGGATCGAGGATCGAAATGCTGTGAGGGCACCTGGGAAAATGTACGCCGAATTAAAGATATGCTGAGCGCGCTTGAGATGAAAACTCATAAGATACTCGTAGTGCTGAATCTGCCCCAGCAAGCTGCCGGTATTGCCAACTACAATTTCACCAATGGCCACCGCATAGTCTGTGTTTGCCATGGCCTTTACGAGTTCTTGTATGCTATCGGGCGTCAAATATGAATCGGCATCGAGCGTGATGATGAGTTCACCCGCCGCAGTGGCGATTCCGGTATTGAGCGCCGCTGCCTTACCGGCGTTATCTTGGCTAATGATTCGTATGAGCGTATCGTCACGGTCAAATCTCCTTTTGTATCGCTGTACGCGTCGGCGCGTGCTGTCGGTTGATCCGTCGTCAACGACGATGATTTCAAGGTTTTGGTACGTGTTGGCCATGACTGACTTTATCGTCTTAAGTACACCTACCTCTTCGTTCCAGGCCGGTATGATGACGGACACCAGTGGCCGGTAGCCCCTGTGTGACCGTCGAGTTGACGGAGCGACGTACAGAAAGCCAGTGGCTATCTGATAGAGCATTCGTACGAGCGTGAAAAAGAGATACCCGACTAGCAATATTTGCATTTGAGGAAATCCTACTTTGTTTGGTTGCGCCGTTTAAATACAAAAAAGAGAAGGCTAAGTGCAATAAAAGCGGCGATGATGATGATAACAATAAAGTGCGGCCAGATCATCACACTAAGGAGCGATGGCGCAGCAAGAGAGGACGTACTGAGTACGGCTGTGTCGTTTGGGTTCATTTTTCTTCCTGTTTATTTCAAATAAGTTTGTATTGTAATTACATCTCATTATATCACGAAAATAGACATTTCTACCTCTGATATGGGCATGTTTTTATTCTGAGAAATTGCTTTATGATATAACGCGTGGATAGGCTGCGACGATCGCTTGACCAGCCGATAGTTCAACCATTGTCTGGGCAGTGTATAGGGCAATCCCTCGATGCGTGCGTGCGCGGAATCGTTTCGTAAAATGAAGATCGTCACGAGATAATTTAGTAAACCTGGCGACAGTTTCGATGTCTCTGAGCTCAATATCTTCCCCGTCGTACTTACGGCGCAGTATCTCAAGAAGATCGTGGAGATCGATATATTTCCTGCCACTAAACATGAGGCCTCGCCCTCGTGGTCCACCATCAGGTAGTTCGGCAATTCGCAGATGAATTTGCTGCTCGTCATAGGCTTCGACGGCCTCGTATTTGCTGCGTACCATTCGGATATCCAGGTTGTGTCGCTTCAGGTGCTCGAGCATGAAGCTATCGATGTCGTAGCGGCTAAAGAGCCGACCAGCAGAAGCGAAGGTCCGCACTTTACCGTCTTGCTTGATCTGGGCTTGGCCGCGAGCAAGTTGTGGCAGTGTCTCGAGGAGAGCGGCGTATTCGGTGTAGAGGTTTTTCATGCGGTCAATCATGCCATGGGCTTCGGAGAGCTCACTGATCATGTCATTCGTTGTATCTATGTGAGTATCTGCGATAGTGCCAACTGACGTGCCGCTTGCTATTTCATTCAAAGTGAAGATATCTGCCATCGACACTTGAGGTGCGGTTGCACCGGATACTTTATCGACAATGTCGATTGCAATAGCCGGACGGCTGTCGGCTTTGGTGCGGAGGATGCGCCCCATGCGCTGGCGCGCGGAAACAAGTGATCGTGTTGGGCGGGCGTTTATTATCACGTTTGCTCGTTGGCTATCCCAGCCTTCGGTAAGTACATCGATATAGGTCAATGCGTCAATTTCGCCGCTCTCAAGTTGGGCATAGATCTTTTGGCGCGTCACAGCCGGAATGGCGCTTGTTACGGCATGGGCGCGGATAGGCCGCGTTGTACCATCAGGAAACGTAATCGTTTGTTCGGATAGTTGTTCGGCAACGCGATATGGATGTGCTGTATTGTCGCCCGGTATGCAGGCAATGATTGGCGTATTCCCTTCCCGGATAACCCGAGTTGCAATGTCGACGACTGTGCGATTGCGCGCTGGGTTGTAAATAAGCTGCTTGAGGCTTTTGTTTTCGTATTCACCAAGTGCGCCAACGATAAAGTCTTGGGTAGACGTTTCGGGCGCCGGAATCGCTACGGGCACTACCGGTGAGAGCATGTTGAGCATGATCGCCTCTTTGAGGTCGAGCCGATGGATAAGATGTGGCAAAAGCGTTGCGAGACTACGCGACGCGTTGTAGTCGGGCGTGGCAGTAAAGCCGATGATGAGGGTTGAGTCGTCAATATCTTCGATGATGCGCCGGCTGTTGCTGCCGAGCGCTTTGTGGCCTTCATCAAGGAAAATAACGTCAAATCGTTCATTGATTTGATTGGTAATTTTGGTGCGGCGGCTGCCGTCGGTGTGCTCTATCACGACCGGCATGGCGGCAAGTTTTGCGAGCGAGGCATAGGTAGTGATAGTCACTTGGGCGTCAAGACCGCGGAGTCCGGCTGGGGTGTCGCTATAAAACGTTCCGACACTTAAATCGGGTGCAAAGCCAGCGAAGCCTTTGTCGTTGAGTGTGCCGCCTTGGGTTTGTCGCACGAGGTCTTTGGTAGGTGTGACGACAAGGATTTTTGGCGGGACGGCGTCTTGGTAACCGAAAGCCTCAGCGAGCGTAACGAAGAGTACGGTCTTGCCCGTTCCAGTTGGCGCTTCGATATAGCCTCGTCGCTCCCCGCTACTGAGGAATGTGGCCGTGTCGTTGACGATGCTCTTTTGGTAGCTGTAGAGTATGTCGCCCTTTTGGCCGTCGGCGATGTAGCGCTCGAGATTGCGAAAGTACCGTTCACTATGTGAATGTGCGGTGGGTTCTGTGCGAAGTGCAGTCTCCGATGCGGCGCTTTTCATTAGTGTACAATTATACCACTTGTGTAAAGACTTGGCATTGTTTTAACGCAATATGTGGTGGTTTTGTGGTATTTTCTTGTCTGTACATTGCATTTTAAGGTAATCATGTTATAGTAAATCAGTTCAAGATCGTTACGAGTGTGGGAGTTTTTGTGAAAAGTATCCAAATGCCACTGAAATCTGGCGTTGCGTTGATTCGTGCAGATGAAGTGGACTGGGTGATTCAGGAGTTGTGTGATTTCAAGCAGGCACTGCCCGAGCAGACGTACATGGACAACAAAGATGCGTACGTGACGCACGAAATGGCTAAGTCGATATTGCAACAGGTGTTTCCCGAGGAGAAGCATGTGATGCGACGACTCGGCCGTTTGTGGTCTGCGATAGCGCGCTTTGCTATGGACCGCAGCATCGCCTATGATGCCTACTGCATGGTGTGCAATGTGAGTTTGGCCGAGCACGCCTCGGCCAAACCTACTTGCTATAGCCTAGACACAAGCAGTGCAAACGCAGTTGTGAGTCGAGAATCGCTTCGTAACTGCCAGACCGCTTTCCTTGGCAAGAATGCAAGGGGTATTGGGGTTGAGGCGAAGAAAGACTACGCATACCTGGTGAGGCACCTCCCTACTAAGTAGGATCTAGACGTGAGCCCCTGTGCTCTACGCTGATTACGTTAAAATCAGCTCTCACCTAAGTGCTCGAAGTGCGAGCTTTTAGGTGAGATGAGAACTTAGTCTTTGTGGTTAGGATTGATAAATCCGAAGCGCTCGCCTTTTTCCCACGTATCAGGCAAGTTTCCATAGGCGGGTATGCCGCCATTATCTTTGAGTAGGCGCGCCATGTGAAGCAAGTTGTAGGTCATAAACGTGATGTTGCGGTTGGTAAAGTCATTTTCTGGACCGCCCGATTCTTTGTCGAGATAGCTTGGTCCAGGCCCTACTTCGCCTATCCAGCCGGCGTCAGCCTGTGGCGGTATGGTGAAACCGATGTGCTGCAGGCTGTAGAGCACATTCATGGCGCAGTGCTTTATGCCGTCCTCGTTGCCACTGATCAAGCAGCCGCCCACTTTGCCGTAGTACGCCCACTGCCCTGCTGTATTTTGTTCCGACGAGTTTCCGTAGAGGCGTTCGATGATCTTTTTTGTCTGCGAGCTATTGTCGCCGAGCCAGATCGGTCCGGCGATTACCACGATATCGGCGTCGAGTACTTTTTGGTAAATGCCTTCGGCCCAGGTATCGGTACTCCAGCCCTGTTCGCGCATGTCTGGATAGACGCCTGTGGCAATGTCGTGATCGATGGTTCGGATGATTTCGGTGCTGACGCCGTGCTTTTGCATGAGTAGCTGGCTCGCCTCTACCAGGCCATCGGTGTTACTGCGTTCGGGCGATCGCTTGAGCGTTCCATTAAAAAAGAGAGCTTTTAAATCAGAAAAGTTGTGTGCCTGCGCCATACATCCTCCTCGTTAGGTGTGTATCTAGTATAGCGCTTTTCGGGTAGTGTGTGGTTTCGAATGGGCTTCGGTGCGGCAACTTACTGCGAGGGATTACTGAGGAGATCAATGACATACCCCCAGAATGTATCGGTTTCTTTTGTTTGCTCGGCCATTTGTTTGAGTAGCTCTTCAGCGGACAGCCATTCGTATCGTTCGTGCTCCCAGCTGAGATGTACTTTAGGGGTACTGGGTAGTGTGGTTTTGCCGAGATGGTAGCGGGTATCGCTTTTTCCGTCGGCGTCTTTTGCCGTGCCGCCGTGTACGATACGTACCTGCGTAGGATTTACTGTAATGTTAGTCTCCTCGCTGATCTCTCGTGCAATTGCCACCTCTGGCTTTTCATTCCCCTCTACTTCGCCGCCCGGAAAGTCGACATAGTGAGCTAGGTGCGGATGCGTTGCACTGCGAAATAGCGTGAGGATTTTGCCGTCGGGGTTATAGACAAGGGCTTTGCAAACCTGAGGCGTAGACATGCTTATTTTCCCTCTTCAAGTTCGGCAAATTTAGCCGACATCGTTTGGTTGCCGCGGGTAAGCTTCTTTATCGTTAGCTCATCGGCCTTGTTGTTTGCGATGCGCAAATTATCCTCAGAGCGCAGAAGGTTTTCTTTTGTTTTTTGCAGCTGTGCGATCGACTTGTCGATGCTATCAATAGCTGTTGCAAACTTTTCTGATGCGAGGCGGTAGTTACGGCCAAACGAATTACGAAAATCATCGAGCTGTTCCTCGAAGTTCGTTACGTCGATATTTTGCGCCTTTACCAAAGCAAGTTCCGATTTGTACTTCAACGAATTAAGCGCGGCGTTACGAAGTAGTGTAATGATCGGAATAAAGAACTGCGGACGGATGACATACATCTTGTCGTGACGGTGCGATACGTCGACAATACCTCCGTTGTAGAGTTCGTTGTCGGCCTCAAGCAGACTCACGAGTACGGCGTACTCGCATTTCTTCTCAGCACGGTCTTTGTCGAGCTCACGGAGGAAGTCCTCATTCTTCTTTTTAGTGGCTGTTTCGTCGCCTTCGTTTTTCATCTCAAACATGATTGATATGATCTCGTTGCCGGCGTCGTCGGTTTCACGGTAGATGTAGTCGCCCTTGCTGCCCGAGCTGGCGTCGTTGTCTTTTTCGAAGTAGGCGTTTTGAAAGCCGGTGGCGCGGAGCTTGTTGAATTCGATTTCGCAGTGCTGCTCAAGCGTTTCACCTACCATCTTGGTCGATAGCTTGGCTTTCATGTCTTTGCGAAGCGCAATCT
>CAMPKW010000035.1 GCA_946887425.1 uncultured Candidatus Saccharibacteria bacterium | reverse complement strand
ATACGCTCTGGGTCAAGACCCGGAACAGGAATATGAGTACCAATGCGATAAACCACAATAGCCAAAAACAGAAAGCGAAGGCGAGCCCAAAGCTCGCCTAAACCTTTTTGATTTGCTAGCGGCAGATTACCGGGAGTTGCCATTCGCGCCTCTTTTATTCTTCGATTTTTCCGCCAGCAGCTTCGATAGCCGCTTTAGCACCTTTAGTCACAGATAAGCCTTTCACTGTAACTGCTTTTTTCAACTCGCCAGAAGCAAAAATTTTGGCGCGCTTGATATTCGCATTAAGAACATCAGCTTGCTTCAGAGTTTCCAAATCAACTACATCACCGTCAACCAGATTCAGCTCAGATAAACGAACCTGAGAAGTAACAAGACTGATACGAGATGTGAAACCGTACTTCGGCAAACGCTTCTGCAGCGGCATTTGACCGCCTTCAAAACCTGGTTTGACGGAGCCACCTGAACGAGATTTCAAACCTTTATGGCCGCGACCTGCGGTTTTACCCAGGCCACTACCGATACCACGACCAACACGCTTTTTCTCGCGAATTCTGCCGGGGGCGGGGCTTAGCGTATTAAGACGCATCTTACTCTCCCTCTACCTTAACCAGATAATTTACCAAATTAATCATGCCACGCACTGAGGGGGTATCTTCAACCTCAACAGAGTGGCCGATACGGCGCAGGCCCAAGCCTTTTACGCAAGCCTGATGGTTCTTCAGACGGTGAGCCGTGCTCTTTATCTGAGTAACCTTAATCATTTTCTTAGCCATGATGATATTCCGCTATCAAGTAATCGATAACTATCGACTAGTTCAGAATCTCTTCAACACTTTTACCACGTTTTGCTGCAACGGCATCGGGAGAAGCCATTGTCTTTAACGCGTCAAAGGTTGCACGAACAACGTTCACCGGATTGGTTGAACCATAACATTTCGCCAATACGTTCTGAACGCCCGCAATTTCTAAAACTGCACGCATCGCACCACCGGCAATGACACCGGTACCCTGCGAAGCAGGTTGCATATAAACTTTTGAAGCACCATGACGCCCCTTGGTTGGGTATTGCAAGGTATCTCCGTTCAGTTCAACACTGATCATATTCCGGCGTGCTGCTTCCATCGCTTTCTGGATAGCCACAGGTACTTCACGCGCTTTACCGCGACCAAAGCCGACCTTACCATTACCATCACCAACGACAGTCAGCGCAGTAAAAGCAAAGATACGACCACCTTTAACAGTTTTGGCAACACGATTAACTTGTACCAGCTTTTCTTGCAAGCCTTCGTTGTTGTCTTCTTCTTTCTTGGAGTAAGCCATATCTTAACCTTTAGAATTCCAGTCCACCTTCACGCGCAGCATCAGCCAGAGCTTTGACACGACCATGGTATTTGAAACCACTACGATCAAATGCAACCTGGGTAATACCGGCAGCTTTGGCGCGCTCAGCAATCAGAGCGCCAACGGCTTTCGCAGCATCAACGTTGCCGGTTTTGCCGCTACGTAAACTTGTATCAAGCGTCGAAGCGCTTACTAACACTTTTGCGCCATCTTCTGCAATAACTTGCGCGTAGATATGACGCGGTGTACGGTGAATCGCCAGACGGGTGATATTCAATTCACGAATCTTTGCACGGGCACGGCGCGCACGGCGAAGACGAGATAACTTCTTATCGCTCATAACCTAGGCCCTACTTTTTCTTGGCTTCTTTACGCAGTACTTGCTCATCCGAATAACGAACACCTTTACCCTTATAAGGCTCTGGTGCACGAATAGAACGGATTTCAGCAGCAACTTGACCCAGCAATTGCTTGTCAGCGCTTTTAAGTACAATTTCAGTCTGGCTCGGGGTTTCTACCGTTACACCTGCAGGCAGAGAGTAATTAACGGGATTTGAATAACCCAAAGACAGGTTTACAGTGTTACCTTCTGCTTTAGCACGATAACCAACACCAACAAGCGTCAGTTTTTTCTCAAACCCTTGACTGACACCGATCACCATATTGCTGACCAATGCGCGGGTTGTTCCTGCTAATGCATCTGACTGCTTGGCACCATCCCGAGGGGCGAAGGTCAGGACGTTATTGTCCTGTTTAACTTCAACATTCGGGTGAACTTCGAGCGCCAACGTACCTTTGCCACCTTTAATAGAGAGACTTTGGCCCTTAAGGCTTACAGTCACTGCGGCGGGTACTTCAACCGGACTTTTTGCAACTCGTGACATGACGATTTCCCAATTAGAATACTGTGCAGAGGACTTCGCCACCCACGCCAGCGGCACGAGCAGCACGATCAGTCATTACACCTTTACTGGTAGAAACAATTGCGATTCCCAAACCACCGCGAACGGTAGGAATTGCAGTTTTACCGGCATAGTTACGCAAGCCAGGACGGCTTACGCGGTCAAGCTCAGCAATTACTGGCTTACCTTCAAAATATTTCAAGTCAATGGTCAGTTCTTGTTTAGCACCTTCGCTAATAGAAAAACCATTAATGTAACCCTCATCAGAGAGTACTTTTGCCACGCTGATCTTCAACTTGGAAGATGGCATGGTTACAGCTGCTTTACCCACTTGTTGCGCATTGCGAATGCGGGTCAGCATATCTGCCAACGGATCTTGCATGCTCATCAGATTCTGCTCCTAATATTAAGCCGAGGCTTACCAGCTGGCTTTAACCAAGCCGGGGACATCACCGCGCATGGCTGCTTCACGCAATTTGTGACGGCACAAGCCGAATTTGCGATAAACACCATGAGGACGACCAGTTACACGACAACGATTGCGCTGACGAGATTTGCTAGCATCACGAGGCATTTTTTGCAGTTTAATTTGCGCTTCCCACACTTGCTCTTCAGTCGACGACGGGTTAACGATCGCCGCCTTCAGTTCTGCGCGCTTAGCCGCATATTTTTTCTCGATCTGTGCACGCTTGACTTCACGCGCAATCATAGATTTCTTAGCCATGACTTAACCCTTAGCCTTTGAACGGGAAGTTGAACGCTTTCAGCAGCGCACGACCTTCTTCGTCTGTCCGCGCAGTGGTAGTGATACAAATATCCAAACCACGGAGCTTATCAACCTTGTCGTAGTCGATTTCCGGGAAGATAATTTGCTCGGTAACGCCCATAGAAAAGTTACCGCGACCATCAAACTGCTTTGGACTGATCCCGCGGAAGTCACGAATGCGAGGAATGGCAACAGAAATCAGGCGGTCCAGAAACTCATACATCCGCTCTTGACGGAGAGTTACTTTACAACCGATCGGCCAACCATCACGAATCTTGAAGCCTGCGATTGATTTACGCGCATTGGTTACGACAGCTTTTTGACCAGCAATCTTGATCAAGTCATTAACTGCGTTCTCAAGCACTTTTTTATCACCTACCGCTTCACCCACACCCATATTCAAGGTGATTTTGGTAATGCGAGGCACTTCCATTACATTCGCCAAGCCCAACTCTTCTTTGAGTTTGGGGGCGATTTCTTTGCTGTATAGATCTCTGAGCCTAGCCATGTTTAATTACGCCCCTACGGCTTCGCCATTGGATTTGAAAACACGAACTTTGTCGCCATTTTCAAGGATCTTGAAGCCGACGCGATCAGCTTTCTTAGTTGCCTGGTTAAAAATGGCAACGTTAGAAGCATGAATGGAGGCCTCTTTCTCAACAATCCCACCAGCCACTCCCAATTGAGGGTTTGGTTTCTGGTGCTTTTTGATCATGTTAATGCCTGAAACAATCAAACGATCTTCAGCCAATACGCGTAACACTTTCCCACGCTTGCCCTTGTCGCGACCGGCGATAACAATCACTTCGTCATCACGTTTAATTTTACGCATTTGTCTGCCCTCGATTCTCTGCTTGGCCCGGTTACTTAAAGTACTTCAGGTGCAAGAGAAATGATTTTCATAAATTTCTCGCCACGCAACTCACGAGTTACCGGTCCGAAAATACGGGTACCAATCGGAGCATCCTGGTTGTTCAGCAGTACGGCAGCATTATCGTCAAACTTGATTAATGAACCGTCTTGTCGACGAACACCTTTTTTGGTGCGCACGACAACTGCCTTCATTACTTGGCCCTTCTTCACCTTACCGCGAGGAATTGCTTCCTTTACGGTAACCTTGATGATATCGCCCACGGATGCATAGCGACGGTGGGAGCCGCCAAGAACCTTGATGCACATGACACGGCGAGCACCGCTGTTGTCAGCAACATCTAAGTAACTTTCTGTTTGAATCATCGTCCGTCTCCGAAACTTATAAAGTCGCCGAGATCATTTAGATCTCTGTAGCGCGCTCTTCAATATTGACTAAAGTCCAAGTCTTGGTTTTTGACAGTGGACGAGACTCAGCAACGGTAACAACGTCGCCAATTTTGCACTCATTGTTTTCGTCGTGAGCTTTCAGCTTTGATGACTTGGTCGTGTACTTGCCATAAACTTCATGCTTCACACGACGCTCAATCAGCACAGTGATGGTTTTATCCATCTTGTCGCTAACGACCTTACCGGTCAATGTACGAGCCTGGTTAGTAGCCTGAGTCATCGTTAGTTACCTGCCTTTTGTTTAAGCACTGTCTTGATGCGGGCGATATCTTTTCTAGTTTTCGCCAGCAAATGAGATTGACCCAACTGACCAGTAGCAGCTTGCATACGCAACTTGAACTGTTCCTTTAACTGAGCCAACAGCGCGCCATTCAGTTCTTCGACGGACTTTTCGCGGAGTTCTGAAGCTTTCATCACATCACCGAACGTTTTACAAATGTTGTTGAAATAGGCAATTTAGCCGCTGCAAGAGAGAAGGCTTCGCGAGCTAACTCTTCGCTCACGCCATCCATTTCATAAAGAACCTTGCCAGGACGAATTTGTGCCACCCAGTATTCCACGTTACCCTTACCTTTACCTTGACGAACTTCCAAGGGCTTTTCAGTAATTGGTTTATCCGGGAATACACGAATCCAGATTTTGCCACCACGCTTAACGTGACGGGTCATCGCACGACGAGCTGCCTCAATTTGACGAGCAGTAATGCGACCGCGACCAGTTGCTTTCAAGCCAAAATCACCAAAACTCACTTTGGAGCCACGCTGGGCCAAGCCGCGGTTGCGGCCTTTCATTTGCTTGCGAAACTTTGTACGCTTTGGTTGTAACATTTTGCGTACTCCTTACTTGGCTTTTGCAGGTTTTTTCTTGGATGCAGTTTCGGTTTCAACTACTTCACCGATAACTTCACCTTTGAAAATCCATACTTTTACACCGATGATGCCGTAGGTAGTGCTGGCTTCGGCTGTTGCGTAATCAATATCTGCACGCAATGTGTGCAACGGCACACGGCCTTCACGATACCATTCACTACGAGCAATCTCGGCACCACCCAAGCGACCACCCACCTGGATTTTGATACCTTCAGCACCTTGGCGCATAGCATTTTGCACAGCGCGCTTCATCGCACGGCGAAACATCACGCGACGCTCCAACTGCTGAGCAACGCTTTGTGCTACCAGAGCCGCATCCAGATCAGGCTTGCGAATTTCTTCGATGTTGATATGTACGGGCACGCCCATTTGCCTGCTGATTTCAGCACGCAATTTATCAACATCTTCGCCTTTCTTGCCGATCACAATTCCCGGACGAGCCGTATGAATTGTAATTCTTGCAGTATTGGCCGGACGCTCAATATCAACGCGGCTAACAGATGCACTGGCAAGTTTTTCCTGAATGTACGAACGTACTTTCAAGTCTATATTCAGTTTGTCGGCGTACTGGGTGCCATCGGCATACCAAACAGAAGTATGCTTTTTGATGATCCCCAGACGAATACCGTTCGGATGTACTTTCTGACCCATAACGCCTGCTCTCTTACTAGTCGGCTACTTTAACGGTGATGTGACAAGTGCGTTTAACAATGCGGTCAGCACGGCCTTTGGCGCGCGGTTTAATGCGCTTCAAACTGGTGCCTTCACCCACATAAATTGTCGACACTTTCAATTCGTCAACATCAGCGCCTTCGTTATGCTCTGCGTTTGCAATTGCAGATTCGAGCACTTTCTTAATAATTGCTGCGCCCTTCTTAGTACTGAAGGCCAGAATATCAAGAGCGTCTTCAACGCCTTTACCGCGAATTTGATCGGCTACCAAACGCGCTTTCTGCGCCGACAGACGAGCACCGCTAAGTTTTGCTGATACTTCCATCGTATTACCTCGTAGGCACTTTTAGCGCTTAGCGCTTTTTAGCTTTCTTATCTGCAGCATGACCACGATACGTGCGGGTAGCTGCAAATTCGCCAAGTTTGTGACCAACCATTTCTTCGTTGACCAGGACCGGCACGTGTTGACGCCCATTATGAACAGCCAGAGTCAAACCCACCATTTCCGGCATAATCATGGAACGGCGCGACCAGGTTTTAATTGGACGACGATCATTACCTGCGATCGCTGCTTCGACCTTCTTAATCAGGTGAAGATCGATAAAAGGACCTTTTTTCAGTGAACGTGGCACTGTTGTTTCCTCACTCAGCTGTTAAGTCGACGCTTACTTCTTGTCGCGACGACGAACAATCATCTTATCGGTGCGCTTGTTTTTGCGCGTTTTGTAACCCTTCGTTGGGATACCCCATGGTGAAACCGGGTGACGACCACCAGAGGTACGACCTTCACCACCGCCGTGCGGGTGATCAACCGGGTTCATCGCAACACCGCGCACAGTCGGACGTACACCACGCCAGCGAGTAGCACCCGCCTTGCCCAGTGAACGCAAGTTGTGTTCGCTGTTGGAAACTTCGCCCAATGTAGCGCGACACTCACTTAACACTTTGCGCATTTCACCACTACGCAAGCGCAAAGTGGCATAAGCACCTTCACGAGCAACCAACTGAGCAGACGCACCCGCTGAACGAGCTATCTGCGCACCTTTACCAGGCTTAAGCTCGACACAGTGAACAACACTACCCAACGGGATATTGCGAATTGGCAGAGTGTTGCCAACCTTAATAGAAGCTGCATCACCCGACTCAATTTTGTCACCGGCAGCCAAACTTTTTGGCGCAATGATGTAGCGACGTTCACCATCCGCATAGCATACGAGGGCGATATAGGCCGTACGATTGGGATCGTACTCAATACGCTCTACCACTGCCGGAATGCCGTCTTTATTGCGACGAAAATCTACCACACGATAATGCTGCTTATGACCACCACCGACATGACGGGTAGTGATACGACCAGCATTATTGCGGCCACCACTTTTAGACTTCTTTTCCAACAACGGCGCGTAGGGCTCACCCTTATGCAAATCAGGATTAACCACACGGACGACAAAGCGGCGACCGGGCGAGGTTGGTTTACTTTTTACAATAGCCATTGCAACAATCCCCTTACTCAGCTACCGCAAAGTCGATTTCTTGACCTTGCTCAAGACGCACATAAGCTTTTTTCCAATCGCTTTTTGTGCCAACTCCGTAGCGGGTACGCTTGGTTTTGCCCTTCACATTCAACACACGCACACTTTCAACCTTAGCGTTGAACAGCGCCTGAATGGCGGCTTTAATTTCAAGCTTACTTGCACTTGCAAGCACCTTGAAGACGACTTGATTGCTAGCATCACCAGCAGCGGCAGCTTTTTCAGAAACCACTGGACCTAGCAACACTTTATATAGGCGCTCTTGGTTCATCCCAGGATCTCCTCAAATTTTTTCAGAGCAGGAACAGT
>CAMPKW010000034.1 GCA_946887425.1 uncultured Candidatus Saccharibacteria bacterium | reverse complement strand
CTTTATCTTGGGGTTATGTGCCCGGATCGAAACATCAACGATTTGCCGCCAATGTACGTTGGCCAGGGAAGCTTCAGCAGCTGCTGGGTGATGAGTATGAAGTTATTGAAGAAAATCTCAATTCACGCGGCATCGAACATGGAGATCCTCGGCCTGGCAAAGAAGGTCGCAGGGCACTTGATTACATTGAGCCATGCCTTGACAGCCAAGATCCACTCGATCACGTGCTTGTACTACTCGGTACTAATGAAATGAAGCACGAAATGGCTCAATCGCCAGAGGAGATTGGCTTAAGCATGGAGCGACTGTTGCGCGTCATTATCAATAGGCGCTCACAGTTCCGCGACGAATCGCCCAAAGTCACGTTAATCTCGCCACCAATGATAAATGAAGAAACAGAGTATTGCCAAGCAGGAGACAAGTATCTCGGTGCGACTGAAAAGTCAAAGAGGCTTGCCGTCATATACGAGCATCTTGCCACCCAACTTAATATAGGGTTTGTGGCACTTAATGGTGTACTTCCTGGTACAGACGGTATCCATATAGATGCAGACGAGCACAAGAAGGTGGCCGAATTAGTCTACCAGTCACTTCAGGTAAAATAGCCATGATGAAAAGCTTAACTACAGATAGCAACAAACCATTTGTACCTCCTGTTCTATTGATACTACTAAGCGTCCCTACCGCACTGCTGTATATGATCATCTATAACTTCTTCGATGGAAGCTCTACACTTGATACTTTCCTTCAGCAAAATAGTCCAATATTTGGCATAGCTGACATGCGCGAATATAGATATATGATCAGCTTAGTGCCCGTATTTCTTTTATCTAGTGGCTTAAGCTACTGGGGCGGCAAGTATCTAGTGCGGAGTAAATTAATGCGTTTGATCGTAGTCCTGGCGGTAGCAGCTCTTATTACGTGGCCAAGCTACTACATAATTGGCATGTTGGATTTCGCATTTAACTTTGGGCGATAAAAACTCTAGATTTCAACAGAGTGAGCCATGATGCGTATACTTAAAAAGATTTCACTTGGAGGTCTTTTTGCTATACTGTTCTCATGACAAGGCAGTACACCGAAGAAGAAAATAGAATCTGGCGAGCGCAACAGCCTCAGAAAATGATTGTCGTGAAGGTGGTCATCAAGTCCGACAAAGGGAATATCCTACTAGCAAAACCGAGTTATAAAAACTCATGGCAGCTACCGGGTGGAGGCGTCGACGGCGGGGAAAGTCCAGAGGAGGCTGCAGTTCGAGAAGTGCAAGAGGAGCTTAATCTCACCATAGCCAAGGACGGCCTGCAGCTCAAAGATACCATTTACAAGCGGGACGAAGAGCTTCTCTTCTTGGTGTATGAAGCCGGTGAAGTAATATCCGAAGAGACGGCACTAAGTGTCCAAGAAGGCGAGATTACCGATTTTCAGTTTGCGGATGTAAGTACAGTAGCACCACTTATATCTAAATATTATTCTGCTTTTTGGGAAAAGCATTACTTATAATACTCTTATTTCATTCGCGCAGGCTGACAAGTGCAAGCCATTTAATTGGCGATCTCTACGGAGATCTTTTTTGTTTGATAAGCTAGAGATATGTCTAACGCTATTATTCTGCATGGCCGTCCCGGGCGCGATGAATATTACGACCCGCTCGCCGCTAGTGCCAGTAATGCACATTGGTTGCCATGGCTACAAAAGCAGTTGCTCACTCATGATATTATCGCTTCTACGCCCGAGGTGCCGTTAGCCTACGAGCCACTATGGGAGCGGTGGGTGAAAGAAGTTGAAAGGTTTGAGATAAATGATGATACTATCCTTGTGGGCCATAGCTGTGGCGCAGGATTTTGGGTGCGGTATCTGAGCGAGCGACCTAACCTTAGGGTTGGTAGAGTAGTTTTAGTCGCGCCATGGATTGACGTCGAGCAAGTCGATCCTCATCATTTTTTTAATTTTGTCATCGATAGAAATTTAGTCAATCGAACTAATGGCGTCACTGTCTTCCATTCCGATAATGATAAAACTGCCATGCAGACTAGTGTTAAGAAACTGAAGAGGGAAGTTGATAATTTAAAAATTATCACCTTTCATGATTACGGTCACTTCACGTTTAAGTATATGCAGACTAATGAGTTCCCCGAATTACTAGTAGAAGCCCTGAGCTGAGTCGATGATATCGAAAATTCCGAGACTCTTACTGATGCAAATGTAAAGCATAAGGATATTGACTTTCTATTGCGAATATGGTAATATAATTGATACTATGTCAGTTGAAACAGGGTTTGCTACACCCGATAATCACAAAACGAATGGTTTTGGACGAGAGTATATCGAGGCGCAGCTTCAGGGTATGTCTTCTGAAATAAGCTTAGCTGAACTGCGTGAAGAGCTGGAGGATATAGGCGACCTTCTAGAAGACGGGCTCTCGCGATCCTTGCAGATAAGCCCCTGGTTACGAAGTTCATTGGCCAAAGTGGCAAGCGAAGGAATAGCATCAACATTGACTCATAAACAAGGCGGTGAATACGTTGTGAGCGACCCACTCTTTGAAAATGTCCTTCAGGCGAATAACTATGCACTTGCAGCATTGACACGGGAATTACGGCCTGAGTTTAATACTTGTGTTGATGAATTTAAAGCACGCATCTATACTCTCGTACGGGACGGCGTACTGCCCGATAATCTAGGCGAAGCGCTGAATAGCCTCGAAGGTATTGGATTTGCCGTCAGTGACGGATATGCCGCACAGGACGCCCTTGCAGAATGCGAACGCGGTACTGGCGATACGCCAGTGGATATTATCGTTTCTCTTAAAGCTTTGGATGGCAGTGTATCTTACAAGGCAACGGTGTTCCATGAGCTTGTCCATGCTGTAGCTGGTCAGAAGACTGGCGATTACCTGAGAGAATACCTCAAGCCGCTATTGCCTGATCAGCGTGCAGTGTCGGACATTGCACAGCCCCTCGAAGAGGCGCTCACAGAACATATTACCCAGATCATTCTTGGTGCGCGCAATATAGAAGATGCACATATCGAAGAAAATGCAGAAGCCTACGTAACTGAGCGTAAATTCTTATCGGCAATCGGCGGCGAAGTCTCTATGCAGGAGCTAGTGAATGTGTATTTCGGCATAACACCCAGTCAGCAAGAGGCTAGCAAGCTTCAGTATCTCCTACAGTCGAAAGATAGACTAGTTCTGTCTGACTATTTTCAGATGACTGATTATGACGCTAGGGATGCAGCATTCGTTACCCTGATGGCTGACATACCCACCTAAACGACTCAATAAGCAACATATGTTCACATCCTGGGTGTAAAAGCGTATCAGTAGCCATGAATCATCCATGTAGATGCAATTTGTTTGGTATGATTAAAAGATGCATAAGTTTCTGACTTGGAAAGTGTATCTTTGGTCTATATATGCGCTCGCTGCGCTTTTTGCGCTGTCGATAACCTACTTAGCATTCTTCACCTCAATATGGTCTGGTGTTGACGGGGGGCTAGGGCTTGTCGCTGCTTTGTGCTACTTGTTTTGTCTTATAGCTTTCATAGCCTTTAGCCATATTCTTCATTTATGGCTTCGACGTCACTCTGTTGTATTACGTCGTTATCTCATCGTATTTTGGATCACGGTATGTATTAGTTTGGTTGCACTTGCCGTCACTATTGGTATGACAAATAGGCAAAGCAATAACCAGATGTCGATAATAGATGCACTTCAAGAATGCACGATCAAGCAGGTATCTTGGAGTTACCAGCCCGCACTATTGACCGTTACGTACACAGACAAAGATGATTTTCGCTTAGCGGAGTGGTCAGATCCTACTTTCCTTAATAGTGAGGTGAAGAAAAATAAAGCCCGCTGCAAGAGCGACTATAATTTCTTCATAAATGACAGACTTACAAACTAACTCATTTACCATAAGTACTCACCGGGCAGGTAGGATAGCTATAGACATAACTGCATATATTGACATAATAGTATCTTAGTGCTATAGTATATGTACTTCGTTGAGTCTTAATTGCTCCGAGGTACTTTGACAGGCAGACAGGTGTTGAGCATGGCTACCGCGCTATATCCGTAGCACGATAGCCCTGTTCAATAAACCGTTAGGAAAAGTACAATGAAAACCAATACTAACAACTGGCTTAATGGCCTTTCGCCCGAACAGCGGAAGGAAATCGACCGTATCACGGCAGAGGCCGAGCGTCAGTCGGATGAGTACATGCAGCGTGTCTGCAGCCCATTCGGCTATAAGCATGGCAATTACTGGGCCATGATTGCATGGAGCTTCACGGCGCTTTTTGCGGCGGTTGCTGGCGTAGTGGGCTTTGCGCTCTTTGCGCCAACCCAGGAGATCGCGTTTCAAACTAAAATCAACATCTTACTTGGGATTGCCACTGTGCCGTGCCTCATCATCCCAATACTGCTGTTCGTGTTTTTGAAAGCGCGATATGCATTTAGGGTCCTGGGAGTCCTGATCGTCGTTGTCGTCATTGGACAGTTGCTGTTTGGCATGATCGATCCGCTCCTGCACTTTGCCGTCGACGCACTGCTCGAATCGTAACGATCGTGAGTGAATATGACACGTGAGCATGGGCTTAGTCAGATTAGCACGGTTGTATAACGTGCTTTTTCTAAACCCATGTCCGCTTGTCATATTCGCTTCCGTGAATGTACATTCATGCTGATGAGTCCAAAAGGACGAAAAGCGATACACCTCCTGTTGCATTGTTATATGCCAGTCGAGTGCTATACTTCTATGAATATGATCGACTTACCAACCGATAGGATTATCAGCTGCTTCTATGGCTCTTCTGAAGACTGCGTGAAGGTCGTCAGTACTGATGGCATGTTGATGTCGTTTAATCCTAATGGGTTGAAAATCATGGAAATCGATTCGCCGAAAGACGTGATCGGCAAAGACTGGCTGGCGTTTTGGCAGGGAAGTATGCACGCAAAAGCCACTCACGCACTAGAGCAAGCTCTTGAGGGTAAACTATCTAAATTCGAAGGTTATTGCCCAACATTTAAAGGCACAATGAAATATTGGGAAGTGTCCATTGCTCCACTATATGATGATTTTGACGGTATACAGTGGCTACTTATTATCTCTCGAGACGTCACAAAACAAAAAGACCTTGAAAAAAAGGTTGCGAAACAGGAAGAAAGAATAACACAACTTCAATCCGAGTTAGCCGCACGGCAATCGGAGGGCAAACGCCCGTTAGTACCAGCACCTCAAGCCTAAGAAATAACAGTAGAGCACAGACGCCATGGGCGCATTATTACACTGCATAGAATCTTGATATATTTGTTACAATAATCACATATGGAACAAATCGTACGAATTGTATACACAAACTGGAAAGGCGAGACCGCCGAGCGTGCAATCAGGCCCATTGAGCTTTGGTATGGCGCAACGGAATACCACCCAGAGGAACAGTGGCTACTTCGCGCGCTTGATATCGAAAAGAATGATGAGCGCAATTTTGCTATGAGGGATATAAAAAAGTGGGATATTAACGGTGCAACATCTTAAGTCTCAAGAGTCTACTACTCACGTGTCTAATGACGGCACAGTTACAGTGAAGGAGTTTAACTTCAAAGGGGACGCGACACTCAATGACGCTGTCATTGTATTATCGGGTCGGTATCCAATGACAGGCTACGCCGTCAATGATGTATCGACTGCGCTCGCTTCCGTCGAGGAAGGAACGGGCGGAATGACTATTAAAGATGGTTCGACGGTCACATTATCCGCGGGCGATCGCCTGCTCATTAAACCGGGCGAACCTTACTATTTTGACGTCATAGACAAACTAGTAATCCGTTACACTGCAACCCCAGCATGGACACCAGACCAGGCTCGCACTATACAGTAGACCCGGACATATAAAAGAATGATATAGCGCCCTGTGGCTTATTTCGTCGGTATACGGAAAGAGTAGCCATAGTCGGAAAAATATCGATCGATGTTTGAACGTTATTATTTGGTATTATTAACGAATGAAGATTTATTTTGCATGTTCAATCCGCGGCGGTCGTGATGACGCTGCAACCTACGCCGAATTGGCTAGCTATATCAAAACGAAAAGTACGTTGCTAACCGAGATACTCGCAGACGGAACACTCACGCCAGATGGTATGAATAAGCCCAGTGGTGAGATCTGGGCGACAGATATTGCATGGATAAAAGAATCAGATGCCATCATCGCTGAGGTTTCAAACCCAAGTCTCGGCGTCGGTTATGAGATCGCCAAGGCCGAAGAGTGGGGCAAACCAGTCTTGACACTATTTCGTGACGACAGTACTCGCAAGTTATCCGCCATGATCGACGGTTCACCTAGTACGACAACGATGTACTATACGACTCTCCCTGAAGCTCAAGCGGCAATCGACGAGTTCATTATTAGTCTGAAGTAGTATAATACTCTGATATGACTTATAGCACCGACGATGGATCAATTTACATACTTTACGCCATCATCGCGTTACCGCTGCTTATTATTTTTCCGATCGTCGTACGGATTATTTCTCGCCTACGAATGAAGGGCCTGTCACGTTCACGCACAATAATTGCCGTGTATCAATCACCAAGAAACTTAACCCCAGCCGAGATAGGCTATCTTTACGACGCATCACTCGGCGCTCATGAAGTTGTCGCAACTGTCTTTGACCTTGAGTATAAAGACATTGTTACGATCGACAAGATGGGTGCTATTTCGATCACTGCGCTTAACACACAGAATTTACAGCTTAAGTCTCATGAGCGATTTATACTGCAATGCATTAGTCGCGGCACCTACACTTCGATTCTACAGGATCTGAACATTCTTGATATGCAGTTATTTAAGCAGCAGGTGAGCTTAGGGCTTGTAAGTAAAGACCTCATACGAGAACGGTTCTATCAACGCGTCTTTTTTGGCTCCCTCAGGATGACAAGAAATGTCTTTTTCTTCTACAGCTCGCTCATCATTCTCGGCATTGCCTCACTCCTATTCCAATCCTTAATCACATTCGGCGAATTTATGCTCATGGTGACCATATCTCTTATTGGCTTTACGTTCATATTTACGCCGCTCTACATTTTTCTTGGTATCTTTTTAACGTTTATCTACGTTAAAATTGATGGGATGCGCTGGATAGGAACAAAACGACTCCGTCGAACATGGCCGGATATTGAAGGCTACCGTATGTATATCAAACAAGCCCAGCTCAATCGACTCAACTTTGCCAGTGAAGAACTTCGTATTAAAGCTCTCGAACGGGATTTCGCATATGCAGTGGCACTTCGGATGAAAGTAGATTGGAAGTCACGATTTAAAAGTAGCTAAATATGCCTGGTTGGATATTGCACTCATGTGAACGCGTACTCTTTTATTCTGTGGCATATTTACGAATATGAATCGATAGATTATACTTATGCTAACTATGCGACCAAAACAAAAACAATCCGGCTTTACGATCGTTGAACTGCTCATAGTTATCGTTATTATCGGTATCCTAGCTGCTATTACTATCGTCGCTTTTAACGGATCACAGGCGCGAGCTCGAGACGCTGGTCGCATCGCCAAGGTGAAAAGCATAGAAAAGGCGATCGCCCTTTACTATACAGATAACGGCATGTACCCACCGATCCTTGATGGCCATGGTCGTGAGACGACTTGCGGCTCGCAAACAGAGAGCTGGGGTCACTGTGACCGCAATAAAACACTAGCGGATTCACTTGCAAAATACACTTCAATTGACCCTACGTCGCTATCTGATGCAACTCAAGGCAATTATTTTTACCACTACACTAGCCAAGCAACGAACAATTATCAGACATACGGGTTGATGGTTTATCTCGAGGGAAACGGCGGTCAAAACGATGGCGGATATGTTCCGAATGCGTACGAAGTAGGGGAGAAGCCTCGCTACTGCATGTCCAAATATACCGG
>CAMPKW010000033.1 GCA_946887425.1 uncultured Candidatus Saccharibacteria bacterium | reverse complement strand
GAAAAAACACCCATCTTTCGATGAGTGACTTTTCTTGGTGAAGCCGCTGAGACTTGAACTCAGGACACCCTGCTTAAAAGGCAGGTGCTCTAACCAGCTGAGCTACGGCTCCTTAACTCTACAAAGATACCATTTTAAAGGGTGGCTTGTCAATGTTTGAGTGATTCTTTGTGATGACGCGGCGTTTTTGTCGCCAAGATGTCGAACAATGCAAACACTAGTCCGGCGGTCACAATATACACCTTATTTTCCACAAAGAAATCATAAATCTGCTTACCTATATCTTGCAACACCAGGGCGCTACCAAGCGGCTCGAGAAGCAGTGCAAGCGCCAATACGGAAAACGCCAACGATCCAATAACGCGAGATCCTTTGTCTTTATATACCGGACCGCTAAAGAAAAGGAGCACCGCGGGCAAAAGTACCAACGCAGCAGCCACCAAGCTAGCAAGCGGCGGCAGCGTAATGCTCACGACCCCAGACTGCTCCACGAGTGGCGTCAGTTCTTTTGTCCATAAACTACTAAGCATCGCGCCTGCAGCCAGCGCCAACCCAAGCACGCCAAAGCGTCGCTTGGTCGCAAATGCAATAACAAAAAGCGCCACAACAATAATGACAAATATCACCGCTACATTCACTACTTCATCCTCCTTGCTTCGTCGAGATTAAATGTCGCCTTGCTGCCAATTCGTATGTTTTTCGAATCTACCGTTCCTTGTGGCAACTCAAGTACATAGAGAGCGGGGTCATTTGGAATATATGACTTCGGAAAATCGTCTGGCGACGCACCTTTTACGATATAAATAACTTTTTGTGATTGATCGAGCCACAGGATATCGAGAGGCATTTCCATATCTTTCATCCACATCGACCATTTGTCGCTACTATCAAATAAAAAGAGCATCGCCTCGTTGGATTCTAGATATTTAACGCCTGACAGGCCCTCGTCGCGCTGCTTTTGTGTCTGAGCGACGCGTGCTTTAAATACACCATCGCCAACCGCCACCGAAACTCTCGGTCGAAGTTGAGGTTCGATCAGCAAAAAAGCCGCCACACCAACCACAAGCAGCAGGCAGGCAATCAACCAATTGGACGTTTTGTCCCTTCGGTTGCTCATAATACTACCCACATTGTCATATGGATCATTATAGCAGTTTAGCTATGCAAAAGTCGCTAAGCGCCAACTTTGTCTTTTTTGTTGCGACGCTTCGCGTTTAGCTCAACGTACTCAATGATTGGCGTTGCGACGTCGCGACCAGTTACCTTTTCGATCCCAAAACCAGGACTTGCATTTACCTCTAGGATAAGTGGTCCTCGTTCGCTGCGCATCATGTCGACACCGGCGACGTTGAGTCCCATAGCCCGTGCGGCTTTCACCGCCATCTTACGTTCTTCTTCGGTCAACTTAATGATTGCTCCCTCGCCACCCTTGTGGAGGTTGGAACGGAAATCATCATCAAGACTCTGACGCTTCATACTTGCAACAACACGACTCCCGACAACAAATGCACGGATGTCAGTACCGGCAGATTCTTTGACGAATTCCTGAATTAAGATATTCGTACCGTCTTCGTTTGTCAGGTAGAAGGCTTGAAGTACCGATTTGGCCGCCTTCTTGCTTTCTGCCAGGACCACGCCATTACCATGCGTACCACGAGCAAGCTTAATGATAACCGGCGTTCCACCCAGCTTATCTATAAGATTGTCGATATCCGCAGAGTTGCGAGAAACGACTGTGTTAGGAATACCAACCCCTGCTTTCGCCAGCAGCTGCATACTCCTCAACTTATCACGTGAGCGATTTATAGCAATCGAACTCGAAACACTATACAGCCCCTGCATTTCTAATTGACGCACAATCGCCGTACCATAACGTGTCATATTGGCTGCGATTCGCGGAATAATCGCGTCAAATTGCCCCAAGTCAACGCCTTTGTAGCTTACAGTAGGATTATTTTGCTCAATTGATGCATAACAATCACGGTACTTGATCACCTTAACTTCATGGCCACGAGCAATAGCCACCTCTTTAAGGCGCTTTGTGGAGTAGTTTCCTGTACCATTCGATAAAATTGCAATTCTCATATATTAGTTCTCACCCCCTAGTGCGTCATTTAATTCGCGTCGCTTTATGCGCTCAAGATCAGTCGGTATTGTACCCCGTGCAACGTCAACAATAAACTTATTTTTCAATACGTTTCTGCCGACGAGAATAGGATATATCTGGGTCGATCGATCAGCAAGCGTCACTGTAGCACGCACCGTGCGCCCGTGTAGTGTTATTGGCGTTTTAATTTTGTATCGCACTTCTATCTGTCCCATCGAACTTGATACAACCCGCTTACCGTAGTCGGTTACATTCACCACCTCCCCGGTGTAATATGGGCTCTTTTCATCAAACAGAACAAATGACAAGCCTTCTGCCGTTTCTGTAATCTTTGAGGCCCACAGTGATGTGACGGTTGCGCCAGTATCGATTCTTGCAGGAATTTCACGATTTAACAACTCCGGCAGTATGACTTCTTCCGACCTGCCGATATGAACAAGTGCTTTGCCAATCGGGCGGGCAGTTTTTTCAATAGCCTTGAAAATTTCTTTTGCCACATTACGAGGCGTTCCTTCACCCGGGAATTGATGCATACGTATCCCAGGAGTAAGATTCACCTCAATAACGTAACTGTTTTTGCGAGTGTTCGCGGTAATATCGGATGTGATAATATCCACACCCGCAATACCCAAGAAACAGTGCCGTGCGGCGTCTTCGGCAAGCTTTTTTAGTCGAGACGATGCGATATCTGTCACATCAATTGCTTCACCACCCTTGCTTAAGTTCGAGGTGTCTAATACCTGCACAACTTCGTTCTGTTTGGGAATTTGCTCCAAAAACTGCTGACCCTTCAGGCGCAGCACATCCTCGATACTAATAAACGTCAACTCGCTTGCGTGACCGCTACTTCGTCGCGGATCTTTATTCTTTTCAACAAGAAGCTGCTGTACGGTTAGTACACCATCTCCGATGACAAACGGCGGACGCCTGCTGGCGACGGCCAAGACCCGTCCATCAACCACTAGAAATCGATACTCATCACCGTCTACCTGCTGCTGAATAATCACATCAGGCTCTTTTCCTCCGGCTTCCTTTGCATAGGCGACAGCCTCCTCGAGCCCAGTTTTCGTCGTAACGTTGACGGTAATTCCATCGCCATGATTCGTATCGACTGGCTTCACAACCAACCGCTGGTGACGATCTAGCATGTCATAAGCAGCCGAGATCTCATCCTCGCTGCCCAGAACCACTGTTGCAGGGGTCGACACCCCATTCATACTTAATAGCGAATACGTCAGTGCTTTGTTTTCTGCTGCATGCACCCCATATGCCGGAACGAGGGCAGTTGCCGTGCTTTTGAAGAATAGCTCCTTATTATCTTTAACGCCCCTCGTAATACCGCTCTGTGTCGACGGTGAACTTGGAAAATAGGTTAGTTCATACCCAGCCTCAAGCGCCTCATTCATAAGCAAGCGCGTTGAAATCTTATACGGCATCATCTCTTCTTTGGTGCGAATTGTAATCATAGATAATTTCCTCGAATAACTTTGTTAATCATGGGCGCGAGATAATCTTCTGCAACCTTAAAGTGCTGACCATCTCTACAGCTATAAAATAATTGCAGTGCTGGCGTCGAATTAAACTCAATAAATGCATAATTGTCTTGTAATGCTGGCTGTTTATAATCCTTCACCATCATATCCACAACAACAAAACCTTTACCGAGAGCTGAAGCCAATCGATCCACATGCTCAATATACGACCGATCAACGTGCGCGAATACATCATACATTGACGCTCCGTCTTTAATCATCGTTCCGCGTCCGAGCTCTAGTACCTGGCCATTTTCTGGCACAGCCGACGCGTTAACGCCCGCACTCACGCCATCGATAGCTGGATAGGCAACCATAGTATCTGTAATTTTTTCGCGTTCGTTATTTTCCAACTCTATTAGCTCGGCGACGGTTGATACGCCATCTCCAACAATGCGCGGTGTCTGACGCAAAATCGCAGCCCGCGTCGCTCCATCCACGACAACAAACCGTATCTCATCGCCAATAATCTGTTCCTGAACAATGACACTATCTGAAAATTGAAATGCCTTGGTGATAGCAGCGACAAGACTGGCACTATCAGTAACGTCGAGGGTTAGACCATTCGACAATGAAGAACTTCCAGGCTTGACGATCACACGACCCCTAGTCTCTAAGAGGTTTAATGCCGCATCCATACTATCTTTTGCGTACACGTATACGGACTGCGGTGTATTTACGCCGTGCAAATCAGCGAATTCATACGCCATAGCCTTGTTGTTGCAAATCAGACGAGATGAAGCGGTGGAGAATGGATACAGTGGACTGTCAGTACTGAAAGTTAAGGCAGCACCCGCCTCGGGATTGTGCACCTTTGTGAATGATTTTTGATCCCGCCCCAAGCGATATGTCGTAAATGTATACCCATATTCACCGAGCGCTGATCGCAAAATATCAATAGTTTTCATACAATATTTTTTCCACCTTCTTGCTGGTCATTTACGGACAATTAACTGTTTATTATTTTTATTATAACATAATAATATATTATATTCAATAGCGACCCATCTATGTAACGGCCGGTTATTCTGTATACTATAGTAATGAGCTTATCATTTATAGATGACATTCGCGAGTATTACTATGAGCATCTTGAGAAGCTTGAGACTTCGAAGCAATTTCACTTTGCCTCGCGACTTTCCGCATGGAATGGCGACCCTCGGGCATACGACATATTACGTCGCACTCAGTCCTACCTACTAAAAGCCGAGACTAGTTCGGAACAGATCAGTACAATTGGAAAACTGCTCAATAAAGAGCAGAGTGGCCGCCGAAATGCACATGAATTACGCCTGCCATTTTTTGAAAAATACCCTGATCTTTATGGTCTTGAATTGGCAATATTTCGAGTTAGACATCTTAAATACATATACAACATCGACATTAGAAACGATTTATTCGCTTTATATCCCAAAGAGAAGATTAATACGCTAAAAGACACTATTATCAATGACAAAGAGGCCGTCAAATATCTTTCGACATTTGCCATAAACTTCTGCTATCTCACAGATATCGTGCTAAATGATACGCGCCCATCATTTGACATTGAGCAAATCTATACCATTGGACTCACATATGACACGAATATTACTGAAGAGGTTCAGCTTCTCCTGTATCTGTACACACACTGCATCATTGCTGAAACTAACTTTTACGTTGACCCGTTGCCAGTAACGCATCGATCCACATACCTCAAGATGATTGAGAAAGCAGAGGATGTCATACGTGAAAAGTTTGATTTGATTACTCTAGATAATAAGCTGGAGTTTCTCGTCGCAGCTCGAATATGTAATTACGAATCAGCTCTTGCCGAAGCTATTTATGCTGAATGCAAACGGTCAATAAGCCACGAAGGCATGTTCATTGTTGATAAGCATAATAAAAATATTAGACCCGAACGACAGAAGTTTGAAAAGTCAGAGCATCGAAACGTACTTTTGATTATGAGTAATTCTCCGTACAGTCCTCATAAAATTGCCGTATAGAATCTACTGGGGCAAAGGTATCTTTTTGACGGGCCGATGCATTCTTAAAATCCAATCACCCCTTGTAGTCTTACTCTATGACTAAGCCTTACGCATCAATCGCCAAATAACAATACCAATCAGGAACAATCCCAAGAAGCCAAGCCACAAGAAGGTATACTCTCGTAGGAAATACAAAATTGCAAGTACGGCAGCGATAATCCCCCACCAAACTGCCCATCGCTTCTGGAGGAGGGCACCCACAACAAGCAGCGCAAGATGTTCCGCCAAGAAGAGTAGCTGATACAAGCTGTCACCCGTAAGAGCGAGTAGTCCCGTGCTGGCGGTGATGAGCGACATGGCGACCGTTAAGCGGACGACTCGGTGCCCGACACCGCGCCACCATGCGACAAGTCCGAGCGTCAATGCCCACCAATGAGCATAGAAGACCATATCAACTTCTGGAATTGCCAAGCCAACAAGACGCTGCAGGCCAAATGTGGCGATGTAGGCGCTCGCCTCAACAAGACCGCGGCGTTCAAATAAGTACCCATGGATACCTAGCGTACCGGCCCCGACGACCAATGTTGCAGCAGCGGCAATGCTTTGTACGTCATCAAAACTAAAGAATTGCATCAAAATCGCTACACCGAGCACTGTCCAGAATGACCCGATGCAAGCCCATTGACGCCAAATATCACGACGCTCAACCATAAGCCAGTAGGCGCCATAGAATACCGCAGCTGCGATCCATGCAACTCCAAATACCGCCCACTCGCCGTCAAACTCAAGCCAGCGCCAGCCTACTATTGTTGCGACGATAAGCGCAGCATTACCAGGCAGCACTAGCAGAGGCATTTTCTCAACGTATGACCCGAGCCATAGCAGTAATGCCGCCACGGCATATACAAGCACCTGCCAACCACTCGTAAGTGATAGGCTAATGACCCAAGCCAGAAGCGCGTAGCCTAGATACCCAAACGTGAACATCGTCTGAAGACTTGGCGACTTTTGGCGAGTTGCCATGCGCAGCCCATACGATAAAAGTGCCGCGGCCACGAGAAGCAGCAGACTCGTATGGGCGACGACACCGCCCACATTCTGGAAATTAAAGACAAGTCCTGCCACGACACTCATCCCAATAATCACAAGGTAGTTCCGGCGGTCCACTTCGCCTCGAAGATGATGTGCGAAGCTCCCTGCGACGAGCAACCCGGTTGACACTACTATGACTGCCGTCAGGAGCCACTGTCTTTCAATCGAACTCTCACCAATCCACAACCCCACCACACCAATGGAAAGGATTGCAGCGCTTACCTCCGCCCAAACATAGCGACCGCTGTATGAAAGGCCGATCAGGGTGAGCGATGCAAGTGCCAATGCCCATCCTGCTACAATTGCATCACCAGAAAATATGCCCGACAATATAGTTAAGCCGATATATGTCAGCGTCGCCATCATGAACAATGCCACTACGGCCACCGATCGACTCTCGGTCATGTATCGGTAGAGTGCCAATGCCGCTGCTCCCATAAGTACAAAACACCCAACTAACACTGACCACGACAACGCCGGCTCAATAAGCCACCGACCAATCACAAATGGCAAAATTGCAGACATTATCAGGCCCACATATCCCCATGAGGTGTCACGTAGACGCAGCAGGCTTGCCGTGCTAATCATCCCGACCACGACAAGGCTAATCGTTGTCCATAAAGCCGCATGCTCACTCGTCAACCAGTACACAATACCAAATAAAATGAGCGTGGCGGCAGTTGCAAGCCAGCTATTTTCAGTTGTGCGACTACTCGCATCATCCAGACGTACGCGCATCAAACTATAGACTGCATTGAGCACCATGATCACCAGCCACCACACACCAAAATGCAAGAGGTTTCCAGCCGACACATCCCACGCGAGAATAAGTAGTGTCAGAGAGGCCAGGCCTCGAGCGACAGATTCATATAAGATCGTCTTTTGCTGCAGCCAGACAACAAGGTAGTGAGCCGTAGCGACGCCAAAAATAATCTCATACTCATCAAGCGACAAACGGCCTACTAGCAAGCTTGCCACCAAAGCAAGGGGTGTCACGAGCTGGCCAGTTGATTCAATCGGACGGCGAAATACCTCTGGCAGTAGCGTCGGCCGCAGGACGCTGATGCTGTTTGCAATCAACGACACGCCAATAAGAGCGATGAAGTACCAAATCATCGGCAGGCTGGCAGAAGCGACAGTTGAACTTACCAAGGAAAGTACGAATGCCATCGTTACATATGAGATCACCTGGCTCTGCAATAAAATGGCCGCTGCAACGTAAGCAATCAGCCCGATAACCGAAACAGCTAGCCATGCAGTCGCTTCAGGAACGCCACCGAGCAAATGCAGAGCCACCCCAATAAATGGCAAAATAGCCAGGCCTGTGCCGATGAATGCGGTTGCAGCTGGTCGAAGTCGAGCGACCGTTTTGTAAAGAATCCAACCGGCTCCATAGAATAACACGACAATAATAATGAGACCCACGAGACGAACGCCGCTTGGCATTGCAGTGGCAATAAAAGCAGAGGCAGCCGCCACGAGAAGGAAACTTGCCATATAAAGTATAGTGTTAAGATTTTGAAGCGATCTGTTACTGTCGATAACTCTCGCATCAGCAGCGACAGCCGACTGAACCGCTGCGTCACTTGCATACATCGTAACCGGCTGCATGTCACTATAGCCAGCCAGAGCAGAACCGTCACCAAACGCCTGCTCATCCTGTGCTATCACTTCGTCAGACTGAGACTGTACCACTGGAACATGCGGGCTGCCGTAGCCACGATCTACTGCCGACTGAAGCGCCTGGCGATCAACTTGATCGTTGTCTAGCTGCTCCTGGACCTTATCACCTAGTGCCCGATAGCCATCCCAATAACCCCGACCGTACTCCTCTTCCGAAGCCGATGAGTTTTTTCGCGCCGCAAGAATAATAATTAAAATAATACTCAATAAAAACCAGAACCACGCCATAGTAGTATTCCCCTTAAACTATATTAAGAATACCTTAAGCAGGTTGGAGAATCTAG
>CAMPKW010000032.1 GCA_946887425.1 uncultured Candidatus Saccharibacteria bacterium | reverse complement strand
ACGGCGTACTCGCATTTCTTTTCAGTACGGTCTTTGTCGAGCTCACGGAGGAAGTCCTCATTCTTCTTTTTAGTCGCTGTTTCGTCGCCTTCGTTTTTCATCTCGAACATGATCGAAATGATTTCGTTACCAGTATCATCAGTCTCACGGTAAATGTAGTCGCCCTTGCTGCCCGAGCTGGCATCGTTGTCTTTTTCAAAGTAAGCGTTTTGAAAGCCAGTGGCGCGGAGCTTGTCGAATTCGATTTCGCAGTGCTGCTCGAGCGTCTCTCCTACCATCTTGGTGGAGAGCTTGGCTTTCATGTCTTTTCGAAGCGCAATCTCGTCATCTTTGAGCTTGATGATGTCGTCTTTTGTTTTTAGTTCGGCGGCGTACTTTTCTTTGAGTGATGTTTCGAGGAGTTGCTTTTCGCTGTCTTTCATCTTGAGTTCGCCCGCCAGTTCGTCGCGCTCTTTTTCTACCTTATTCACCGCTTCGGTGACCGCAAGTTGCTTCTCGGTTTCGATAGCTTGCAGTTTGGCTTTGAGGTCGGCAAGCTGAGCGTCTTTTTCGGCTGCGATGCGCGTGACTGACAGTTCTCCTTCGGCTTCTAGTTCTTTGATCTTGGCGGTTGCTCGAGCTTTTAGGTCGGCAATTTCGGCGTCCCGTTTTGCGATATCTGCCTGCAATACGTTTTTCGTGTTTGCCTCGGCAAGCTTAATGGCATTTTCTTTATCTTGCTCGAGCATACGGACGCGCTCACGTAGCTCTTCTTCAAACTCGTGATCGCGTACTTGTTTGAGGATGTCAGCAAAGCCAGCTTCGTCGACTTTAAAAGCCTTTTTGCAATGAGGGCAGATAATTTCATTCATTATGTTCTATTATACAGTGCTCGCTACCTGCCGTCGTAATTTGTCCAGTCGGTAGCGAGGTCAAATCCGTACGGATGACGCACGACAAAACCACCCGTGTCGTAGACCTTGCCTGGTCCCATGCTCGTATCGACAATCGAACACCGTGGATAGGCTGCTAGGTTTGCGGCGACAAGTATGTAGCCATCTTGGTCGACTTTTGCACCATCGGAGCGAATCGTATACGAATTGTTTGCACCGCAGCTTCGAATCACAACATTCATCTGGAGATCGTAATAAGTTTCCCGGTGTGCGACTCCGCTTGCGTCTACATATACATGTGCGCCCTTTGAGCTGGACAGTGCATTTGGCTTCGGCTGAAAAACAACTCGAACGGGTTCTGGCTCTTTTTCTATAACTCGCGACACGATGAGATTGGTTGGCGCACCATCGAGCACTGAGTCTGCTCGCTGAAATGTGGTCGTGTCCTTGCTATTGAGTGCGCTTATGTTCGCTTCTTTCAATATTTCATGCGGTGACTGCCGTGCTGTCATGATTGTATGTCGGGCGCCCCCGTCGACTACAGTAACCAGCTGCGAACGATAGATGATAATATCGGCGTCCGAGCTCGTTAGTTTTATGTCGATTGATGGCTCGATAATATCCTGCGACTCAACAGTAATACTGGCCATTCGCAAGGCCTCCTTTACGGTATCGGCAGGTGTTAAAATAGTACGCTTTATGCCGCGATCATAAATAGTTACTAATCGTTGCGGATACTCAGTAGTCAGTACTTGCACAGCTATATACCACACCAGTGAGCATACTGCTACGACACCCCAGACAAATAGCAACAGGCGTTTCGCCTGAGTCTGCAGTGATCGCTGCTTTTTTGATAACTTTTTCATACGATGAATTTATTCATAGTATACCTCTTTTTTGACATCCATCAGCCTATCTATATGGCGATCGGCTATACAGTGCTTTACTGATCTTTGTAAATTGTGTAACTAAGAGCCGGGAGATGCGAGAGTTTATCCTGCATCACCCGGCTCGTTTCACGCCTCAATACCGTTCGCCATAAATTAACCCCGCATATTGCTATGCGGGGACGCCGGGATTTCCGACGGTTTGTAGAGGTATGTCACGGTGGCGGTGCGATGCACTCACACGAGTGAGTCTGCGATCAGGTCATTGATTTGGTCTCGCAGTAGCGCCGCCTCCTCGTACTGCTGAAGCTGAGTTGCAATCCACATCCGAGACTTCAGTAAGCCTAAGTGCATGCGAGGCGAATCCTCGGCTGGCGTGTATTCGACCATCCTAAACGCAGGTAGGTCACATTGCAAGTACAGCGTCTTGATGACTTGAAGCTCTCCACAGAACTCATCGTGCCAGGCCTTCATGATCTCGACGATCTGATCAATCATCTCGACTCGTTTTGTTCTCATCTTGGCGATCACGGTGAGTATGATGGTCGGATCCCGGTCGACCTCCACGTGAAAGTCGTTCTCTTCGAGCTTGGCAACTAAACGTTCCGGAGGGATCTTGTCATCGAAAACTCGGACAAGCAGCAGAGGATACCTGGGGTCTTCCGGACCATTGTATTTGATTCGGGCAAAGACCTTGGGGTGTGACATGTCAACTCCTTCATAGCTCTGGACGAACGGACGTTCATCGGGTACAGGACTAATTTCTTTATTATAGAATATTTATCTATTTATGCAATAGTTTAAAGATCCGTGTAGCTCTTTAGAGCTGCCTGCTCATAGTGAATCGGCAGGTAGATTTGCTCGGGGTGAATTTCTAATAATCTTCCAGTATCGGTCGTGATGGCAGGAGTATCCAGTATGAGATGAAGGCCGAAATGATGAGTGTGCTGGTACGCAAGCTCTGGGTTGCGGTGTGCCTGTAGTTGAAGGCCCACTTGATCGATATATGGCAGGACATCCCAGTGCATGAGCGAGCCCTCTATCTTATACCCAATAGGCAGTCTGCGTGTCGTCATCTCGCCGTTGTTTTCATCTCGCATGTGCCAGTAGCTCTCGCCCGTTACGGAAATGAAATCACCTGGATGTGGTGATTCTTTGTCTTCAATCCAGTCTGCAATGAGAAAGTCGATAGTGTGACGCTTGATTGATTCGTAGATTACGGGGTCGGTAAGATCAAGCGGATCGGACTTGGCTTCCTCTATCTCGTAAGCCGCTAGGCAGCACTTCTCGAAGCGCGCGACGATATGGCGCCGCCACTGAGTTAGATCGCGACCCATCTCACGCTCTAGCTGGGAAAAGATGTCGTACTCATTCCCTTCCATCGTAGGGCCACTATACGCCTTTGTTGTTTTGGCGGCAAGCGTACAAGCGCTACGTTATATGCCCCATGATGGATACCCTGTGAGATTGAGCCGGTGGTACATGAGCGGGATAAGCACCGATTCGCAATCGGGGATGCGCTGCTCGCTTCCGTCGGGTGCTATTTTGACAGGGTCGGCTAGTACGATATGCGCGCCGTAGTGGTGAATATGTACACCGACGATTGCTTCAGTGATCTCATCTGGATTGAGGTCGAGAATGCTCTCATCGAGATAATCTCTGACGACGATGGTCTGAAACCTGCCGCGTAGTTCACTCCCCTTTTCTAGCCAATCTAGCTCAAAGTCGTGCTCGCTTTGGGTGTAAATGTCGTAGACAAAATCACCCGTGGCTCGTATACGGTCGCCGGGCTGAATGATAGGTTCTATTTGGTCCATATAGGCCCGGGCTAAGTCTGACATGACTCTGTTCATTATGGTCTCGTGAGTATATGGCAAAACGGAATCACCTAGGTGTTTATGGAGTTCCTCTTCGGCCAGCTCCAGGCGCGCATCGGTGTAACTCACTAGCTCCTTTCGCCACTCTGTTAGATCGACATATGGTTGCCGTTCGAATTCTGAGAATATATCGTTCTCGTTCGACTCCATCGTACTATCTACTATAGGCTTCTCTATGTGTGGCTACAAGAGGAGGTGCAGTTGATGGCTATTGCGTAATAACTGGATTTATAGCATAGTATAGATGATCGCTTTCCCGACAAATTATGGAGGTTTTTGATGAGCGACGTACCACTCACCCTTGACGAACTGAAGGCCGAACTGGGCAAAGACATGTTGCTTTTTGCGCTTGATGTATTCGGCCAGGATAATGCATCGAACCAGCGCATGGTTATTGTTGCACCGCCGGCTCATCATATTGAAGCGGCGAACAAAATGCGTGAGGAGAACCCTGAGGAGATGAAAGCCATAGGTATGGTTGCGCAACGCGCACTTCAGGGGTTACCCGGTGGCCTCGATAGTGTCCTGACATCGATCATGAGTGATCTGTCGACGGACATGTTTGGCGTCAGGAGTATTCTCACTCGTAAGGCTCGCTATCTAGCAACCGTCTTCGGAGCATTGATGAAGCAAACGCCAGAGGATGTTGAAAAATGCCTCAAGGCGATTGTCGCATTCGGCAATGGGGAGTGAAACAAAAATAAAGAGCCGGATGACACGGGAGCAATCTTGTGCCATCCGGCTCGTTTCATTTTAAATAGATACGAAAAGGGCCCACTCCTCAAGCGGACGAATGGCTTTCAGTCCGCAAGGGATTGGGCCCTTTTCGTGTCCGCGAGGTGCGGGCATAAGGGTGAGTCACACGGATGACTCGTGGCGTTCGCCAATACCGTGAAGGTCTTTGCCGACTGCCTTCCCTGCGACCTGGATGGCCAGGTATGCAAGGAAGCGAAGTCGCCCGCGGCACCACCACTGCAGGTTGTCCCGACTGGAGTCGAACCCTATGTGTCGGTCCACCCTGAAATCATGAGTGATGAAGCCCATCCGTGTGATAAGACGACGGGTCAGCCACGCATGCAGGAACGGGTGCGCAACGACGATGACCTCGCGCACATCCTCACTTCTGAATACACGAAACGCCTCATTGATGACGTCTTGCGTATCAAGGTAAAGCAGGCCGTTGCCCTTCGGGGTTGCATGGGCGTTGGTGACTACCCTGACGTCAAAATCATGATAGGTATTCAGGTAGCAGGCAATCTCGTGCTGCGCGACGATGACAGCTTGCATGTTGCTGGTGCATTGAGCTTCATCGCCTTGCCCGAGTGGTCGCTTTGCAGTGACTAGCTCGTGTGCAGCTGCCGCGTAGGTACTGAGGCGATAGTTTATGATGTCGAAACGTGCGTGCCGACTCATTTTGCCGAACGATAGTGCGACGATGCCAATTTTCATGTACTTCCTCTTTAATAGAGCGAACAGTTACATTATAATGACATATATTTTTAGCAAATACAAATGTTACTCAGCGGATTTTGTATCAGTATTGTCACGTGATAATTTTGAGGGCCACCAGATAAACTTACCAATGTCGTATGATAGCGCCGGTACAAGGAGTGAACGTACGATAATAGTGTCGATTAGTACACCAAACGCCACAATAAAAGCGAGCTGAGCAAGGAACAGGATTGGAATGATGCCAAGTGCCGCAAATGTAGCAGCAAGCACGATACCGGCCGAAGTGATTACCCCGCCGGTTTTGCCAAGCCCGTGCAGGATACCTTGAAGTGTGCCAATTCGCTTGGCCTCTTCGCGCACTCGGGTCATGAGAAAAATATTGTAATCGATGCCGAGTGCAACGAGGAATACGAATCCGAACAGCGGTACTGAAGCATCTGCACCTGGGAACCCAAAGATGTGATTGAACACCAATGCTGAAACGCCAAGCGCTGCGATGTAACTAATGACAACCGTTGCTATGAGTAGTAACGGCGCAATAATCGACCGGAGTAGGGCTATGAGGATGAGGAGGATCACGGCAAGAACAATAGGAATGATCTTCTTTAGGTCGTTGGTGGCGGTAGTGTTGGTGTCGAGGGCGATAGCTGTCGCACCACCAACTAATACCTGCGGGTCGATGGTAGCAAGGCTGGTGCGTGCTTGACGGACAATAGCTTCGGCCTCGTCGGAGTCACTTTTGGTAGTCGCAAGAGTGGCATTGATAAGTACTTTGCCGTCAACGACTTTCGCCGGTACTGCTGCTTGCGATGGTCGGCCTTCCTGGCCGCTATAGGTACTCACCGCGTCGATGCCATCGAGCTTTTTGAGGGCGTCGGTGATGGCTGCTTGCTTGTCGCTATCAGTGATTACTACCATTGGGGTGCCTATTGCTGAACCGAAATGCTTGGCAAGTATCGCTTGGCCGTCTACCGCTTCGGATTGGGTAAGAATGAGATCAGTTTGTGGTACCCCACTTGCCCTTAGCTGTAAGATTCCTGCACCTCCTGCAAGTAGTAATAGTGCGGTGGTGATCCATATCGTACGAGAGCGACGGGACACTACGTGCCCTACCCACTTCCAAAGCTTGCTGATGTCTTGGTTGTTCGTGGTAGCGGAAGCGGCGTCCTCTGGGTAATATTTTGGTAATGCAGGCCAAAAAGATCCACGACCAAGTGCAACAAGCAGGGCTGGCAGGAATGACAGTGTTGCAAGAAGCGAGAAGACGATTCCCGTGGCGGCGATTGGGCCGAGGCTGCGGTTGGAATTAAGGTCGGAGAATAGAAGACATAGGAGTGCTGCAATTACGGTTATTCCCGAGGCGACGATCGGCTCAAAAGCGGCTTTGAACGCCCGGGCCATCGCTCGCCACTTCGACTTTATGTGCGTGAGTGCCTCGCGGTAACGAGCTACAAGTAGGAGCGAGTAATCAGTTGCCGCGCCAATGACAAGGATCGATAGGATTCCTTGGCTCTGGCCGTTTAGTTCAATCCAGTTCCACTTCGCCATGAGGTAGACAATCAAAATAGCGCCACAAAGCGCAAAGATGGAGTTGAGTAGAACAATGAACGGTAATGTAATCGAACGATACACGAGTAGCAAAATGACGAATACAACTGATAGCGCAACGATGAGCAGTACGCCGTCGATGCCACCAAATGCCTTCACGAGATCGGCCGTAAGTCCAGCTGGCCCTGTGACATACGCCGTCTGCCCTGCTGGCGTGGTATCTTTAGCTGCCGTACGCAGGTCGGTGATGACATCTTTGAGTTCATCCCGGCTACTGATAGGAGCAATAAACTGCACCGCCTTGCCATCGGCTGATGGAATTGGTCCTGCTATAGACGTGCCAGCTTGCACACCTTTGACTGCTTGGAGCTTTGTGATTAGAGGCTGGTATTTTCGGTAATCTGCCGGTGTAATAATAGCATCTGATTCTACGACAATAATTGCCGGGATTGAATTGGAGTTTCGGAATTTTGTTTGAATTTCTTGCACCTTGGTTGACTGCGCGCTGGCTGGTAAAAATGCCGCCTGGTCATTGCTGGAAACGGACGACAGTTTGCCGAACGTAGGTCCGCCAAACGATGCGACCGCAAACCACACGATAATAATGAGTCCAGGTGCGAAGCGACGCAGCCACGTAAAAAGTTTTCGATCCGAGTGTAGCGGTGGAAGGAAGGAGTTCATATTAGCAGTATAGCTTATCGTGCACCTTAATATTGCGCTCTACGCATCCCACGCACTGGCTATTATCACTGCCTTTGTGTCATAAAGAGATCACCCGATAGGGTTATAATGAATGAATGACGACTGAAGACAAGGCTTTTGACACGGTATCCCTCGAGGAAGTGGAAGGTTATATGGTGGGCGTCCGCAGGAATGGCAGTGGGTCAGATAAAAAAACAGTTGTCTTGATTCATGGCATTGGTGTGTCCAGTGCGTATTTCATTCCCCTCGCTCGAGAATTAGCAAAAAGGTATACCGTGATTGCTCTCGATCTTCCTGGTTATGGCAAGGCCCCGAAGCCCTCTGAGCCGCTTACTATTGAGCAGCTCGCGTCGGTCACTTATACCTACTTACAAAAACACGATATCTTCAATCCTATTATGATTGGGCATTCAATGGGCTGTCAGATTATTGCACATCTAACTAAAGAGACCCCGGCGTATATTGATAAGATGATTCTTCTTGCGCCTACGGTAAATTGCAAAGAGCGTAGTGTCTTGAAACAGAGCCTGCGCCTCGTGCAAGATACGTTCTTTGAAGGCCCGGCTGTTGGTACTGTTATCTTCTCTGATTATGCACGCATGGGTCTCTCTCGCTATCTCCAGACTTCTCGTTGGATGGTAGATGACCATATCGATGAGACACTTGCTGGCAATTCGATATCGACGCTTATTGTGCGTGGCACGAATGACTATATTGTTCCGCACGAGTGGGCTGCGCACCTTAGGACGGTGTCCACTTGCCATGCCCTTGCCGAAATTACCGATGCTCCTCATGCCCTGCATTATAAATATGCAAAAGAGACAGCAATCGTATGCCAAGATTTTATAGAAAATTAAAGCATCTCATCGTAAATAGTTGGGCATGGGCGCATGACTATACGTATGCCACTTATCGACAGACAAATGGTTTCCTGGCGAGGGCGGACGCACATCGGTATTTGTCGCCCAAGGTGGCGGCGCATGTAACAAAAGCTCCCATACTTCTTATTCCGGGTGTGTATGAAAATTGGCGGTTCATGAAGCCTGTGGCGGATATGCTTTACCAAAAGGGGCACCCCGTGCATGTGGTTTCGTCACTGGGATATAACGTGGGTGATGTTGAGTCTATGGCTGCAATCGTTCAGGGATACGTCGTAATGCATAAACTCGAGAACTACATTATCGTTGCCCATAGCAAAGGCGGGCTGGTCGGTAAGTATCTTCTCGCAAGTACGCCTGCGGATCAGATAAAGGGCGTCGTAGCGTTAAACTCGCCCTTTGCAGGGTCGCGGTACGCGTACCTGCTTCCTATCAGGGCGCTGCGCGTATTTTTACCAAACTCACCTATCCTCTCGACATTAGCCGCCAACACGATAGTTAACAAAAAGATCGTTTCGATTTACGGAATATTTGACCCCCATATTCCCAAGGGTAGTTACTTAGAGGGAGCAAAAAATGTCCAGCTTCTTACTAGGGGCCACTTTAAGATCATGAAAGATCGACGTGTGCACAAGGCGGTGCGAGACGCGGTTCACTATTTAGAGCATGATGTATAATATACATCGCATTATATACTTTAGAGGACACTGACAAAAAACTAAAAGAAACCCCTATTGGCAATCATGTTTTCCACATCGAGGGGCGTAGGATGAACCGTACATAGGTTGCAAAAATGTCCAAATGCAAAATATCGGGCATATAATAAAAGTACGTAACCAATAAACAAGGAGGTGTTCATGGGATTTATATCAACTAAAGCACATACGGTCATTGGTTTAATCGTGGGTGTGGTCCTACTTTTTGCGCCGAATATCTTTGGCTTCACTGACAACGCCGCAGCGAGCATGGTGCCGATCTTGATCGGTATTTTTATCATCATTAATGAGCTGATTACGACTAGTCCATATAGCCCGCTCAAACTCGTGCCAATGAAAATACATATTGGTATCGATGTAGCTACCGGACTACTGCTTGCACTCTCGCCATGGCTCTTCGGCTTCATGGACGCAGCACAGAATAATCAATGGCTTCCACACCTTATCGTAGGTATCATGGTCATGGGCTACGCCCTTCTCACATCTACAGACGACGAGCGCGCCAGTACGATCGTACACTAATAACTTTCTCTTATTCATCACTCATTGTAATAAAAGGAGGTATGTATGGACTCAGTTAATCCTGACCCGCAGAATATAGACGACGACGATCTTACGCTACAGAATTATCAAGACGACCTCGATACAAGCGGTGACATCAACGATCCGATTATCGACGAAGAAACTGACGATCCGACAGAGGGGTTTGGCGTTGATCCAGAGGAATTTAAAGAAGAGCTCGATAAGTATGATTTCGATGGCACTGGGCACGGTGACGATGACCGGCGTGAAGAGATTGAAGATCGCGACGATGAGATGAAGTAATTCGTCGCCTTATGAACTCCTTTGGAGTTTGGCTTGCCTCGTAAACCTACCAAGAAAAAGAGCCCACCAGATGGTGAGCTTCTTTTCTTGGTGA
>CAMPKW010000031.1 GCA_946887425.1 uncultured Candidatus Saccharibacteria bacterium | reverse complement strand
GCTCGTAGAAGTAAACCGGACAGTCTTGAACGTAGTATAAAAGTTCAATTGCCGCATATGGGTCACCTGCGACGACCTTCGCGTTATCGCTACATGGCGTCGCGAGCCGTGCGGCCTCTTTGATAGCTGGATGTAACGTGCGCTGGAAGTTGTAGTTGCCGTACATCGCAAGCTGCACTACACCAATGAGCAGCGTTACTACAAAAATCCCTACAGCCCATTTCCCTACTCGTCCGATACGTGGCCATACTACTGCGACTGCAACACCCAGCGCCAGGCTAGCGCCAATCGCTACATGTGACACGTAGCGCTCGAGATACATAGGTCGCACAAAACCGATTAGCGTCAGGAGTAGTACTGGAACGAGTATGTACATCGCCAATAGCACAAAATACGGTCGTTGGTGCTTTTCGAGCGAACGGTACGCCCGCATCCCCAGCCACCCAATCACAACGAGCGCAAACAAAACCACCACTGACATAATTGGACCAAGCCGCCACAGGGGCTCATACACCGTGTAAAACGAAACTATACTAATTAAGTTATCGAGTGTCAGTGACTGCGCCACGCTCGTAAGAGCACCGTTACCTAGTTGGCCTAAAAATGTCGGTACCCAAGGTAGGTAGAGAGTAACCGCTCCTAAATATGCCGCTAACCACGGTTTCCATATTGCCCTTATTAGCGAGCGCTCACGACGCCAGCCCATCCATGCCAGCCAGCTAGCGTGTGCAATCCACAGGAATGCCATGTAATAAAACAGGTACATTCCGAGCGCAACTAGCACGGCATACAGCGCATAACGTCGCAACTGCACCGCACGCGTTCTTGCATCCTCAGCGAGTACGAGTACGTACGTTGCCGCAATACCGACTAGCGAACCAATCGCATACATACGAATCTCAAACCCATAACGCAGCAAAAATGGCGATATCGCCAGTATCATTACGGCAACCACAGCCACCTGCGCTCCGAATAGGCGCTTAATGAGCAGCCCGCCCACGGCAACCGACGCACCGAGTGCGAGCATGCTCGGGCTACGAAGCGCCAGTTCACTCCAACCAAACACATCCCCCCATACCTTCAGGAGTGCATAGTAAAGCGGCGGGTGCGTATCAACAGACGTCAAATACAGCAGCTGCCCCCATGACTGTTTAGCAAGAAAAATTGAATACGCCTCATCAAACCATACACTTTGCTGCAGGCCTATTGCTAAGCTCAACCCCATCGCCGTAAGTGCACTGCCAAGAATAATTGCGATCACGTGGCGCTCACCAAAGCTTGCTCTGTGGCGGTATATGCGTTTAAGAAGTGTTCGTAACATAGTACGATCGTAGCGGTTTTATAGCGAAAAATCCACTTCAACCCCTAGATTTAGGTTAAAAAATAGGATATAATCACTCAGGTACAACACCTATCGGGGTGTGGCGCAGTTGATAGCGCGCTCGGTTTGGGACCGAGAGGTCGAAGGTTTGAGTCCTTTCACCCCGACCAATTTAGAATCATTCTCAATAGCAGCCTATTGAAAAACAGAGGTCACTGAAGCAATTCAGTGCCCTTTTTGTTGCTGCGGTACGGTTTTATGGCATCCAAGACTGCTACTATCCAGCCCTAGCACCCCTATCAAGGGTTTGAATACCTTGCCTAAGGTGCCCTCCGGTACGGTATTCATTACAACAGCTACGACATCACTACCTCTGTCGTTCCGTTTCCATATGTACCGGAGGTGTTGTATGCATTTCTACGATTTCTCAGCTTGCTAACAGTAGTCGCACAATGGCGTCGGTTGACCCTATCGCCCTTATGGTTCATACTTTTATCCAGCAATGTGGGCTAGCAAAAATAAATATACTACTAATCCCAACCAGGCCAATGGTTTCACCATTGTAGAACTTTTGATTGTAATCGCGGTGATTGCGATTTTGGCGGCGATTACGATCGTGGCGTATAACGGGATCCAAAATCGCGCTAACGACAGTGCCGTTCAGTCCGATCTCCGGAACCTTGGCATGAAGATCAAAGAGCAAGAAGCTACTAACGGAAATCTCCCGGCGGGTTCGGGGTCAAATGGTATTGCAGGCATCCCGAAGTTCTCGCCAGCAAAAAGTTCCTACAGCCCTGCTCATAACAATATCTATTATTGCACCGGCACTGTATCAGGCACCGCGAAGTTTGCTATTGCAGCAGTCAGCCGCTCGGGCACAAAATACGTCTACTCATCAGACACGGGAGCAAGCATCTATACAGGCTCCTGGGGGCCCGGAGCTGGCGATAGCGGAACAATATGCCCCGGCATTGGAGTACCGACGTCGTCTCCTGGATATTCAATGGGCTACGGTTTTAGCGTTGGCGGCGGAGGATGGTTCGGATGGACAAATTAAACACAACTAAGCCCGCTGCTCCTGGCTTCACGATTGTTGAGCTACTTATTGTGATTGTCGTTATAGCAATTCTCGCAGCAATCACCGTCGTTGCATATAACGGAATTCAAAACCGCGCAAACGATTCGGCGGTTCAATCCGACCTCACGGCGATGGCTAAAAGAATATCTCTATTCCACGTCGATAATGGACGATACCCCAACACAACAGCCGAACTAAACACGTTAGGCATCAAAGCCAGCTTCTCAGCCTACGGCACAACACAGACCTATAATCTTCCTTACTGTATTGCTGCCGACTCCAGCTACTATGCAATCTCCGCACTGAGTAAGTCTGGTAACAAGTTCTACTTCAGTTCAAAAGTGGGAAGCGTGAAATCATACCCTTCAGCCTCTAGTAACGACGGGATGCAAACTACCAGTAGCTGCTCAGACATTGAACCCGGCACGACGCGGTCGTTCATTGCTGGATACGGCGGTAATGCATGGCGAATTTGGGTCGGAGGAACGGCGTAATGGCAGCGCTAGCCACCCATGGGCTGCGCCGCCAGGGCTTCACGATCGTGGAGCTACTTATCGTGATTGTGGTGATCGCAATCCTTGCAGTTATCACCGTCGTAGCCTTCAATGGCATTCAGAATCGGGCGAATGATACGGCGGTCCAATCTGATCTGCGACAATTCGCCACAAAAGTCCTGGAGTTCCAAGCTAACGAAGGGCGTTATCCTACAGGGCCAAACAATACAACTCCCGTGGAAGGCATCCCGAAGTTCACACTTACTCGCAACGCATACCGAACGACTGTACATAACTTCTACTACTGCACAGGGAATGTTGGGGGCGTCGAAAAGTTTGCAGTCGGGGCCGTTAGCCTGTCTGGAACAAAATATGCCTACTATTCCGACGGCGGACTAAAGGTCTACACGGGCGCGTGGTCGAGCAGTGGAGTTAACTGCCCCGGTATGGGCATAGACCCTTACTCATATGGCTACGGCCACAATCAAACTACAGGATGGAATAGCTGGACACAGTAGACCGCCGCAGGATTTTGGACAAAGGAATGAAAAAACACGAATCACATCAACTAGCAAGCTTCATGAAAAAGGCGAGTCGGCAAAATGGCTTCACTATCGTAGAACTACTTATAGTCATTGTTGTCATTGCCATTTTAGCCGCTATTACTATCGTCGCCTACAATGGCATACAAGATCGAGCGCGTAACAGCTCCATTCAAACCGACCTTACGAACTTTGCTAAAAAAATTGAGATGGCAAAAGTTGATACTGCCGACGGCCTCTACCCAGCCGCTGCTACCGCAGCAATGGACATCCGCGCCAACAAAAACCTTTACTCCGTTAATCGCAACAACTGGTATTACTGCGTCAGCACCGACCGGACGCAGTATGCCCTCGGTGTTGCGTACACGACAGCAGGGGCAGGCTTCTTCATTTCATCAGTTAGCGGCATCCAGACGAGCACGAACGTATCTGACGCAACCACCTGTCCAATTGTTGGACGCGCAAGCGGATCGCAGATGGGTCATATCTGGAACGGCACTACAGGGACATGGTCGTCATGGGTCAACTAAAAAGCACTGAAATGCAACCTAAGGGCTTCACAATTGTTGAGCTACTTATAGTGATTGTCGTGATTGCCATCCTCGCAGCAATCACCATAGTCGCCTTTACCGGCATCCAACAACGAGCGCGCGACTCGGCAGCCAAGTCAGACCTTGGGCAATCAGTTCGTCTCACCGAGATGGCAAATACTGATCCTGCTGTCGGGTCATATCCCAAAAACGCAGCCGATGTTCAAAATCTTCGAATCAAACTAACTCGACCCACATACCAAGCTGCCATCTATTGCTATCGTTCGACAGGAGATGCTTGGGCACTAGTCGTCGAGACAACCGACGGTAAAGCTTACTATGTAAGCAATTCCGTCACCTCTCCCACCCCATACAGTGGGACGGTTGGTGGCGTTAGCGGTGCAACTATCTGTCCGGCCGTAGGTGTAGCTAGCCCTGGCTGGCAGTGGTATTTGACACTCGGCGGAAGCTGGTGGGCGGGGACCGCGTAAATCATGCGTCGTACTACAGGATTCACCATCGTCGAGCTGCTCATTGTCATCGTAGTTATTGCTATTCTGGCAGCGATTACGGTTGTCGCGTATAACGGCATCCAGGAGCGTGCCCGCACAACAACAGTCAATTCGGATCTAGCGGCCATCCAAAAGGCTATGCTGCTATACCGTGCCAACCATGAAACACTACCCCTCTCGGCCGACTGGTACAGCGGCACGGCGATGCCACCAACATCTCGCTGGTCAACGGAGATTATTGCAGGCCTTAGAAATGAGAAGCTCATTCAGACATCAGGCCTTGAACAGGATCCATGGGGACAGTACTACTGGTATGACAACAACGATTGTTCAATTGGCAGCTCCGGTAACTCACCCGTCAAAAGCATAGGACCAGATGGCCTTCTCAATACCGCTGATGATATTGGCATAACAATTAGAACGAATTGCTAACTACATGATACGTATGCAAGTCGAACCAAACACTCTAATTCGAAACAAGCACTCGGGCTTCACTATTGTTGAGCTACTCATAGTCATTGTGGTTATCGCAATCCTCGCAGCCATTACCGTCGTTGCTTTTAATGGAATTCAACAACGCGCACGTGATAATGGACGAATCACAAAAATTCAAAGTATTGCCAAGGCAATTGAGTTATATAAAGTAGACAACGGCCGGTACCCTCCTATTCTGGACGGAAGCGGTCGCGAGACGACCTGTGGCTCACAAGCAGAAAGCTGGGGACACTGTGACAGAAATAAGATATTAGCTGATATGCTGGCCCCGTACACAAACATCGACCCTACCTCCCTTTCAGATGCGACCCAGGGCAGCAATTATTACCATTACACGAGTCAGGCTAGCGATAATTATCAAACCTACGGGATGATGGTTATTCTCGAAGGCAATGGCGGTCAAGGTGATGGCGGGTATTATAGCAACGCCTATGAGATTGGGCCAAAGCCTAAATACTGCACCTCTACATACACAGGCACCGGCGCAAACTGGACTAGCTATAATAGTATCTGCAGTGGCGGCAATTAGGAATCACCCCAACTTGCCGTCATGTCATTAGAGGTTGCATAGTTGACCCAATATAGCTTATGCTTCATACTTTCTAAGAGTTATGTGGGCCAGCAAAAGTAAACAAACTACCACAAAAGGCTCTAGCGGCTTTACGATAGTTGAACTGTTAATCGTTATCGTTGTGATTGCTATCCTGGCTGCTATCACGATCGTTGCGTATAACGGCATCCAAAACCGTGCCAATGATAGCGTCGTCAAAAGTGACCTAAGGCAAAGCTTCACAAAAATCCAAGAGTACTACACCCTTAATGGCGTATTACCTTCAACATACTCGGGTATCAACAATACAGTATCAGTTACGCGAAAATCGTACGGCGGGGGTGGCAACTTCTTTATCTATTGCCGAGCAGACAATGGCGTAGCGGCTGTTGTTGGCAGAAGCACCTCGGGAACGGGCTTTGCTTACTCTAGTAACGGTGGAGCAATAACCTTTGCCAGCTGGCCCGGCAACAGCAACCTCAACCTCTGCCCCGCCGCCGGCATTCCAGATACCACAAGTGGCTACGCCGCAACGTGGATTGGCGTAAATGGCGCGTGGGAATCGTGGTTTACACCAGGACAATAAACTATCGTCAACAACCAGTCTGACCGACTATGCATAGCAGCCCAACTTACTGCCCACCTAAACGGGCGGAAAGTCAGGAATCTATGCCACGAGTCACGCAATGCGAGCAATACAAACGCCACCTGTTTCTACGAACAGTCTGGAGCGACCCAAGTAAACAGGCTTACCTGGCAGTCCTTTCGACAAAGGAACAGTGGAAGCTCCACGCTTTCTACCAACCAAGTGAAGAACTGACGCTCAAGCAGTTCCGCGATCACCTGCGTACGATTCAGCAGGGCCACTCTCAGCTTCGCCACATCACTGGCAAACTGTATCGACGAGTCGAGCGTGCCGTCGCTCACCATGGACAGCGACCAGCAAGACAAAAGAGGCAAGCACGAAATAGGGTGTCGGCTCGACGTAGTGGCACGATCGTTGCCTATGGCGTCGTCCGGCCGAAGCCAGATCTAAACAAGCTACTCAAAACCCTGATCCAAATGGCCCGCGAAGAGCAGGACGAAGACGAGAAGCCAAAACACTAGTCCGAGGTGCTAGCCAAGAGAAATAGCCTGGCGGTGTCATAGCTACACCCCACCTTCTTCGCGATCTCGCGGATAATCATCCCTTGCTTGCGGAGCCGGAGGATCTCTTCTTCCTTCCCTGGGGTGAGGCCACGGGGTCTCGTGCCGACACCCCGCTCGGACAGGAGGCGCAGGAAGGTTGACTTAGCGATACCGCTCTCACGAGCCAGTGCCGTACTTGTTTCGCCTGCTTTGTAACGAGCAACGAGTTGATCAAGTTCGTCTGGCGTGAAGCGATCCGTCAGGCGGTAGCGCTGCGTGGGACGAGGCTTCTTGGTTGGAGGACGGCGGAGCTCAGCTGCGTCGATCCGATCGAGGGCGTCGCGGATGACGTCGAACTTCTCGATGGTCCATCTGGCCCGGTTCGAATAACATCCTAGGACCTCGACCAATTTAGAACTATTCGCAATAATAATCTATTGCAAACAGAGGTCGCAGAAGCAATTCTGCGACCTTTTTCATGATTTTGATGTGATTTGCTGATGTCGACATGACAACTAATTTCAGCACCTCACCCCTGCTATTTGATTTATATCCTCTCATGTGGTCTTGAAGGACTCAAACCACTTATTCTTCCGCTAGAGGTGCGGGCTCTTTTCGTCGTGCATAAAGCCTTCATTGACGCATAGCAGCATATCGAACATAATCGGTAGCACATGACCGCTTCCACACCCGAATCTCCAGCCGTACACAAACTAGCAACCGAAGCCATCGACGAGCGACGCTACGAGAAATACATCCCCTCTTTACTCGGCGCGGCCGTTCTCCGCTCGGCTTCGAGCTGGGAGCGACGAGACGACAGGATACATGTCGAGCATGTTGGCGATCCAAAAGCGCCAGTGCGCATGCTGCTTGTCCATGGCGCTGGTGGAAATAGTGCGGCGATGTGGCCGTATGCCGCACACCTCTCAAAACTAGGCACCTACGTCACCGTGCCCGACCTCCCGGGTTACGGCAAGACTGAAGTGGCGCATCCGGAGCAAGTTCGTTACGAGGACTGGCGACAGCTACTTGTCGACCTTGTACAAAAGGAAAATGACGAGCGCCCACTCATCATCATGGGGGCCAGCATGGGCGGCATGCTGGCTTATGACGCGGCCGCAGAAACGGGCCTCGCTTCACACCTAATCGTCACCTGCCTGCTCGACCCTCGTGACCCTGCCGTTCGCGAGCGCCTATCTTGGCATCCGGCTCTCGGAAGCGTTGCCGGACCGGCCTTAAAAATGGTCGCGGGGCCGCTGGCGAATACCCGCATCCCAATTCGATGGATTGCCGACATGCGGCACATTGCAAATGACCCAGGCCTCGTTGACCAGGTGATATCCGATCGAACCGGCGGCGGTGGACGCGTCCCGCTAGGCTGGATGCGCAGCTTCCTTGAGTCGTCGCCGACTGTCGAGCCGGAACAGTTCAACAAGACGCCAGTACTAATGGTTCATCCGGGCGATGATCGATGGACTCCGCTAGAGGTCAGCCAGCCCTTCTTTGACCGCATCGCAGCCGAGAAGTCACTCGTCACACTTGAGGGTTGCGGACACTTCCCGACCGAAGAGCCAGGATTTATGCAGATGCTTGAAGCAGTCCGGCGTGTCGTCGACGAACTGCACACAACGCAGGATTAATTCTTATTTCTTCGCCCGTCGGCGTCGCTCAATCGCCTCGCCAGCAAGCTGATCAGCTACAAGCGCACGGAGCGAAGAGATCAGCGCACCACCCGATTGTTTCGTTCGTTCGTCAATCATGGCGTACATCACTTCTTCGGTTTCCGCGACGTGGGTAGCAACTGCTGCTCCCCTATTAGTCAACGTCAGCCTCACTGCACGGCGATCGTTTACGTCGACATTGCGTTCGATCAAACCATTCGTCACCAAGCGATCCACAAGCCGACTTGGATTCGTGCCAGATTCACAGACTAACATCGCACCGAGCTCCGTCATTGTGAGTGGCTGGTGATTAGCAACAAGGCGAACTACCTCGGCTTGCGACGGCGTCAGTCCGAGCGGCTTGAGTGCCTGCGCCAGCTGTCGATTGCCCTCTCGTTGAGCGGCGAGGATCAGGTAACGGATTTCTTCTGCAGGACGCATCGTTACTCCCGCCCCTCCGCTGTATTCAGGCGATCCGCCGCGCCGGGATCGTGAGCTGGCAATACGACAAGGTCAGGATAAGTATCACTAACTGCATTCACCGCTTTAGTCGCCTGCCGCAGCCCCTGCTTCTTACCAACGCCAGGCACGCGCTCTTGCTTCATCAGTTCGACGTCGTAAGTCAGATCACCGACCATCAGGAGTGGCGTCTTACCCTCACGCCGCACGAGGAGCGACATGGAGCCAGGCGTATGCCCCGGGGTTGGCAGCAAAACCAGCGAACCGTCCTCAAAGATATCGACCGACAAGGTGAAACCATCTACTTGTTCAGTGGACGGCAGCTCAAAGTCGATGTAGCGCCACTTTAGGTTAGGTAGATCGATATGGTTACGCATCAGACCCTGCATGACCGCATCATACTGCTGCAGACTCTGCCACTCTGCTCGGCTAACCAGGATCTCGGCGTTCGTCAACTCGCGCAAACCACCGATGTGATCCTGGTGAAGATGCGACAAGATCACTAGCTTCACGTCAGCGACGTCATAGCCGATACGTCGTAGTAAGGCGGTCAGTGTCTCATCGGGATTGATCGCAAACTTAGCCAGCCGGCCATAAAGCCAACCAATAATCCCCTTCGGAAAATAGTTGGCGTCAGTGACGGATGCTCGGTCCTGGCCAGTATCAAACAGGACTAAGCCTTGCTCATGCTCAATGACATAGACGTTGATCGGCCGCGGCGCCGTCCAGCGCTTCGAAGTGAGTAGCCACCAAAAGAGCGGCGCGCGGGCTCCTTCGACATGTTCAGGATGGATAGCAACTGATCCAGTACTAACAACCTTCACGGCTTTAATCTGTGATCTCACAGGCTGTTCCTTGTTTATATGTTCTATAATTATATTATACGACATATATTATTTGTCCAGCACTCAGCCCCTTCTTGACCACATAATGCTAATGCTTCATAATTTGGCTCAGCAATGTGGGCTAGCAAAAATAAACATACCATTACTAAGCGCAATCAGTCAGGCTTCACGATTGTCGAGCTGCTCATTGTGATAGTAGTTATTGCTATCCTGGCAGCGATTACCATCGTGGCTTTTAACGGGATACAGGATCGTGCCCGCAACAGTT
>CAMPKW010000030.1 GCA_946887425.1 uncultured Candidatus Saccharibacteria bacterium | reverse complement strand
AAGAAAGAAGAAGGCGGCCGCCACACTCCATTCTCAAAGGGTTACAAGCCACAGTTCTACTTCCGTACTACTGACGTAACTGGCGAAGTTGAACTCCCAGCTGACAAAGAAATGGTTATGCCTGGTGATACTTTGACTTTCAAGGTTAAATTGCTTGCTCCAATCGCCATGGAACAGGGTCTAAACTTCGCTATCCGCGAAGGTGGCCGTACTGTTGGTGCTGGTGTTGTTACAGCAATCACTAAGTAATTAGATCTCTAATTGCAAGAAAACCCCGAGAAATCGGGGTTTTCTTATTCCATAAAAGAACAAAGAAGGTAAAAGAATAAAAATGTATCACTACAGAAAAACAAGGCAGATATACAGCAGTCTTAATGCGGGCGATACAATTCATGACGACTGTAGTTTCTGCTCGGAGCAGCTTCAGGACGAAGCGGTACTCGATAACGATACGATGTATGTAGTGCCAAACCGAGTAAAATACGATATGTTTGAGGGTATGAAGGTGACCGACCATCTCATGGTCATCCCAAAGGCGCATCACGAAACGATCCAGACCTTTAGCGATGCCGAGAAACTAGACGCCATGAATATCATTAGCGACTATGAAGCAAGTGGCTACAATATATACGCACGGGCTGTTGATAGTGTATCTCGTTCTAAGAAACACCAACATACACACCTTATCAAGCTTGACGATAAGCCATCGAAGGTTGTTATCTTTTCCAAGAAGCCGTATGTCTTGATTGATTTTTAGTTCATTCACAAAATAGCCAAATATATTTAGCTGCTTTGTGAATGAGGACAGAAGAAAGACTGGCCTCACCCACGCTCCGTAGAAGATCCACTCGCCACTCTAGGAGAGGGTGAGTCGGATATACGGAACGTTTTCTGCTCCTTCTTTAAAGGAGTGGATGGTGACGGTGCTCGGTAGCGCCAAATAGGTCATTGTAAGAGCAAGCCAGTCACCAACCGGCGCATTGCCGGATTCATCGCGCAGTTCATCGGGTAGCCTGAGATGGTGATCCCGGCAGTACGTGATCAGTTCGCGACGTCGTGGGCGGAACTGCTCTACATTGACGGTGCAGTCGGCAAGGTTGCCGCTTCGGTGGAAGGCCTGCGCCAATTTGGTCATTATCGGAAGCAATGTGTTTTGTATGTATTCGATAACGCTTTGTTCCTTTTGGGGCCCGGGGCATGGAATGCGGGCCGGGTTGCTTTCGGGATACTTATGAACCGATTTGCTATCGGTTTCTTGAAGATCCTCGTTGATGAGCAAGTCTGTCGATGTGGCAGTCATACTTCTTCCTTCTGTCCAGGTTGTATGCGAGGTGTTAGCTCGCACGAACAAACCACCAAGCGGTGATTATGGTGTCACTATAATATGATTCATGCACTATGTCAATTTGTCTCACCTGCAGACGAGTGAAGGATTTCACTATTCTGTTAGTGAGGACAGAGAGGAGGTGATTAGCCACCCCTCTGTCCTCGGTGGATAGGGGGGGTTAATCTGGTTTGCGCCTACAGACTATGTCGATGCCGACGACGTTGCCGCCGTAGGCGCCTTCGATGGGTTCTTGCCTGATATCGATCTTCAGTCCGTCGCCTTTAGTGAGCAGAACATTAACAGCCTGCATAATGGCGTCTGAGTGATAGATGCGATCGGCATCGAGGTGAATACGAACCTCTTCCGCGCCAATTCGAAGCTGTTCGGCGAGACCGACAACCTCATAGATGATACTGGCTCGCTTCGTTCCTGCTTCGGCTGGAATTGGGCTTTCTGTAGTCATTTGGCTCATCTCCTCGAGGGGTTGAGTGTACAGGTGATGCGGACATTGTTCGCGCTCGTAGACCGTTTCGGTAGCTGTCGTATCGTGAGGCTACTTGGGTGTGCATTTAATATGGTCGTCATCCGCGTCATAATTAAATGCTCAAGATGCTTTGTGCGCCCAAGGTTTTTCTCATCAACTACAAACTCAAAGCTCGCATGTCTGGTGCCGGCCTCCCTGGTTGTTCTGTCGACCTCTAGCTCTTCGAGCGTTCGGGCGATGATGAATTTTGCATCAGCTTCGCCGAGGCTTGATACAACCTGCTCGCTTAACCAACCTGTGGTGTTAGCAGGGTGATTGCGGGTATTGATCAGCTTTCCTCTCTGTCGGATTGTGATAACACAAGGCCACCCCCATGTTGAGGGAGTGGTCTTGAGATAACTATACCACCACAATTAACGACATACTATAGTAAAATCGTCAATTTACAGAGATGGTTTAATATGCTATACTCCCAAATGTATTATTAATTTACACCCGAGAACTTGTCTGGTAGCCACCCCAGTTCAAGGTTACGGATGTTGCACATAACAGGAGTAATTCTTATGGCAGACAAACCTGCAACCGAAGGCCTACGTATTCGTATTCGCCTAAAAGCATATGACCACAAGGTCATCGACCAATCAGCAAAGCAAATCATTGACACAGCTATCCGTACTGGTGCTGTTATTGCTGGACCCGTGCCACTTCCAACACGTCGAAGCACATTTACAGTTGTGAAATCACCACACGTGTATAAAATGGGCGGTGAAGCATTCGAAATGCGTGTTCACAAACGTCTTATCGACATCACAAATGCAACTCCAAAGACTATCGACAGCCTGCAGAACCTTAGCCTTCCGGCTGGTGTTGATGCAGAAATTCGCATGTAATTGAAGTATCCATCAAAAAACTCCCAGAATCACCTGGGAGTTTTTTATTTATGGACCTCAACTATTGTGTAGTATCGGGTGCTTTCTTGATTGATTCTTTTTCTGCTGTGAGAGTTTCGATATTCATACTGTTTTGTTCGATCTGGTCGTAAATCGACTGGATGCGGGCATTGAGTTGCAGAACCCACGCGGCTAGTCCAATGACTATAACAGAGAGGATGAGCCAATAAGCTGTCTGGCGAGTAGCCTTGAGGGTGAAGAACGGCTCGGTCGAGCGTGAAGGTCGGAAAGACTGAACCGCTTGGGTCGCAGGCTTCTTTGGGCTAGCTATTTTGCTTTTAGCTTTTACAGCTGGCTTCTTCGCCGGACTCTTTTTTGGTGAATTTGCTTTTTTTGGTGCTGCAGACATGTGTAAACATTCCTATTAAATAATCTAGCTAGCATTATGGGCTAAACGTAAGTAGGATGCAAGGTGTTAATTGTTGTTATGCTTTGGATTTGGTATACTACGAGCATTATATATGGCACACATCAAAAAGAAACAGCATAAGGCACGCCCACGAACATACGCACGAAATCGTGCCGCGGTGAGTCGTAGGGGGTATGAAAAGTTATTCGAAGCTGACAGTACATATTTCCTTAAGTTAATAATTTGCGTACTACTGGGTACATTGTGGCTAAAATTTGCCTCGCCGATTACCGTTGCGGGAATCTATGTAGGAGCTATTCCTGCAGGATTAATTATTGGCCTTGTGCTTATCAACCAATTTGAGAAAATTCAAGCCGATCGTAAGATCTGGTATGCGGTGCTTATAGTTATGACAGTTATCTGCTACTTTGTGCCGGCTGGCATAGTTATTTAATTATGAAATTGCCACGCCACAAGCTGTCGTGGGTGATTGCAGGCTTCGTAGCGGTTATACTGGGCCTCGCTATAGTGTATGCGTTGCTTCAAAGCGGTACATCTATTGATAGGAGGCATCCAGCTCCGCCTCGGGGGAATGACAATCACTCGGTCTCGGAGCGACGCATTCGTGTTGCGGCGATGGGTGACATGTTGGCGCACGACACAATTATATCTGGGGCGAAAACCGATACGGGTTATGATTTTGGGCATTATTTTTCTCATATCCGAACGAGTTATGGCGATGCTGATATTGTGTTTTGCAATCAGGAAGGACTTAGTTCTGGTGATACCTATGGCATATCGGGCTACCCGTCGTTTAATGCGCCAATCGAATTTGCAGCTGGTCTGCACACAGGTGCAGGCTGTAATGTGATTAACCTCGCCAATAACCACATGGGTGACAAAGGGGTGGGAGCAACGAATGCCACACTCGACGTGTGGAATGAGCTTCGGCCCCTTGCGCTCAGCGGTGCAAATAAGGATGCTGCGAGTCAAAATACAGTCTCTTACGGCACGGTCAATGACTTGAAATTTGGTTTTGTGTCATTTGCTGATTTTAATAACAACACAGCGACACCTGCGTATAGCGTCAATAACTACCACGATGAAGCTTTGGTGCGGCGATTGGTGGGCGAAGCACGTAGGAATGCGGATATTGTTATAGTGTCGATGCACTGGGGTGAGGAAGACTCAGGTGTGGTAAATCAAGACCAGCAGCAGGCCGCCGCGCTACTTGCCTCATTGGGTGTCGATGTCGTACTCGGTACTGGCCCGCATGTACTTCAAAAAGTAGACACGCTGCCACGAGCTGATGGGGGTGTGACGACGGTATGGTATTCACTTGGCAATATGCTTTCGTCGCAACTTGACATAAAGGGGTTAATCGGTGGAATTGCGACGTTTGACATCGTGAAGAAACAGGACGAGAGGATTGGCATTGAGCAGTTGAGCTTCGTACCTACCTACATGCACTATGAGTGGACTGTCGACGAGAAGACACGAAACGACCTGGCTGCTCGTAAAAATGCTAAAATCTACTTACTTAAGGATGCCGCCGCGCCCCTTTCTCGTTCGCTTTTTTCAACAACGGTTGAAGAGCAGCGTCGGTATGTTGTTCATACCCTAGGCGATAAGGTGACAGTTAAATAATCCCTCGTTTCTTTAGTTGTGTCAGGGCAGCTTCAAGATATGGCCACGCCTGATCAAGCGTGAGCTTGCTTTCATATAATGCTGTTGCGAGTTCGATCCCGACATAGCGGTAGTGCCAGGGCTCAAATTCGTAACCGGTAATTGCTTCTTTACCTTTTGGATAGCGGAGAATAAAACCGTATTTATGCGCGTTACCTGCAAGCCATCGACCATCTGGCGTATCAGCAAAGCACTCCTCGAGGTAGCAATGAAGTGACGCACTAGTTATATCGACAGATAGTCCAGTTTGGTGCTCGCTCTCACCTGGATGGGCGCTATAGCGGTTGGCCGTCGATTCACCGGTAACTTGTGCGTAGTGGTCGAAATAGGTCTGTTGAAGTCTCGCCGAACGATACGCGCTACCGATCATGAGGTTGTGCCCTTCGGTTTGGGCGGCTGAAAACATTATTTTTAAATGAGACTCAATATCAGTTCTTACCGATTGCTCTTCGGGCGACTTATCCTTGCGCACGGCCACCGACGTAATGACGAGCGGTGATGGCGTGTACTCTAATGGGATTGATCGCTCTTTATTTACGAGTACCCAGATACTGTCCGGTCGTGTGTAATCTTGGTGTAGTGCCATGATGGGTTTGGTATTGGGCAGGGTGATAGTGACCGGCTCAGAATGCGGCGGGGGTGGTGGTGTGGTCCGTTGCTTGGACGTGAAATAGCCACCGGCTACTGCAAAGATGAGGCCCAGCAAGGCTAGTGCGATGAGTATTCGTATGCGGTGTCGGAAAGGTGACCTTGTCATACTGCAATCATAGCAAATAAGATGCGCGGTAACGACCGAACGGGGCGTGAGATGGTTGACACTCCGCCTCTGTTGTGCTATATTGAGGAGGTAACTTATTACGTAATAACAACTGTCTCTTGGTGAATTGGTAGGTCTACATCTGTAGAAACCCCCTTCCACCAAGAGTTTTAAGTGGGAGCAAGAGGGCAATGAAAGCACTTCTCGGTACCAAAATTGGTATGACCCAAATCATCAGCGAGAGCGGCGCGGCTATTCCAGTCACGTTGATTCAAGCTGGCCCCGTGACTGTGACTCAAGTCAAGTCTGTCGATATCGACGGCTACAACGCAGTCCAGGTGGCATATGGTGAGGGTAAGAACTTGAGCAAGGCCGTTGCTGGACACACCAGTCCAGCCAAAGTGACCCCGAAACATATTCGGGAATTTCGTGTTGCAGAACTACCAGAAGGCCTCTCGGTAGGAAGCACGATTGACGTAACAAACTTTAACTTGGGTGACATTGTTAACGCCACCGGTACAAGTAAAGGTAAAGGTTTTGCCGGTACGGTAAAACGACACAACTTTAATACAAGCAAGAAGACTCACGGTGGTAACGGTAACGTTCGTAAGCCTGGTTCGATTGGATCAATGTATCCTCAGAAGGTCTTCAAGGGTAAGCGCATGGCAGGCCGTATGGGTGCTGATCGTGTGACTGTAAAGAACCTTGAAGTAGCCTACGTAGATGCTACGAACAATCTTATTGGCCTTAAGGGTGCTGTTCCTGGTCCTCGCAAGGGTCTGATTGTTATCGGAGGGAAGGCATAATGGCTGAGACTACTAAACCAGCAGCAGCTAAAACTGCACTACCTGAAAACATCTTCGCAGTTGAGGTTCCAAACCACGAACTGTTGAAGCTTGCTTACGATAGCTATCTAGCTAACTCACGTCTTGCAAGCGCAACTACCAAGCAGCGCGGCGAAGTTCGCGGTGGTGGTAAGAAGCCTTGGAAGCAAAAAGGCACCGGTCGTGCACGTTTCGGTTCAAGCCGTAACCCAATCTGGCGCGGTGGTGGTATCGTTTTCGGTCCTCGTGGCAACGAAAACTACACAAAGCGTGTCAGTACAACTAGCAAGCGCGTGGCTCTACGCCAGGCACTTACACTTGCTAACCAGTCTGGCAAGATCGTCGTTAAAGACATCAAGACTACTGGCAAGACAAGCGAAGTGGCTAAATTCCTTGCCGACAACAAGTTTACTCGTCGAGTACTCATCGTTGTTGACGAGAAAACACCTGAACTACTACGCGCAACCAATAACATTCAGAATGCTCTATTGATTCGCGCTAACTACCTCAGCGTGTACCACATCCTTAACGCTGATACGATCGTACTTTCAACTAAGTCAGTTGATGTCATCAAGACATGGTTGACAAAGGAGGAGGCGTAATATGACTCAAATTAGCGTTATCCCACGTGCTACTGAGAAAGCCTATGCTCAGTCACAAAATAATGTTTACGTATTTAATGTTCCACTTACTGCAAATAAGCAAGAAATTGTTGCAGCTGTGGAAGCTCAGTTTGAAGTAAAAGTTGAGCGTATTAAAACACTCGTTCAAAGCGGTAAAGCAGTTCGCTTTAGCCGTGGCAAGCGTGCTCAGCCAGGTAAGACGACTCGTAAAGACTCTAAGAAAGCTTACGTTACTCTTGCTGCCGGCAGTAGTATCCAAGTGTTTGAAACGCCTGTCGAAGAGGAGAAGAAGTAATGCCAATTAAAGCTTACAACCCAACAACTCCTGCTCGTCGCGGTATGACAAGCGAAGACTATAGCGAAATTACTACTCGTAAGCCGCTAAAAAGTCTGATTAAGAGCAAAAAGCAAAACGCTGGTCGTAACAATACTGGTCGCATCACCGTGCGTCACCGTGGTGGAGGTGTTAAACGACACCACCGCTTGATGAACCACAAGCTTGCACCTGGTACTGTTGCAACTATCGAAGAGATCGAATACGATCCAAACCGCAGCGCTCGTATTGCTCGTATCAAAGATCAGCATGGTCTTTACCATTACGTGCTTGCTGATACCAGCATGCAAAAGGGTAAAGTTATCTCGAGCGGCGAAGAAGCGCCAATCGAAGCAAGTAACCGTATGCCACTTTCACGTATCCCAGTTGGTTCACAGATCTACGCGATCGAAATCCAGCCAGGTAAGGGTGCGCAGATGGTTCGTTCAGCTGGCACAAAAGCACAGCTTATGGCCAAAGAAGGTGACTACGCACAAGTACGTCTCCCATCTGGTGAAGTTCGTCGTTTCCGATTGGAAGCAACAGCTGCACTTGGTGTAGTTGGTAACATCCAGCACCAGAACGTTAAGATCGGTTCTGCTGGTCGTAACCGTCGCAAGGGTATTCGCCCAAGCGTACGTGGTGTTGTTATGAATGCCGCAGATCACCCGCACGGTGGTGGTGACGGTGGACGTCATGGTCCTGGTAAACCGCCACGTACACCATGGGGTCAATTGACACTTGGTTACCGTACGCGCCGACGTAAAGACGTCAGCAAGATGATCGTTAAAAGTCGCCATGAAGCGAAGAGGAAAAGGTAGTATATGAGTCGTTCACTCAAAAAAGGCCCATTCATCGACTTCAAGCTCGCTAAAAAAGTGGCGGCGCTTGGTAGCGATGATCGTACGGTCATTAAAACTTGGGCTCGTGCTAGCACGATTACCCCAGAAATGGTCGGCAAGAACTTTGCCGTACACAATGGTCGTGTTCATGTTCCTGTCTTTGTGTCAGAGAACATGGTAGGACACAAGCTTGGTGAATTCTCACCAACTCGTAAGTTCCGCAAGCACGGTGGAAAGGATAAGAAGTAATGGCTGATGTAACTGTTCGTTCATACGCCAAGAACGTCGACCAGGCACCTCGTAAAGTACAGCTTGTAGCTACACTTGTACGTCGTCGTACTGTTGCTGACGCGCTTGTTATCCTTGAACACGTACCAAAACGCGCTGCGCTTCCTGTAAAGAAAGCAATCGAAAGCGCAAAAGCTAACGCAACCAACACTCATGGTCTCGATGGTAAGACACTCGTTATTTCAACGATCTCTGTCACCACCGGAACTCGCCTGAAGCGATTCAAGCCAGCTAGCCGTGGACGTGCTCTTCCTTTTGAAAAGAAGACTGCGAACATCCTTGTTGAGGTGACTGGTGCTGAGAAACCTAAGAAGAAGCCAGCTGCTGCAAAGCCTGCTAGCGATACACCTGCAAAGGAGAGCAAATAAATGGGCCAAAAAGTAAACCCAATTAGCTTCCGCCTCCAGGTTCACAAGAACTGGGATTCACGCTGGTTCGCCGGTAAGCGTGATTTCGCTAAGTGGCTTGCGGAAGACATCAAGATTCGTGAACTGATCGAAAAGAAGTTCGAATCTCGTCCAACAATTAACCGTATTGAGATCGAGCGTTCAGCAAACCTCATTACTATTACGATTCACACAGCTAAAGCTGGTGTTGTAATCGGACGTGGTGGTGCTGGTGTAACTGAGCTTAAAGCTAACATCGAAAAGATAGCTAGTCTTCCAGTTCGTATCAATATTGAAGAAGTTAAGCGCCCAGAACTTGCTGCAAAGCTTGTTGCTGAGAACATCGCTCGTCAACTCGAGCGCCGCGTAAACTTCCGTCGTGCAATCAAAATGACTGCACAAAACACAATGGCTGCCGGCGCAAAGGGTATTCGTATCCAAGTTGCTGGTCGTCTAAACAATGCCGAGATGGCTCGCAAGGAAAAGGTGATCGAAGGTTCAGTACCTCTTCACACTCTCCGCGCTGACATCGATTTCCACACTGCTCGCGCTCAGACACCTGCTGGTATCATCGGCGTGAAAGTATGGATCTACAAGGGTGAAAGGAGTGATCGATAATGTTGCTACCAAAGAAAACCAAGTACCGCAAAGTACGCAAAGGCAAAAACAATGGCAACGCAACGCGCGGTCACTACGTCGCTTTTGGTGATTACGGACTTCAGTCACAGGGAAACAATGACATTACCTCACGTCAGATTGAATCTGCACGTCAGGCAATGACTCGTTACATTAAGCGTGGTGGTAAAATCTGGATCCGCATCTTCCCGCACACTCCTCGTACGCGCAAGCCTCAGGATGTGAAGATGGGTAGCGGTAAAGGTAACCCAGAGTTCTTCGTAGCCAAGGTAAAAGCTGGTACTGTTCTGTTCGAAATGAAGGGTGTTGACGAAGAAGTGGCACGTGAGGCTATGCGTCTTGCTGCTCACAAACTTCCTGTTAAGACCAAGTTCATCGTAAGGGAGCAAGCATAATATGGCTGACAAGAAAACAACTACAGTAAAGACGACTAAGGCTGTTAAAAAAGCCGAAGAAGTAAAGACTATCGAGCAGCTACGTACTGATCTTGCAACTAAAATTGCCGATCAGCTCGAAGCTAAGCGTGGTCACGCAGCTGGCGAACTTGCCAACCCGCGTGTCCTGACTGCGACTCGTAAAGAAATCGCTCGCCTTCACACTGCTATCCGAGCAGCTGAGATCGCTGAGCAAAAGGAGAGTAAATAATATGGCCAAGACATTGACCGGTATCGTGACCTCGGACGTTGCGGATAAAACTATCACCGTCACTGTAACTAGTCGTGAAACGCATCCTATTTATGGCAAGCAGTACACTGTGACCCGCAAGTACGCTGCTCACGACGAAAACAACGACGCAAAGAACGGCGACAAAGTCACTATTTCTGAGACTCGTCCTGTATCTAAGCGTAAAGCGTTCAAGCTCGACGCTGTGATTGAAAAATCACGTGGTTCTATCGAACTGAAAGAGGAGGCGTAATGATCCAACAAGAAACACGCCTCAAGGTAACCGATAACAGCGGTGCAAAGGAAATCCTTTGTATCCGCGTGCTTGGTGGTACTAAGCGCCGCTACGCCCGCGTTGGTGACATCATTGTCGCTACCGTAAAGCAAGCAAACCCAACTGGTGCAGTGAAGAAAAAGTCTGTTGTTAAGGCAGTTATCGTACGTACTCGTGACCAGATTCACCGTAAAGATGGTAGCACTAT
>CAMPKW010000029.1 GCA_946887425.1 uncultured Candidatus Saccharibacteria bacterium | reverse complement strand
CAAGGGTTGGAACTCGAAGCTGAAGTGGTCGAAGGCTTTAGCTTAGACCGCGGATGGGTGAGTCCCTTCTTTGTGACCGACGCTGGTCGCCAAGAGGCCGTCTATGAAAAACCAGCAATCATTGTAACGGACAAGAAGATTTCGAGCGTGGCTGAATTCTTGCCAATCCTTGAGAAACTAGCTCAGGCGGGCAAGAAAGATGTCGTCCTGATTGCTGATGAAGTTGAAGGTGAGGCGCTGAGTATTTTGGTGCTCAATAAGCTAAAGGGCGTATTTAATACCGTTGCCGTGAAGGCGCCGTCATTTGGTGATCGACGCAAGGATATATTGCAAGATATTGCAACGCTGACCGGTGCAACGCTTGTCAGCGAGGAACGTGGGCTGTCATTTGAAACAGCCGGTCTTGAGGTTGTAGGTTCGGCTCGCAAGGTGATCGTTGGAAAAGATGAAACCACTATTATCGAAGGCAACGGCGCGGTTGAAGATGTTCAGACGAGCATGGAGCAAATTAGTGCTCAGGCTGACAATGCAAGCAGCGAATATGATAAAGAGCAGTTTGAAAAACGTGTTGCAGCATTGTCGGGCAAGGTAGCCGTCATCAAGGTTGGGGGTGCAACTGAAACCGAAATTGATGAGAAGAAGTTCCGTGTTGATGATGCCGTGGCCGCCACAAAGGCTGCGCTTGCTGAAGGTATCGTAGCGGGTGGTGGTGTGACACTCGTGAATCTTTCACAGGCCATACAAGCGGATGGGTCTGATAGTGTGAGCGCGGGACGTCAAATCCTCAAGAGTGCTTTGAAGCAGCCATTCATGCAGATTACAGCAAATGCCGGACTCAATAGCGATGCGCTACTTGCGCAAGTAGAGGCAGGTGAAGCCGGCTTTGGTATTAATGTGAATGCTCCAGAAAAAGGACTTGTTGATGTGAAGAAGGATGGGGTGATTGACCCAGCTCGCGTGACGAAAGAAGCGGTGCAAAATGCCGTTTCAATTGCAAGCACGGCGGCAACTATGGGCGCACTCGTCGTAGATATCCCAGAGGCAGAAGTGCCTGCGGCTGGTGGTATGCCAGGTGGCATGGGCTTTTAGGCTCGGCATAGATTAATAAAATTCCGCCTCTATGGGCGGAATTTTATTTTTTCTCAATAGTGACTTACGCTTTGTTTGAGAAGAAGTCGATTTCCTTGATGATATCAAGGAGCGCTTGCGCGCGGCGGCTATCGTCTGTAATGGCTTTGGCGGCTTCGTGCGTGGCTGCCAGAAGGCTTTGATCGTCAGTTGAGCGGATGATAAGAAGGAGTGTATCAAATTTCTCTTCTGGCGAAACGTCAAGTTTATCGATGAGCGGGCGAAGTTCGCTCAGCGCATCTTTCTTGATTTCTTCGAGGTCGTTTGCAGCTGGTGTAGCTACAGGTGCTACGACTGGCTCTTCTGCGACAGGGGCGACAGGCTCTTCGATAGCCGGAGGTGTTGCCATCGGTGTTGTTTGCGTTTCTTCAAACTGAAGTCCACTCGGGGCTTCATCGGCTTGTTGTGTTACGCCGGCAAGAACCTTTGCAAGTTCTTGATCATCACTAATTGGTTGTTGATTCTGCGGTTGAATATCCATGGCCCACCTCTGATATTAGTACTTATGCTTCTTTACTAAATACTGTATCATAGAAGGAGTAAGACTCGCAAGTGAGTGAAGGGTGGGAAATGTTAGACGACAATAATGTACTTAGGCAACGTGATCCAAGTAATGCGCTTGGTGTAGCGGCCGAACAATATCAGCAGGCTCGGTTTGCTGTAGCGATCAACAATCCGGAGCATGACGGCCGCGAAATAACTCGTGTCGTCGTAGCGGGCATGGGCGGCTCGGCACTTGCGGCACTGCTTGTAAAATCATGGTTGAAAGCCGAGTTATCGGTGCCATTTGAGGTGGTGCGCACCTACGATCTGCCTGGATATGTCGATAGTTCGACACTGGTGGTCGCGAGTAGCTACTCTGGCAATACCGAGGAGACATTGAGTTCTCTTGAAGATGCACGAAGTCGCGGTGCTCAGGTTGCTGTTATTGCCGCCGGTGGAGCATTGATAGAAGTAGCTGAACGGGAAGATATTACTCACGTTCAGTTGCCATCTCACTTACAACCACGTATGGCGGTTATTTATAACCTCCGCGCGCTTGTCGCGTTGCTTGGCCATTTTTCCATCGCCTCACACATGGCATTTGATGAAATTGCGGCTACAGCCGATTGGCTGGCGACTGAAACAGCCAAGTGGACGAGTGATGTGTCGACGGACAAGAACTACGCAAAGCAACTTGCACTTACGGCGGTTGGCAAGACACCGGTGTTTTATGCTGGCAACTTGATGAGCCCCGTGGCGTACAAGTGGAAGATTAGTTGGAACGAGAATGCTAAGAATGTTGCTTTTTGGAATGAGCTGCCGGAATTTAACCACAATGAATTTATGGGCTGGACATCACACCCGGTTGAAAAGCCGTTTGCCGTATTTGATCTGGTGAGCAATCTTGAGCATGCGCAAATCTTGAAGCGGTTTGAGGTATCCGACCGACTGCTGAGTGGACGCCGACCAAAGTCCACGACGGTGAGTCTTGAAGGGGATAGTGAAATTGCTCAGATGTTATGGGGGAGTATCCTTGCTGATTTCGTGAGCATTTACGTGGCTATTTTAAATGGTGTCGACCCGACGCCGGTGCCACTTATTGAAAAGTTAAAGCAAGAGCTTGCTTAGCTGTATTGGCGTAGTGCTTCGATCGGGTCTTTTCTTGCTGCCCGGACGGCTGGGTACAGGCCGAATATTCCGCCGACAATAAGGGAGATGAGTGCTGCGATGCCTACGATATCCCAAGTAAATACCGGCGAGAAGGTGAGTTGCGTGCTGATCGCAAACGCCGCTAAGTAGCCCAGTAGATAGCCAGTGATGCCACCGCCAATACTGATTGCAAGCGATTCTATAAGAAACTGCCAGACGATATGGGCATTGCTGGCGCCAAGTGATTTTCGAAGCCCAATTTCCCTGGTGCGCTCAGCAACGGTAACGAGCATAATGTTCATGATGCCAATGCCACCAACGATAAGGGAGATACCGGCAATAGCCGCGCTTACTCCGGCAATTGTAAAGAAGAGTTGGCTAGTCGGTTTGGCGAGTTCTTGGCCTGCTAGAACGGCAAAATCTTTTTCTTGCTTATGAAGAGCGAGCAGGGTGGTGTTTGTTTTATCGATAATAGCCGGAAGGTGCTGAACACTGTCGGCCTGAATATTGATTTGCTGGAGTTGGGCAACGTATTGATTGAAGCTCTTTCCCATTTCGAGGCTGACGATGGCTGCGTTGTCGAAGTCGACGTTATTATAATTAATAGGGTCATTCATGCGTTTAAGTACACCAATTACCGTGACGGTTTGGCCGCGCATTGTTAGCGTCTGGCCGGTTGAGTCTTCGGTACCGAATAGATCAATAGACGCTTGAATGCCGAGTACTGCAGTATTTTTGTTTGTCTCTCTGTCGATAAACTGACCAGAGCGCATCTTAAAATGAGCTATGTCGGCTAGTTCTGGAGTTGTGGCAACAATCGGCACATGACTCAGCGCTTGGTCGTCTGTTTTGATACTGCCGTCAATCACCATAAGTGGCGCCACTGCTTTTACGTGTTCGACATTCTTTATATGCGCAAGATCCCTCTCGGTGAGTGTGCTGGTCGCAAAGCGCGTTTGGGATGCTGGCATGGTGAAGTTGTCCTTCGTATTTGCCGGAGCACCAGGTCGAATAACGGCGATGTTCCCCCCGAGCTCATCAATTTGCCGACTTACGAGTTGGCTAGCTCCTTCGCTTAGTGCGAGAATGGCGGTGATGCTTGCGATACCAATAGTAACCCCGAGCATCGTAAGTGTGGTGCGCATACGATTACTGCGGAGTGATTGGGCGGCGTTCTGGAGATGGTTTATGAGAAGGAGACGCATTATTTTTTAGCTTTCTTTTTCTTGGGGCTGGCTTTTTTGGGGTGCTTCGGCGTAGCATGTTGATCGAGACGACGTTTTGAGTGTGTATCCTCAGGTTCTTCACACGGTGCTTTTGAGTCGGTGTGGATCTTGCCGTCGAGCATGGTAATGACGCGACTAGCGTAGGTCGTTAGGTCTGGATTATGGGTCACCATGATGATGGTGTTGCCGCGTTTGTGAATGTCAGACAGCTCCTCCATGATAATATGACTGGCTTTGCTGTCGAGGTTGCCGGTTGGCTCGTCGGCCAAGATGATTGACGGTTCGTTCACAAGCGCGCGGGCGATAGCTACACGTTGTGTTTGTCCGCCAGATAATTGCCAAGGCATATAATACTCACGTTCACTCAGATGAAACGACTTTAAAATGGCGCTCGCCATCTTAAGTCGTTTGGTTTGGCCGACGCCTTTATATGTGAGGGGAAGGGCGACGTTTTCAATAACATTAAGGCGCGGAACGAGATTGAAACTTTGGAAGACGATACCGATCTGCTCCGAGCGGATACGGGCATGTTTGCGACTACTCAGTGTTTCAACCGATACGCCATCGAGTAAATATTCACCGTCGTTAGCCCGATCGAGCAGCCCAAGGACGTTAAGTAGTGTAGTCTTGCCGCAACCACTAGGACCCATGATTGCAACGAATTCACCCTTCTCGATGGTCAAGTCAATACTATCAAGGGCCGTGTGCTTAGCATCACCAACGCCGAAACGCTTGGTAAGCGCTCGGAGATCGATGACAGGTGGCTGAGAAGTATTCATTCCCTTAATTATAGAGAGGCGAAGGCATAAACTGCAACCTTTAGTGTGGCGTGAATTATACAACCGTTGGTATACTATAATAAATGTACATGGAGAGGTGGCCGAGTGGTTGAAGGCGCACGCTTGGAAAGCGTGTGTGCCAGCGATGGTACCGCAGGTTCGAATCCTGTTCTCTCCGCCATATTAAGTAACGCCTCATAGGGCGTTATTTAATTTATAAAACATGCAAAATGACACTACATGTAGCGTTGTAAATAACAAACAGAGCACTATAAGAGGTGGATATGTCCGCATGATGCTTGTGGTGAAAAAAACCTATAAAAACTATTGAAAAACCATATATGGGGGCATATAGTACTACTCAGACACTACATATGTAGCAGTTCAATCAAAACACACATTTTGCAAGAAGGATTTGCACCACCCTAGGGGAGAACCCTGAGGGTAGTCTTCTTGCACCACTTTGAGGGAGGTGGCTGTGTGTAACAACATAATAAATAGGGGAACAGTATGAGTACGATCAATGTGGTAAAACGCGACGGCACACGCGAACCATTCGACGCCAACAAAATCAATCTTGCGTTAGTCGAAGCCAGCGAAGGACTTCCTGACCAAATTAGTAAGGTTGTACAAGTTGCGACAGAAGTTCAATTGACATTATTTGATGGTATTACCACTGAGCAGCTCGACGAGTCGGTGATTCACGCGGCTTTGCAGAACGTAAAAGATGATCCTGATTTTGATAAAATTGCGGCAAGCTTGCTTCTTAAGAATATCTACAAAAAAGTACTCGGCAGCTACAAAGATGCCGCTGATCTAAAAAAGCTTCATGCCGAAAAATTCCCTGAATATTTGCAGCAGGGTATCGCCGATGGTCTACTTGATGAGCGGATGAATGCCACGACCTTTGACCTCGATAAGCTCACTGAAGCCCTTGAGCCATCTCGCGATCGCTTGATGCGCTACCTTGGTGTGGTGACGAGCCGCAACCGCTATAGCCTTCGTAAAAACAGTGGTGGATCTATGGAAGTTCCTCAATTCACGGCTATGCGTATTGCAATGGGTCTTAGCTTGCTTGAGAAAGATCCAACCGCAACAGCCCTTGAATTCTACGAATATATCAGTAAGCTCGACGCCAACCCGGCAGGTTCAACTCGTATCAATGCTGGTGGATCATTCCCGCAGCTTTCAAACTGTTTCCTTTTTGATATCGAAGATGACATGGAGGCAATCTCTCGCGGTGTACGCGATACAATGTGGATTGCCAAGGGTACGGGTGGTATTGGTATCGGCATCACTAAGCTTCGTGCGGCAGGTTCACCAGTTCATACCACCAACAGCGAATCAACTGGCCCGATTCCATTTATTAAGATGATCGACACAGCGCTCTTTGCAGTGAGCCGCAAGGGCAAAAAACAAGGTGCAGCTGCTATCTTCATGGAGAACTGGCACCTTAACTTTCCACAATTCCTCGACCTCAAGCAAAACTCGGGCGACCCCTACCTTCGTACTCGTATTGCCAACACCGCTGTTGTGTTGAGCGACGAATTTATGCGTCGTGTTCAAAATAATGAAGATTGGTACTTGTTTGACCCAGCCGAGACTGCTGATTTGATCGAACTTTACGGTAGCGCGTTCGCGAAGCGTTACGAAGAATACGCTCAGCTTGCCGAAGCGGGCAAGCTGCGTGACTTTGCCAAGATCAATGCTCGTGAGCAGTTCCATCAGATCCTGACGGTTCTTCAGGCAACGAGTCACCCGTGGCTTACCTGGAAAGATACAATGAATGTTCGTGCGCTTAATAACAACACCGGTACGATTCACCACTCAAACCTCTGTACTGAAATTACACTTCCGCAGGACAAAGATAATACTGCCGTATGTAACCTTTCGAGCATCAACTTGTCGGTTCACCTTCGTGAAGACGGAACATGGGACTGGGATCGTCTTGAAAAAGCTGTTCGCGTGTCTATTCGTCAGCTCGACAATCTTTGTGACCTTACGAACACACCAATTCCTCAGGCAATGCACTCTAATCTCCAAAACCGCGCGGTTGGTCTTGGTATTATGGGATTCTCTGATGTCCTTGAAAAGCTTGGTCATAGCTATGAATCAGAAGAAGCGTATGAGCTGATCGATCAGTTAACCGAATTCATCAGCTACCACGCGATTGATGCCAGTGCCGACCTTGCCAAAGAACGCGGCAGCTACACAACATTCAAGGGAAGTGGCTGGAGCAAGGGCATTCTTCCTATCGATACGCTCGACGTACTCGACGCCGACCGTAACGTAAAGGTAGAGATTAGCCGCAAAACACGCCTCGATTGGGAAACACTTCGCGCTAAGGTACAAAAAGGCATGCGTAACGCAACGCTCATGGCGATTGCCCCAACTGCCAATAACGCCCATGTTTCTGGCACCACTCCAGGTATCGACCCACAGTTTGCACAAATCTTTTCTCGTGCAACTTTGAATGGTAAGTTCCTAGAAGTAAACGTGAACCTCGTGAACGACTTAAAGAAACTCGGTATTTGGGACGACGTCAAAGAAGATGTACTTCGTGCACAGGGTGATGTACAACAAATTGATGCAATCCCGCAGCACATCAAAGATGTATACAAAACGAGCTTCCAGCTCAGCCCGTACTCATTTATCGAAGTTGCCGCTCGTGCGCAAAAGTGGGTCGACCAAGCAATTAGTCGTAACATGTACCTCGAAACTCGTAACATCGATGATTACATTGATATCTATACCGCCGCATGGAAGCGTGGCCTCAAGACAACCTACTACCTGCACGTAAAACCGCGTCACACCGCCGAGCAAAGTACCGTCAAGGTCAACAAGGCAGAAGCAAGCGGCGGACCGCGCAAGACTGGCTTTGGATTCGCAAAAGCGAAGGTTGAGGCATAAGTATGATGGATCGAACGTAAGCAAGAAATTTCACAGACATTTACGAATAAAGTAGCGATAATAAGGAAAGCAAAAAGGGGAAGCACTATGAACGCATCACAAATCATCTCAGAAGATATGACACTTGAAGAAAAACTTGCAGCTATCGACCAGGCAATGGCAAATGCTCAAGCTCAGGCACAACAGGACGCTAATGATAATGGCTTTGGTGGTCAGGTTGTGGCGCCACTTGACCCAGCAGACCTCACTATGTGCATGGGTTGCCAGTAATATGGGGCACGAACGTTACGGTCAGGTATATCCACTCGCGATAGACGAACACCTGCATGATCAAGCGCTTGAGCTGCGAGAGCGGTCACTTGATGGAATGAATGATGCGGAGCGACTTCTTCTATATGGATCTGTAGAGGGTGCTGAGCGCACTGAAGCGCTCGCCGAGTATAATCGTCACGAAGAGCAACTAAATAAATTGACGCAATATTGTGTTCGAAACGGCCTGCTTGAACTAGAAACGATAGCGGCATAGCACTAAGAAAAGAGGAGGATATATGGCAGGAATTTTAGGTACAGGTATTCAGGACGGACTGCTTTTAAAGCCAGTTCACTATAAGTGGGCTATGGATCTTTACGATCAAGCAGTGGCAAACACATGGTTTCCAAATGAGATTCAGCTCGGACAAGACCTAGCCGACTGGAAGAAAATGAGCGATGAAGAGCGCCACGCGCTCACGTTCCTTATGAGTTACTTCAACCCGAATGAGCTGCTCGTCAATAAAGCGCTGGCCTTTGGTGTGTATCCGTATGTAAATGCTGCTGAATGTCACCTCTATCTTGCCAAGCAAATGTGGGAAGAGGCGAATCACTGTATGTCATTTGAGTATGTGCTCGAGACATTCCCGATCAACCGCGAAGAAGCCTATGCTGCACACGTGGAAACTCCTTCGATGGCTGCCAAAGAAGCTTTCGAGACCAAGTTTATTAAGCGTATGACGGAAGATACGCTCGATATTACTACTACTGAAGGCAAGAAAGACTTTGTCCGCAACCTCGTAGCCTACAACATTATCCTTGAAGGCATCTGGTTCTACAGCGGGTTTATGGTGGCACTTTCATTCCGCCAGCGCAACTTGCTCCGCAATTTCGGCTCTCTCATGGACTGGGTAGTGCGCGACGAATCACTCCACCTCAAGTTCGGTATCAACCTTATTCTTACCGTACTTGAAGAAAACGAAGACCTTCAGACTGAAGAGTTCGCCAACGAAATCAAGCAAATGATTCTCGATGCCGTGGAGATGGAAGAAGCCTACAATAAGGACTTGTTGCCAAACGGCATCCTTGGCCTCAATAGCGACTACATCAACCAATACGTGAAGTACTTGGCTGATCGCCGTCTTGAAGAGCTTGGGTTTGACCCGCACTACAAGGTCTCAAACCCTGCCAAGTGGATGGCTGGTGCCAACGATACGTTGCAGCTCGTGAACTTCTTTGAAGCCACGAATACGAGCTACGAGGTGAACGCTGGCGGTGGCTCATCGTCAAAGCCGGTTGAGGGCCAAAGTCCGAGCGCTGACCGTCACGAAAACGATCCAGATAACAGTATTTTGAAAAAATAAACCAAGAAGTAGGCCGTCGAGGCCTACTTTCTTCTAGTGGCTGAATATTCTAACGGGAGATGATATGAAAATTGCAATTTGCGGTTCTATGGCGCATGCGTCGGCAATGACGGTTGCTCAAAAGACACTCGAGGCTCAAGGGTACGAAATTGAGCGTCCTAATCTAAATGAGGGTGAATTTGTCGATGGTGTTCGTGCGACTTTAAGTGACAGTGACAAGCGTCGATATATTGACGAGCATTTTACCAAGATTGATGCGTCGGATGCGGTGTTGGTGATCAATGAAGCCAAGAATGGGATAGATGGGTATATTGGTGGCAATACGCTGCTTGAGATCGGACGCGCCTATGCGCAGGGACTCGAAATATTTCTTCTTCATCCTGTGCCAGAGGTGGCTTACGCCGATGAAATCCGCAGTATGCAGCCGGTGATCCTCGAAGGTGATCTAGCAAAAATAGATGGATATATGGATTCTTTGCCGGTTCTCGCCGTCAGTAGCGAGAGTCCAGTGAAGCACTTGGCGCTTAGCCGTGGCCTCCGCAGGGCAGGGATTCGCACGCGCGTCGTGGGCGTAAAAGTTGAATCGGGCGTCAACGACCAGCCAATCAGTATCGAAGAAAGCTACGAAGGGGCGGTGACGCGCCATACGAACTTAAAAGCATTGCCGGTAGCGAACGACGTGCAGTACCTTGCCACTATTGAAAGTGGGTATCACAGCGTCCATGCGAACCACAATGCCTTTGGCTGTGCGGCGCTCGTGATTGAAAAGGTGGGTGGTGAACAAAAAATTGGTGTCGATCTCGATATTGAGTTTCCCCGCTCCATGACCGATAGAATCCCACATGAATACCCGGATATCGGCGTATTGGTTCAGCAAGAATATGGCTCAAAGTTGAAAGATCCGTATCCTTTCTTCACCGGTGGTAAGCTTACGCGGGCGCGCGTACTCGAGAATGCGGTATACAACCTCGCTATACAACTTTAGCGATGCCGAGGTAAGAGGTATAATGTAACGATGAATCTTCATCGTACATCTGGAACACCCGACTGGGCAACTGTAAAAGCAGCTGACCGCAATGTATTTCAAAATATGGCTGCGGCAACCGGCGGTATTGTGTCGCCAGCAAATATCATTACCGTCATTGGCCTGGGCATGGTTATCTACGGGCTCGTGTCAATTTTGCAGCAGCAGTTCTGGGCGGGGTTAGTACTCCTTGTGAGTGGTCGTTTACTGGATATTGTTGATGGCCTTGTAGCCGAAGCCACGCACACGAAGTCGCCACTGGGTGAGCTGTTCGATGCGGCCGCTGACAAGATTGGCACATTACTCACAATCGTCGTGTTATTATTTGCAGATATTACGCATTGGTGGGTGATAATGGCACTCATTGCTCCACAAATTCTTATCACACTAGTAATTCTATACAAAAAGTCCAAGGGGATTGGTGTTCATCCAACGCGCCAAGGAAAGTTAAGTATGGCCGCAGCTTGGGCGGGAATCGTAGGGGTATTACTCGCAGAAGCTTTGCATGATCCGCTCGCTCTCACACTCGCCGTTTATACTATTATCGCCGTTTCAGTCATCTTGGGACTTTATGCTCTTTGGCAGTACGCAACTGACCGGAATTAAATCGGATCTTTTTTGAGGCCAAGCTTGTAGCCGACGAAGCTTGCCAGTAGGTGACCAAGGAACCAAACGACGAATATCCACAGGTATTGCACAGGGGATAACACAACAAATAGGAGCGAGACTATGACGCTGCCGATAATATAATCGAGCTGATCAAATGGTACCCAGCTGCCACCAGACTTGATGTTTCTCTGACGTTTTAAGAAGCTTTCGATCGCATCGCCGCCAAGTGCACCAATAGCAAAAAGAGGCCCGAGTAGTAGTACGGGCAGGGCGGCGTAGTCGACGCCATTTGCCAGATACTGTGCCCACTCGAATTGCCCGAATAGGAGCTGCTGGATCCACAGGATAAGCGTTGCGGTGATAATGCCCGTGATAATACCGCGCCATGTTTTGTGCGGCCCAAGCAGGGGATGTCCGCGCCACGTTTTGCCGGCATCAATCGGTGCGTTGAATTTTTTCAAAACGGGCAGCGCAGCAGCAAATACGGGTGTTGCATTTGAAATAGCGGCCGGAAGTAAAAACCAGATTGCGAATAAGATATCTTGTAGCATACCCTCTAGTATAATTGATATATGAGTTATACGACTATCGCTATTATATATAACCCGAATAGCACCGGGTCGAGTGGGCAAATGGCGAAGGAGTTAGAAGCGCAGCTAAAAGAGCGTTTTCCAAAACAAAAAGTTGAGCTCATTGCGACTGAGCGCATTGGTCACGGCAAAGAGCTGGCCTATTCAATTGCCATGGCCTCAAAAAA
>CAMPKW010000028.1 GCA_946887425.1 uncultured Candidatus Saccharibacteria bacterium | reverse complement strand
TATTCCTCACTTTGGGGCACGTTCCCACGCGTTACTCAGCCGTCCGCCGCTCGCCACCAAGTAGTAAACTACTCGTGCTGCCGCTCGACTTGCATGTGTTAGGCACTCCGCCAGCGTTCATCCTGAGCCAGGATCAAACTCTCCATAAAAAGATGTAACGGCTTGGAAGCCGCTACGTCTATATAAAATATAGACTGACGATGATATATTGCACAACTAAATTGTCAAAGTTCATTTCATCTGTTCAACTCCACAGTTGTTTATCGCTCTCTTGGCGACCAGACTTTATCAATCATACATTACGGATCACGTAGGCGTCAAGGATTATTTAAAACTATTTTGTAGCTAAAAAGACAACTAGCCCAATTACGCTTCCTAAAGCTCCGCCAATTAGCACCTCAACAGGGGTGTGTCCTTTAGCGGCGCGTGGCATTGGGACCGTGCTTTTTTGCTCTTTGATGAGCTGCTGGATAGCTTTTCCTTGTTCGCCAGACGAACGGCGCACCATCATAGCGTCGTACATAACAATAGATGCGAGCAACGCAGCTAGTCCAAACAACCCTGAATCAATGCCATCGCGTAGCCCTATGACAACTACGAGCGCCACAACAGTTGCACTGTGGGCGCTCGGCATATTACCGGAAAGATAAAGTTGACGGAGGTGATCGAAGCTACGATGCCTGATCACCATAATGATGTACTTAGCCCCCTGCGCCACCACCCAACCAGCGATAAGCGCAACAATATAGGGGGAGAAAAGTACGTCCATAACCTACGACTCTTCTTCTTCGACAACCTGAGACTGCTCTGGCATCAGGCCGATTGATGAAACTTTGTCATTCTCACCCATACGCATAATGCGAACACCTTGCGTCGTACGTCCAAGAGTTGGGATATCTTTCAGGCCGATGCGAATCGCCTGCCCCTTGTTCGAGATAAGCAGAACCTCACTCGCATCTGGGTCAAGTGTACGAACAGAGATAATCGGACCGGTCTTCGCCGTCACAACAGCCGCCTTAATACCAACTCCGCCACGCTTATGACTTGGGAAGTTTGCTACTTTCGTAGCCTTACCGTAGCCGTTCTGGCTAATAACAAGAAGGCTGAGCTTGTCGTTATCAACAATATCCATACCAACAACGCAGTCGTTTGGTCGGAGGCGAACACCACGAACACCGCGAGCAGCACGGCCCATCGGGCGAGCATCGGATTCGTTAAAGCGCACAGCTTGTCCAGCGGACGTCGAAACGATAACATCGTTCTCACCCGTCGTCTTTTTGATCCAACGAAGTTCATCACCATCATCAAGCTTGATTGCAATCAAACCATTTGTCCGGATATTCGCATAGTCTTTAACCGGCGTCTTCTTAATAGTACCCTTGGTGGTCGCCATAAAGAGATACCCGTCATCATTAGCATCTTTCTCGTGACGAATAATCGAGGTAATCTTTTCTTCGGGCTGAAGCTGTAGAAGATTCACCGCCGCGACACCCTTTGCCTGCAGACTCGCCGCTGGCACTTCATAAGCCTTAAGGCGGAAAATGCGCCCACGGTTTGTAAAGAAGAGAAGATAATCATGTGTACTCGTAGGTACCAGCTGGTCAATGACGTCCTCTTCCTTGGTCGTCATACCTCGCTTACCCTTGCCGCCACGGTTTTGGCGACGATATTCACTCACAAGTGTTCGCTTGATGTAGTTCTCGGTTGTAAGAAGAATGACTGATTCCTCTTCAGGGATCAACTCTTCGTCGCTAAACTTGCCGAGTTCATGATTGATAATCTTCGTGCGACGCTCGTCGCCGTATTTCTCTTTCATTTCAAGCAGCTCGGTCTTGATGATTGCAAGCACTTCTTTTTCATCAGCCAAAATTGCTTCAAGTTTCGCAATAAGCTTAATGAGCTCATTAAGCTCGTTCTCGATTGCTTCACGCTCAAGACCTGTCAGTCGGCGGAGTTGCATCGCAAGAATCGACTTCGCCTGAATTTCACTGAGCTTAAACTGTTTGATCAGCTCCGCCTCGGCAATATCTGTCGTTTTACTGCCACGGATAATCCTAATCACCTCATCAATATGATCGAGGGCAATTTTATAGCCTTCAAGAATATGGGCGCGCTCTTTAGCTTTTCGCAGCTCGAATTCAGTGCGACGACGTACAACAGTCTGACGATGCTTGACGAACTCACTGAGCATTTCATGAAGCCCCAAAATACGCGGCTGAATACCGTCGATCAGCGCCAGCATATTGTAACTAAAGCTTGTCTGCAAGGCAGTCATCTTATATAGCTGGTTAAGTAGCTTCTTTGGATACGCGTCCTTCTTTAGCTCAATCACAACCCGCACAACACCACGCGCACTCTCGTCGCGGAGGTCACTAATGCCAGTAATTTTTTTATCTTTTACCAACTCAGCGATTTTCTCGATGAGGGTCGCTTTATTCACACCATATGGCACTTCTGTTACGACAATCTGGTGACGGCCTTTTTTGGTCTCTTCAATGTCAGCAACGGCACGCATCATCACACTACCCCGGCCAGTCATGTATGCCTGCTTCATTGGCGCACCACCATAAACGGTTGCCCCTGTCGGGAAGTCCGGACCTTTGACATGCTTCAAAAGGTCGTCAGTTGTAACGTGTTCGTTATCGATCAGTTCGATCGTTGCATCAACCAGCTCACCAAGGTTATGCGAAGGAATGTTGGTTGCCATACCAACCGCGATACCAATCTGACCATTCAGTAGCAAGTTTGGCAACTTTGCAGGCAGCACCACAGGCTCCTGTTCCGAGCCGTCAAAGTTATCACGAAAATCGATGGTTTCCTTATCGATATCAGCCAGCATCTCGTCGGCAGGCTTAGCCATACGCGCCTCGGTATAACGCATGGCAGCTGCTTCGTCACCATCCATCGAACCAAAGTTACCCTGCCCCTGAATGAGCGGATAACGAAGCGACCATGGTTGCGCAAGTCGAACCATCGAATTATAGATTGCCGAGTCGCCATGCGGGTGATACTTACCCATGACGTCACCGACGATACGAGCACTTTTTACAAACTTTGCCGTGCTACGATTACCATTTTGGTTCATTGAGTACAAAATGCGTCGGTGCACAGGTTTCAAACCGTCGCGCACATCTGGAAGCGCACGGTCAATAATCACGCTCATAGAGTAGCGAAGGAAGCTATCTTCCATTACATCTTCAAGCGTACGGTGCTCAAGGCCTGTTGTATTTACAACATCGTTGTTATTAATTTCACTATCCTCAATCGGTGTGGTTATTTTTTCATCATCCATAATCTATACATCCAACTCCTCTAAGTCAACATCTTTAGCACGTGCTTGAATAAACGCCTTGCGCAGTGGCACTTCATCGCCCATCAACTTTGTAAAGACCGCATCGGCCCGCTCGGCATCTTCAACCCGCACCTGGATCAGCACGCGATTCTCAGGGTTCATCGTTGTCTCCCATAGCTGCTCCGCGTCCATCTCACCAAGACCCTTAAATCGTGAAATAGTAACGCCGGCCTGTTTCGTTTGATCTTCATTCGGATCCACAGCAACACCTCGCGCCTTTCGGTCGGAGATAATAGTACCCAGTGCATCATTAAGCGCTGACTCGTCGTAGACATATTGCTTCTTTTGACCGCGGTTAATACTATAAAGCGGTGGTTTCGCAAGATAAATATACCCACCTTCGACCACCTCTCGCATGTAACGGAAGAAGAAGGTCAACAGTAGGGTTGCAATGTGACTACCGTCGACATCGGCGTCGGTCATGATGACAATCTTATGGTAACGCAAACCATTAATGTCAAAGGCATCACCAATACCAACACCAAAGGCCTGAATCATTGCCACAATTTCTTTGTTGGCAAACATCTTATCAAGACGAGCACGTTCAGTGTTGAGAACTTTACCACGAAGTGGCAAAATAGCTTGTGTTCTGTTGTCTCGTCCTTCTTTAGCGGACCCTGCCGCCGAGTTACCCTCAACGATGTAAATCTCACTATCATCTGGGCTTTTGCTTGAGCAGTCCCACAGTTTACCTGGTAGTCCCATACCATCAAGCGCACCCTTACGAAGTACGTTGTCGCGCGCGGCACGTGCTGCTTTACGGGCGCGTGCTGCTAGGAGTGCCTTGCCAACAATCTTCTTGGCGACATCAGGGTTCTCCTCAAGATAGTAACTAAAGTACTCGTTCATCACCTGCTCAACGTAACGACGCACCTCTGGATTGCCCAGCTTGTTCTTGGTCTGTCCTTCAAACTGCGGATCAGGCAGCTTTACAAGAATGATCGCCGTCAAACCTTCACGAATATCTTCACCGCTGAGGTTATCTTCCTTTTCCTTAAGCAAACTGTTCTTGCGCGCGTAATCGTTAATAACACGCGTCATAGCCGCGCGGAAACCAATCAAATGCGTACCGCCATCTGGCGTCAATACGTTGTTAGCGAATGGCTTGACCGTTTCAACGTACGTGTCATTATATTGCACCGCTACCTCAACCATCGAGTCTTCCACTTGGCGCTCAACATAAAATACGTTTTCACTCATGACCTCTTTGCCAATATTGAGGTGCTTCACATAACTCTGAATACCACCCTCAAAGTAAAACGCCTGACGCTCACCTGATCGCTCATCAACCACCCCAACATAAATACCCTTTGTTAGGTATGCCTGGTGGCGAAGGTAATTCACAACCCACTTATAGTCGAATTCAACAGTCTCTTTAAAGATTGTCGGGTCTGGGTAAAACGTAATCGTCGTACCGTTACCACGATCTGTTGCGCCGATTTTCTTAAATGGTACTTTCGTCGCACCTCGCTCGAACTCAATACGATAAAGCTGTCCGCCCTTCACTACTTCCGCAATCATACGCGTCGACAGCGCATTCACTACGCTTGAACCTACGCCATGGAGACCAGATGATACTTTATATCCACCGCCGCCGAACTTACCACCAGCATGCAGAACGGTTAATACCGTTTCGAGTGTTGAGAGGCCCGTTTTCGGATGCTTATCAACAGGGATACCACGACCGTCATCGCTAATACGCATGCCGCCATCTGCCAAAATCACGACATCGACACGTGAAGCAAAGCCAGCAATCGCCTCGTCAATAGAGTTATCGGCAATTTCTTTAATAAGATGGTGCACACCGTCATAACCAGTGCTACCAATATACATGCCCGGACGCTTACGAACCGGCTCTAGACCCTCTAGTACCTGAATTTGTGACCCATCATATGAGCCATCGTTTGTTTGTTTAGCCATCATTCCCTCACTATTACAGACTTTTCAGCTATTTACATTTCCTCTATTATACCGAACAATTGTTGTTCACTCAAGCTATTGTGTGAACATATTTCTTATGCTAATCTAGAGGTCAATAGGTCAAATAAAAAGAAAAAGGCAAAAACATGTTCAGGAAGTTTGTATCGAACCTTTCCTTCAGCCCAGCATTGGTTGGTCAACTGGGATTTTATGCGAAGCGACTGCGTAAAGAAGAAACAACTCGACGTATCGGTCTTATATTTACCGTACTTGCACTTGTCGTACAATCATTCGCCGTCTTCTCACCGCCTGAATCAGCCAACGCCGCCAACCCTGACGCCGTTATCTATAATCGTTTAGCTAACAAGCAAGAACTTCTTGCAGTATACGACCGCAATAATGACGGTGCTGGCCGCACCGACATACAACAGATCTACTCGCGCGTCGGTATTACTAAACAGGACATCATCAACGCCCAAGAGGGTTTCTTTAATACGGCCGACTTCAACAACAAGCTTCAGTTCGTCGGACGCACCAATACCGGCGACGCAGGACGCTACCAACTTGATGTAGCAGGCGCAAGCACAGGCGTCTATAGTGGCCGCTGGCTCGATACAACAATGACACACCGAGCAGTTATCGGTAAGCGAGCGATTGATGGCGGCTGGTTTGCGATCATGCTCTACTGTGGCAACCCTGTGTATGTATCACTCCCGCCACCCCCGCCAGTGCCAGCCGCCCTTTGTACTAGCCTCGGCATTACGCCAATTAATCGCACCTCTTTCCGCCTAACGGGCGCCTCTTCGGCAAGCGGCGGTGCAACAATCAGCAGCTACCGCTACATCATCAAAGATACCAAGGGTTCAGAAGTATACAATCAACTCACCCCGAGTGCCGCCACGAGCACATCTGTTACAGCGAACCTTCCAAAAGATGGCTCATATACTGCGTCAGTCATTGTCGCGACCAGCGCCGGAGACAAAACTGGCCCAAGCTGCCAGAAGTCATTTACCGTCAGCCCTGAGCCGCGATGCCCACTCAATCCAGAACTTGTCGTGAGCGATCCTGGTTGTAAACCTTGCGAAGAGGATAAGACAATCTGGTACAAAGACAAAGACTGTATCCCAGATTTCGAAATCGCCAAATCTGTCCGTAACGTAACTCAAGGTACACCTAATGCCAACGGTACAACTGCAAAATCAAGCGACGTCCTTGAATACACACTAACAGTCAAGAACGTCGGCAAAGATAAAGGCGACTACACCGTTTCGGATTCATTGTCTGACGTCTTGGAATACGCCGACATCATTGACCTCGGCGGCGGATCACTCATAAAGCCCGCTGGCAACGAAAACACAACCGCCACGTCAATTACGTGGCCAGTCACGGCCATAAAGCCAGGCGCAACGCTCACAAAAACTGTCAGCGTCAAGGTGAAAGCCGTTATTCCAGCCATCGCTACCCATCAAACGGCGCGTGGCTCATACGACTGCAAGATGTCAAATGTGTTTGGTAATACACTCAATGTATCTGTCCTTTGCCCACCAGAAAAGACCGTGGAGCGAGTCGTTACGCAGCTTCCTCGCACAGGTGCTTCAGAGAATATGATCTTTGCGGGCGCTGTCCTTGCCGTTGTCACCTATTTCTACGCACGAGCACGACAGGTCAAGAAAGAAGTTCGACTTATCCGTCGCGACCTCAACGCTGGAACAATCTAAATAACATAACGAGGTGGGAATATGAGTACTAATCCAGAAAAATTAATTACCGGTGCGGAGCAAGGCGTTGAGGCTGGCGAGTCTGCACGCGAGCAAATCGAAAAGCAACGCGCAAAATACGAGCGACTCGGCGAGCTTGCGCCAGAGAGTGGCGAAAAAAGCGCTGAACGTGCAAGAATAGAGGCGCTAGAGACAGCAGTGAGCGTTGAGGCTGGCGGTGCCGAGAAAAAGCGCGGCGGCGAACCATCACCTGCCGTACGCCGCGGCCCAATCAGTAAAAAAGAACGGGACGCAAGCTACAATCGAACAATGAAAAAAGTACAAGCTGAACTCTCGGGCCCAAGCCGAACGTTTAGTAAGGTCATTCATAACAAGACCATCGAAAAGGCCAGTGATGTCGCTGGCGCCACTATCGCCCGACCGAACGCAATCGCTTCTGGCGCAATCGCAGCATTCCTCGCAACACTCGCTCTTTACTACGTTGCCAAAAATGTCGGCTATCAGCTGTCTGGCTTCGAGACAATTGGCGCCTTTGTAGTCGGCTGGGTAATCGGCCTTTTGTTTGATTACTTCAAGATTATGATTACTGGCAATCGATCCTAGACAATACGCCCAGCACATAATAAAAACGTCGCTCATATGAGCGACGTTTTTATTATGTGCCAATGTCCACCCCTACCTGATCTTGATAGAGACCTCATCATCACGGGATGCATGCTCACCTCGAAGGTGAAGCTTATCGGGGCTGACGGGCTGTTTTGAATCCGACATGGCCTGCGCAGGAGCAATTGGGGATGCAGGCACAGAACTGTGCCCTGACGCCACAGGCGGCCTTACAGGAGTAGCTGACGCTGTTTTATTCACTGGCGGCAGGCTACTCGGCGCAGGCGTGGAATGACGCGGCGGATGTTGCTGTGCAACAGGCTGAGCTACCGGAGATGGCTGGTTCGTTGAACCGGCAGCACTCATCTGCTGCCGCTTAGCGAGCCAGTCATCAAGGAATGACGAACCAGTAGCACCAGGCTTCGGCGCCCCTCCAACTGTGCGTTGTTGCTGTGCTTTTTTCATAGCTTCTATTTTTGCACGCTTCGCCGCATCGCCAGCACCCAGCCGTGCAAAAATTTCCTTCTCAACCTGCGCCCTCGGTCGGCCATACTTGGCCGCGGATAATCGTTTAAGCGCGTCACGCAGCTGAGGGTTCGACTTCCCCATTGGCGGAATAAGCGACATACTAAACGGTGCTGATGGCACATTATTGATCATGACAGACGCCACTGTTTGGAAATTTGGAAGCTTCGTGAGATCCTCGGCGTCAAAAGTCGGCGCAAATTTCTTCTGCAATATCTCTGCGTCCGTAATACCAATACGACCACTAATCACTGTACCAACGTTACCAATGATAGCTTCTCGGATCTTATCTGTTAACTGCGTCATAAACTGATTGGCAAGTACGAGATTGAGCTTGTACTTTCGTGCTTCAGACAAAATAGACTCAAAGCTATCTGTCGCGAAATTCTGGAACTCATCCACGTACAAGCAGAAGTCTTCGCGCTGGTCGGCCGGTATATCAGCGCGACCCATGGCTGCCGCCTGGAACTTCATCACGAATATCATACCGAGCAACTGAGAGTTAAGCTCGCCAGTGCGGCCTTTTGAAAGGTTTACAAGGAGAATCTTTTTATTATCCATGATGTCGCGCAGGTCAAAACCACTCTTTGTCTGGCCAATGATATTGCGCATCATTTCATTGGAAAGGAACGCGCCAAATTTACTCACGAACCACCCTAGAACCTCAGATTTATTTGCCTCGCTCGTCTGGGCCATTTCCTTATTCCAAAAATCAAGCACCGTACGATCGGTAATATATTTCATCTTCTCGTCGGTAAATGATTGGTCGTTAAACACCTGTGGCACATCGATAAAAGTTGAGCCATTTGGATCGCTCATGATCGTTAGGGCCGCATTGCGGAACCAGTGTTCGTAGCGCGGACCAATAATACCCGTATGGCCTGGGTCATACAAACGATACAGCATCGCAATCGTCTCCTGGATCAAAAAGTCACGCTGATCTTGATTCTCAAACTCAAACAAGTTGAGACCGATCGGGTTATCCATATCACCAGGACTAAAGTAAATAACATCCTCAACGCGCTCTTTTGGCACCATGCCTAGCAACTCTTCAGCCGAATCCCCGTGCGGGTCGATAAATGCAAAGCCACGGCCGTCCATCATATCTTGGTACGCCAGGTTCTCAAGACTCACCGACTTACCAGTACCCGTCTGACCAATCATATACGTATGGCGACGACGATCACCAGTACTAAGGCGAATCTGCTTTTTCGTGCCCCTAAACTCATTGTAGCCAAGCAGCACACCTTCTTCCGTCACATGCGTTGGACCATCCACCTGCTTTGCCATCTGTCGCTGCACCTGCGAGGTTGGAATACTACTTTGATCAGGAAGGTGGAAAATAGTCGCCAGCTCAACACTATTGAGAACATTCTGCGTAACCGTCTGCGGGAAAAAACGAAACACATATGCCGTCACTAGTTCTTCAATATTTTTCGAAAGACTAAACTTGAAACCGTTATTAGTCGAGGAATCAAATAGCGAAAAAGCCGCTACTACGTTTTTAAGTAGCGCCTGGGAACGTGCGGCAGTATTCGATGAAACAACGACACGAATCAATACTTCGTAGCCCGGATAGCGGGTCTTCTCTTCGATAGAATCAACGAGCGACTGCTCGAGCGACGTAAGCTGCTTGTCTTCTGGCTTTACATCACCAGCAACTGGCGGTTTCCACAATGCCTCCATGAGGTCTTTGGGAGCCAACAGCCCCCCGATACTTGGCTTTTTGACACCCTTGTCTTTCTTAATACGCCCCGCAGCCTCAACTGATCGCTTTGTCCACCCTTCTTGCGCCGGTCGAAGCATCAGCTGAACAGCAACTCCATCCTCACGACCTGCAGCCGAAAGGGCGTTTAGTAGTGCTCGTGCCGCATCACGCTTCGTTTCCTGGTATGTTGCGATTGGATAAACAAAATCTTTCTTGAGTGTAAACTCGCCGCCAATCGTACCGCTCATCTTGCCAACTTGGCTAAAAATATTGTGTTCAGCCACTTCCTCTAATCGCGCCGATGGGTAGGCTGCTGCAATTGCCTGGCGAACCACATCTTCAAGCACGGACGGCACGACAGTGTAATAATGAACGAGCCCCTTGTGTGACAAAATCTCAAATGAAAGATGACGCTGCCCATAAATTCGGCTCTTAAACCCTTTGGTCGCAGTACTGGCAATAATGTTGTACATCACCTGCCCCTGAGAGAGAATCTCCTCAGTAAGATCACGTTCGTCACGGCCGCCGGCCTGTAAATCGTCGCTTGATGGCGGAAGATGAATCAAAAGTGGTATCATCTTTAATCCACGCTCATAATTCTTAGCCTCACGAAGCGTCTTGCGATACTGAGAGAATATAAAAGAACCCGCCACTATTCCAAGTGTCAGTATGATAAATGTCGTAATCAAGAACCCTACCATAAATTATTAGCTCTTTCTGCCTAGTCGGCTGAACCAAGCTCCTTGCCGTAGCGCTTACGCAAGTAATCGGCCTGAAGTCGCGTCACCGCTGCTTCTCTTGCGTAGGGATCGTCTTTTGTTTCAAGGATAATCTTTTTCGCCTTGTCTACCCATTCTTTCTCAATCAGATCTTCGTCGGCCGCCAGTAATGGTGCATCATCCTGCACGGCAGCAGTATCATCAACCGGAGGCTGAGGGACAATTGTAGGTAGGACGGGCGTTGGCAAAACAGGGGTTCCGTCCGCCTGGCGCGCGGCCGTCTCAGATACCACCTCCGCTCGCTCAGCACCCGTTTCAACGCCAAGCTCAGGCGTATAAGGCAGCGGCGCACGCTCAATCGCCTGCCCTGTTGGCACGGGCGCTTGCTCAAAGCGTGGCTGCGGAGCTTGAGATCCAGATTCCATATCTGTAATTATAGCATAAACACAACAAACAAATAGTGCCGTTTATGGCATTCTTCGGCTAATGTATACTACGCCGATAGCAACGAAAAAGATAACTAATAAAACATCGTAAACATTAATGCCGCTCACAGACTGCATACCAATAAGCATAACGGGAGCAAGTGCAATAATCGATGCATAGTAATACGACTGCTTTAGGCTCACAACTCGAAAGGGTCGCTTCACTGTCAATGAGGCAGAGAATTTTGCTATAAGCCGACTACCCCCGTGAATAGCAAACGTAACGCCAACAAGCGCAAGAACGTACATAAGTAAAAAAATCACGAGAACACCAAGAGGTCCGGCTTGATTGGGTGTTGTCTGATTGAGCAAAAATACCAGCGCTACCGCTGCTACAACTGATCCAATCAACAATATTTTCCCAAGCATATTCCCCACTATATCACCATACGAACAAGAACAAGAGAGCCCGAGTGGAAAGCATATATACTTCAGTTGCGACATCCGCCGCTGGATAAAATAGGGCGCGTGCTTCTGAAATAGCCATCCACTCAAGGGCAACTGACCGCTCAGGGATAACCCTGGGCATATGTCACTTTCGATATATTCCACGATGCGCTTAGTAGTAGCAATACTATCAAGTGATAACATTGGATTTACTAAGCACATCGGTACTAATACCGAGCGCTCAACTCCTTACTCAAAGTGAGTTTGGCGGAGCATCGGCAACGCCACTAAATAATATACAAAGGTGCGTGGCTTACATAAAGTAAGTCATATCGGTTCACGAATGAACCAATGGCATATTACAGTGTCATCGCCGAGTTTACGCCAAATCCGGCAGGATGCATCAGTTAGCTTCTCGTTCAAATTGTTAAGGTGTTTTTTGCTTTTTTTGTGTTTGTAAAAGCTTGTATTGATTTAAGCATAAGAAATGTTATAGGTCAATACTATTTGATGTATATTTAGCACATCATTTCCACAACGATATATCTACATCTGTTAAAGACTCATTATTTTAAATACCTATAGTTGTTATTTTAACTACAAATATTTTATTTATCATTTTACTATTGATTTGAGGAGACACACGTTCTCAATCCCCACCCATACCTTAGGAACATTCAGTGATGTCACTATACTTAAAAAGTGCGAGGCGGGCGATCCAAATAATACGCGGTTGATTCATGCGACCTGCACACCGCCACGCAGGCAGAATGACTGCAAAAGCAGGTCAACAGGTCGGAGCCTTTATTCTATCTCAAACTATGCCGGCATAAACACTACCGCTCATAGCAACATACATACCCCGCCCGGTCGTTGGTCAAGTCCTATCTACATACCAGACCCTGCGCCAACAACGAAAGCGGCCACCCACGATAGCTGAGAGTCTCACACAACGACACCCGGCGAGCCGCGAGCTTCTTGACGCGCACCTGCCCGCTTCGATTACTAGCACATGCTGGTTTGAGCGAACATACGACAAATGTTGCAATGATTAATAGGCCCTGTATTACTCCCCGCCGCCAAGCTAGGAAGCATGCTTTAAGCAATTGTACACAGCCTAGTGTGAAGCGGGTGATAAAGGGCCTACATATAGAGTGTTTTTACGTAGTATTTTTTACCAAAAGTTTTTTTATAAAAGTCATTGACACAAGCGCTTTCCCGTCATATTATAGGGGTAGCTTCTGAATAAATAAATTATGCAGAGGCCAAAAATAAACAAGAA
>CAMPKW010000027.1 GCA_946887425.1 uncultured Candidatus Saccharibacteria bacterium | reverse complement strand
TCTATCTGTACCGCCAGAGCTATATTTCAGCACACAGTGAGCTTACATGGATCCTTGATTGCTTTACTGGTTTTGGCGAAATGCGTCGTATGACTCAGTTTAAAGAGAAGAGCAAAAAATACCACAAGCCTGGCCTTGCTGAGGTGATGGCATCACTTGATAATACGAGTAGCGACACTATACCTAAGAGTGATTTATTCAAATTCATTGATCAAATTCTTGAAGACACCCAAACGACAGAAGATGCAACGGTCGGCCTCTTTAATTATCCAGTACTCATGGCTGCAGATATTCTTCTCTATAATGCAAAGTATATCCCCGTCGGAGAAGACCAAACGCAACACCTTGAATTTGCCCGTGATATCGCACAGCGTATTAATAATAAGTTTGGTGCAGTCTTTACTGTTCCAGAGTCCGTACCAAGACAGCATGAATTTTTTGGCAAAGATCAAGGCCTGCGTATTAAGGATCTTGTCGATCCGACTAAGAAGATGAGTAAATCAGACGAATCTGGGCGGGGGGTAATCTTCCTAGGTGACGATCCGGCCGTTGCGGCTAAAAAGATTATGTCAGCAACGACGGACGACAAAGCTGAAATTCACTTTGACAAAGCAAATCAGCCAGGCATCTCGAACTTACTTGAAATTCTCGCACTACTTCGTGGCCAGGATCTTACCGAAACAATTGCCGAATTTGACGGTCAAACTCGTTACGGCGATTTCAAGCAGGTGGTAGCCACTGAAGTTGAACAATTCCTCACTACCTTCCAGCGGAAGCTAGCGGCGGTTGATGATACAGCGATCATTGCAAAACTAGAACAGTCAGAGCGCGACCTGACACAAACAGCTAATGCGACATTACTTCGAGCTCAACAGGCTGTAGGTCTTCGTCAGAAAGATAAATAATGGTTAAAATTTCAAGTTCAGATATTATCGCTATCCTGCGCCGATTCGAGCTGGCGGGAGAAGAAAACGTTCCTCGTCATATCGAAATGGTAAAGTTTTCGAACCCAACCGAAAAAAGCACAATGGTTGCATTTCGTTTCAATAAGCGTCAATTTTACATTCTATTTGATGACTTGGCAGAAGACGATACTGAGTATATTCTTGAGCAAGTTCAGACAGAAAAGCAGGGTGTTCGCGGCGAGGTGGTAGAAAATCCAAATGACCATCTTACTACCTACGGCCTACCATTCAAGGGTAAGGATTGCTATCTCTTTGTTGAAACATCAAATAAGAAACGACTCGATCTTGAGCTTGCCGAGCGCTACCCCGAGCTATCGCGTAGTACGTGGCAAAAGCACATCAAAGCTGGACACGTTGCGGTAAACGGTGAGGTACGCCTTTCGCCAAAGTTTGATATTACCAGTGTTGATAGCATTGCTATTGAAATGCCCGAAGCAGTTGATTTCACCGGCGAAGAGTTGCCGATCGTCTATATTGACGACAATGTCATTGTTATCAATAAGCCTATTGGCGTGTTGAGTCATGCTAAGGGTGCACTTAGCGAAGAATTTACCGTAGGTGAATTCTTCCGCAGGTACTCGAGCCATAATGGCGATTCGAACCGCCCCGGTATCGTACACCGCCTCGATCGAGACACGAGCGGAATCATGATTGGTGCTCGTAATGACGCAACCGCCACGATGCTGCAAAAGCAATTTAGCGACCGCCGCACAAAAAAGACGTATACGGCGATCGTTAATGGGATGCCAAAGGTGGCAAAAGCCAAACTCGATCTGCCAATTGGGCGCAACCCTTCCGCGCCGAGCACATTCCGAGTTGACCCGAAGGGCAAAGCGGCTCTTACTACGTATGAGATAATCGCTACTACCGAGAAGGAGACACTCGTTGCCTTGAAACCTCATACCGGCCGTACGCATCAGCTGCGTGTTCATATGCAATATATTGGTACGCCAATCCTGGGGGATAAAGTATACGGCAAAGAAGCTGACCGCTTGTATCTTCATGCATCGAGCCTCGAGATTACTATTCCTGGCGGGGAGCGAAAAACCTTCCATGCGCCAGTTCCATCAGCGTTCGTAGAGCACTTTAGCGAGGCAAAGGACCTGTGAGCCTTGTACTGCATCCCACTAGTGATGCGCTACTCGCCAAAGTGACTGCTCACTTGCCTCATGCACTTCTACTGAGCGCTGCCGAAGGTGTGGGGTTGGGAACTATCGCTCGCAATGTCGCGCACGCTCACGCTGCGCATGCCCTTGTCGTGTTGCCGGAAAAAGATGATAAGGTAGATCTTGAAAAGGGGAGTATAACGGTTGATAGTATTCGTCGGCTGTATTCACAGGCTCGAACTAAGCAAGTTGGTGAGCGTGTTATTGTTATTGATTATGCTGAGCGAATGAGCCATCAGGCGCAAAACGCATTTTTAAAATTGCTTGAAGAGCCCGCTGCGGGCACGTCATTTATCCTTGCTTCACATGAGCCAAGTCGACTTTTGCCGACTATACGATCCCGGGTACAGCACGTAGAGCTGCGAAAGATCACACCGGCACAGTCGGATGCATTCCTAGATTCATTCGGTATCAGTGACGTCACGAAGCGTTCACAGTTATTATTTATGGCAAGTGGACTACCTGCGGAGCTGACACGGCTACATAACGACGAAGACTATTTTACGCAGCGCGTTGCAATTATGCGTGATGCCCGAACTTTCCTGCAGGGGAGCGCTTATGATAAGCTTCTCGTTGCTCATGGCTATCGAGATGATCGCCCGAAGGCACTTCTTATGATTAGGGACTGCATAAAAATCATCGAACATAGCTTGAAGTCGCAGCCACAACCGAAGCTGATACGGCAATTGGAGCGGCTTTCAGGTGTGTATGATGTCATCGAGGCAAATGGTAATATTCGCCTTCAGCTTCTGATGCTTGTGATATAACACTACTACCGTAGTAATGTAACACTGCCTCGCTCGAGAAGACGGATGTATCCGTTTTCTTCTCGCCACGTTGTGCTATAATAAAGAGACAATGTTAGGACTTATTTTGGTTGCATTATTTGGTGCGTGGGCAATTACTCAACGCCAAACACTTGGCGAGGCGGTTGCTGACTTACCGACGAAACTATCTGACAAACTTGAGGGTCTATGGCAGATTGCTCAAGAATCTTTGCGCGAAAAGAAGTATCTTCGCGCAGAAAAAGCACTTCTTACTATCTTGCGTGTCGACGAGCGCAATGCAACGGCATATAACCGCCTCGGTATTCTGTATGCAAAACAGCAGGCTTTCAAAGACGCGATTGAGTGTTTTGAGATTGCACAGTCACTTGAACCTAGTGCCAGTAGTCTACATAATGTCGGGCTTATTTATTACGAAACAAAGAGTTATGAGAAGGCTGCATTGGCGTTCGAACAAGCGCTTGCCATGGAAGGTGATCTATCGGCACGTCATATTGCGTACGCAAAGGTGCAGGAGAAGTTGGGTAACGACAAGAAGATGATCACGAGCTTGGAGCGCGCCGTTGAGCTTGATCCAATCCCTCAGACCCTTAATATCCTAGCTGATGCCTATGATCGTACAGGGCAGGGTGATGTTGCACTTGGACTGCGCGAGAAGTCTGCTAAAATGATGATTCCGCAACATCAACCGAAGCGTGTTCGCCAGCCACGTCGCGTAGTTATGTAATAAGCTACGACCAGCATTTGTTCAATGGTCGAAATGGGCCAAATAAAATATCCCTCGTTGTGAGGGATATTTTGTAGGGATTAACCCTTGCGTGGTTTGATCTCGTTACGTCCGAGGTTCTTTTTTGTCTCGACGTAGAGAGCGTGTGTGCGAGCGATTGGATCATATTTCTTTAGGCTGATCTTTTCGGTCGTGTTTTGTACGTTTTTAGTAGTGTAGTACGTACGGTGGCCGCTTAGCTCGCTAACGAGGCCAACCAATTTGCGCTTTGTATTCTTCTTTGCCATTATAAACTCACTTACGGTTGTTATATCAATCTTACCTATACTAGCATAAATTAACCGTGATTGCTAGGGGTACGGACACAAAAATGGAGCCGACGTCGGGATTTGAACCCGAGACCCCTTCCTTACCATGGAAGTGCTCTACCACTGAGCTACGTCGGCATACCTCGGACAATTGTAGCAAAACTGAGGTAAAAAACCAAGTAATGACGATTTCATATTCTTTAAGTTTAGGGTTGAAAACATCGCAACTTTTCGATACACTTATATCTGTACTTCGTGCAAATGCCGCTTTAGCTCAGCTGGTTAGAGCAGCTGTTTTGTAAACAGCAGGTCTACGGTTCGAATCCGTAAAGCGGCTCCATGTTGTTCCTATGATTTTCGTAGGCGCAACATAGATGCTGGAATCGTGTAGTGGCAATCACAGGAGACTGTAAATCTCCCGCCTTTCGGCTTCGTAGGTTCGAGTCCTACTTCCAGCACCAAATAAAAATCCTACCCTCGTGGTGGGTTTTTTATTTGGCAACATATGTTGAAAACCGTCCTACTTTCAATATCGCTTATGAACTAGATCGTCACCGTATTCTTATCCAATTCTTCAGCCAGCCACAGTCCATTTTGTAGCATCGTTTGTAATAGACCCTGTGTTACACGCTGATTGTCGGCGTAGATATAAAGATGGCCATGCGCAATCTCAATAGCAAGTGGACGGAAATGAGAACCAATAATTTTGGCCAGTTTATTAGGGAATAGCCGCTCGGCATCAAGAAATGATGAGGGTGATGCGAACATTCGGTAATGATCAGTAAACTGCGGATCGTATATTTCGTATGTTCCGATCGGCACCTGTCGTAGGTGTCGAAACTTAAAGAACAGGTGGGCATAGAAGCGTTCGCTATGGTGACCAGTTCCGATAAATATATGCGGATAGTCAGCGGCATTCTTGAGTGTAATATCAAGAACAGTCCAAGTGTGAGAGGTTATTTTTCGTTCGACAAATGCAATATCGTATCCATTCTGAGAGCCGACGCTATAGTGGGCATCCTTTCGCGTAGAGGTGGCCGTAAGGCCGCGTATGACATTATGATCATCGTCCGCATGGTCTACATAACCAAAGTACACAAAGCCATTTTGCTCGGTAAAATACTGGTAGGTATTACGTTTTTGGCGTCTATCGCGTATTGTTGATGGCTTGAAGTGGTGTGCAGTACGAGTTGCATGGTGTATTAGCTTACGGGCGAGGTGTTTCATTATTGTTCCATCTCCGTTATCGTATCGAGTAGCGTAGCGACATATTCTGCATGGCTCCAGGTAAGAGGAGCGACAGATAGAATTGCGTCATCGGTTGGGTTTACCTGCTCGGACATGACGCCAGTTGAAAGGGCGTGACGTTTTACCCAATCGAGGATTCTTGTCGCTTCTTCGGTTTGGCTATGTTCGATGTAGTATTGAGCAAGCCATAGTGTCGTGATAAACCAATGGTTGCCCGTGATTGATTCGTCCTGCCTCTGATAGTTGTCATTTTCATATCGGGGCAGGCCGATTGTGCCGTCGTTTAATCCGAATAATTGCCGGAGTGTTTGAACTGAAGAGGTGAGTTCGTCGCCATCGGATGGGAATAATCCGAACATGAATGACCCAAAAACGCTCGACATGTCAAATGTGTCATCTTTTATGATGACGCCATCTTTAACGATTACTCCTTTGTAAAAGGCTTTTCGTTCAGCATTATAGAGGTGTTTGTGTGCGGCCTCGAGAATGTCATCAGCAGCCGCTCGCCAGCTAACAGCCCTATCGGAATCGTCTGAGATTGCTGCAAGGTCAGCTGCGGCGACAAGTGCGGCGTAGACTGTAGAGACCGTATAGGTTGTCGTAAGGAATACCTCTTCCCATAGGTCGTAGCTTGGTCGCGGCAAGCCAGTGGCTTCATCTATATAGTTTGCTAAAAAGTCACCCATTGGACAGACCATTGTTTCATAAAACGATTCAAGAACTTCGGCGTCAGGGTGCATCTTGTAATACTGCGCAAAGACAAATAACGTCAACGCCGTTTCGTCCTCTTGAATCGGCGGCGCTACGGTACCGTCATGAACATAGGGATGCCAGCTTGAACCAAGTGCACCATCTGCACGGTATTTATGTAGCAGGTAGCCGCCGGGATGGAGGCCTTGTTTGCAGAACTCGAAGAATCGCAGTGCTTCTACGGTATACCCCATGCGAATCAATGGCCAGACGACATATGCGCCGTCTCGCGGCCAGCAGTAGCCATAGGCATCCCGTGAATAGTTAAGCATTGTCGTGTCGGTACTGGCTATGACCGCCCCTCCGTTGTCGATCTGTGATTTGATGATCATGATGCTACGGAGGAATGTTTCACGGTGATCAGGGTCGATCTTGTCGGCAACGTGAAGCGCAGGGAGAAGCCATTCGTGCCACCAGCCAGCTGTGCGGTGGAGATGCTTAAGGAGACCCTGCTCTTGAATTTGCTTGTGGATCTTCAGAGCTTCATTGATTGATGTTGCTGCCGTCACCCAATAATGGACTCTACTAGAGCTAAGCGGTTCGACAACTAACTTGAATCGAATTGTCGAGTCTACACGGCCATGCTCGACATTGCTTTGACTGAGCTCGCCGTCATCGGCGTCTCTATAAGTGCCTTCGTGACCTTCAATGCCAAAAAGACCAATTGAGTGTTGGTCGAACGGCTGGCCTTCGACGTCGCCAGATATTACGAATGCGCGACGGCCGCGGTAGTGCAATACTGCGTCACTATCGGGTAGATACTGTGCCGTATCGGTATTACTACGGGAGTCGCCAATTGCAAACGCCTGATGCATAAACAAACGAATCTCTCGTTGTTCATTTTTGAGGTTAACAATATGAATGTTACGAAGCAGTGCATTGCTATGTGCATCGACGAGGTCATCGAATTCAATCAGGACACCGAGTTCATCGTGCTTCGCCTGCGTATGGCCAATCAGCGCGCTGTGCGGGTAGCGAAATTTGAATGTCCAGCTGCCGTCATCCAGCCAGCTTAGCCGGCCGTCGATCCAGACGCCTACGCGGTGGCGGAGGGACCTACCAGCGGAGTGGTTTTCGAGTCCGACATACGGAAAGTAGAAATCATGCACGAGGCCATAGGTATTTAGCCCAACATGAAGGGTACCATTGCTTAAAACGACCGGTCTAGCCATTGAGTGCTCCTGTCTTGTGGTGGTTATGAAGCCGCCAGCGAATATCGCGAACGGCGTTAATAAAGTACAAGAAGGCGTCGTACGGCGAATCGTACGGACTAAAGTAGGCATGCACATCACCATCGGTGAACCATTTGGTGCACATATAATACACATGATCAGATGTTTGCAGCATGCGCCAATCATTAATCAGTTGCGTGTCATTTGTACGCATCACGTCATCTTCTAGTGCATAGAGGTGCTTAAGCGCTTCCTTTTGCATGTCATTGCCAAGCCAAGCAGTCAGATCACGTTCATTGTCCGCCCATGTGACCGTATTTGGCATGCTGATTTCACCAGCTGACTCATGCGTATCGATAGCCTCCGACGCTGTATAGAACGTATTGTCGGTATTGTTCAGCCATTTGGCGACAAACTCTTCAAAGAAATCAAAGATGCCGGTGTCAGCCCATTGATGCTCGCCAAACGTCTCGTAATCCATGAATAGGTTGACGAGCGGACTGTCAGTGATCGACGCATTTGTCCATTCGCTATAGGTGTCTGCCGTAAGCGGCCAGGCAGCCCATGCCTTATTGCTAAAGCGAAACGCAAGATCATCGCTTAGGCGGTAATTCTTGAGTAGAAGTTTGATGTTCGAGGTGCCCGTTGGACGATAGACGTGATTAGGACTGCGCCACTGCAATACAGGATCCCATCCCTCAGCCAAGATACCTTTAAATCCGTAGCCATCTGCCCATTTTGCAAGTTCGTCATTGTAGGCCAGTTCGGTATTTCGAAATACGGAGGTTTCAACACCAAACAACTGACGCACTTTTTGACGGTGTGTCTCTACTTGTCGTTCGAATTCCTGGCGTGAGTAAAAGAAGGCAAGCGAGTGGTAATATGTTTCAGATACGATCTCTACACGGCCAGTTGCTACAAGGGCCTTAAAGCTATCGAGTACATCAGGTGCCCATTGCTCCGCCTGTTCCATGAAAGTGCCTGTAATGCTCAACGACACTTTAAAGTCAGGGTGCTTGTTAAGTAGCCGCTGCAACAGCGAGTTCATTGGCCTGTATGATTTATCGGCTACCTTGCGCAGTACCTGCTCGTTATTGCGATCGGTTTTGTAGTCGGGTTCTTCGAAATAATCATGCTTGTCGGCCGTATCAAACACACTATATTGGCGCACGCGAAACGGCTGATGAACATGAAGATAAAGAACGATGCCTCGCTTACTCATAAAGCCACCCTGTGCTTCGATCCTTTGTAGATGCGCAGGCAATCGCGCGCAACATCGTGCCATGAAATACGGCTATATTCCTGTTTCACATTTGACTTTAACTCGTGAGCTAGGGCTGGTGAAGTAGCGATGCCGACGATGTGATCGGCAAGCCTATCCACGTCCCAAAAGTCATATCGGAAGATGCTATGGAGCACCTCGCCAACACCCGACTGACGGCTTATGATGAGCGCGCTGTCGTGATGTGCAGCCTCAAGAGCAGTAAGACCGAACGGCTCACTTACGGAACTCATGACAAATATATCCGCCACACTGTACGCATCCCGCCACTGTTTGCCACGAACGAAACCTGTGAAGAATATTTTATCTGAGATGCCGTGAGCGGCAGCCATGCGAATGAGCTCGTCGCGTTGCTCACCGTCGCCAGCCAGAAGGAAGGCCAACTTATCGTACTTATCACAGGCGCGGGCCGCTGCGGCTATAAAATGCGTCAGACCTTTTTGAATAGTGAACCGGGTGACAGTGCTAATAATTGTATAGCCTTCACTTTTAAGCGCCTCAAGGTAGCGATAGGTGCGAATATCATACTCATAGCCATCGTCAAACGAAGATGCATCGATTGCATTATGTACGACCTCGATCTTGTCGGCCGGAATATTATATTTATCAATGATCATATCTTTTGTAATGGCACTTACAGCAATGATGCGGTCGGCCATCATCAAGCCCTGGTACTCGATGTCGTGTACGATCGGATTACCGCTTTTTTCGCCAGATCGATCGAACTCAGTTGCGTGTACATGAACGATAAGCGGCACGCCGCACAGTTGCTTGGCTCGTACCCCAGCTTCCATTGTCAACCAATCGTGGGCATGAATCGCATCCGGCTTGTTGGTCTCGACAAGTTGCTCGACAAATTGTACGTATCGCTTTTGAACACCGCGCATATCTTTAAGATCAGTGGCGTCAGCCGTAGACAGCTCTCTTTCAAGTGTCATATCACTGTCATATGCACCCAGGCCATAGCGCTCAAGTGGGGTGAGGGTGGTGGCGCTATGAATAGTCATAAAATCAATTTCAGGATGAACCGCAGAGTAGGGAACGACAAAGTCAATCTCGGAGCCTTGCAGCGCCAATGCTTTTGACATGTGATAACACGCCACACCGAGTCCGCCGCTATTGTGCGGAGGAAGCTCCCACCCGAGCATAAGTATCTTCATACTGCTTGTTTACAGGTTGCACATACGTACAACCCGAACGCTCCTTGTTATTGTTTCACTTTATCATTCATTATAGGGAGGCGCTTATGTTTTTACAACAGCCAAGAAGGCTTATCTTTTGCACAGTTCACAGGTCTCTTCGCGTTGATAATGAGCCTTCCAGGCTGTCAGCGCTTTATCGTGCGAAAGTAAGCTTTTGTAGCCGCTGAGCTCCATCATGCGCCGGAACCATGATCCGATGCGCCCTGTGACATATACGCCGAGCCATTCGACATATGCCCAGTCGTCACCTACCGGTATGCCACTTGGTGGCGTGAATGAGCGACGAGTCGATAAGGGCTGATTCGCAGCTTTACGTGCGAGATGGCGAGCGATAAACCTGCCGTCTTCAAGGGCGGTCCGTGCAAGGCCTGTATGGCGAGTGTCGGCGTTGTCGCCGAGCACATATATATCTCGATAGGCCTCAAGATATTGATTCACCTCGACACGACCATTGGTGCTAAGTTGAAAGTATTCAGGATGACGTGAAAAGAACTCGTGATTGGCTACACCAGATGTCCAGACGGCCGTTTCTGTAGCGACTTTGCGCCCGCCAACAGTGATAAAATCTTTGCCAAGTGCCTCGACCTTATGACCGGTTAGTACTTTGACACCAATCTTCTCAAGATGCCGTTGGACTTTCTTGCTCGCTGTTTTCGATAAGCGCGGAAGCACGCGATCGGCGGCTTCAACCAGAAGGATATTAACTTTAGCACGCTTGATATGATGTGCCTTTGCTATTTCGCCAAGATATGTCTGAAGCATGCCCGCAAGCTCTACGCCAGTTGGTCCAGCGCCAATGATAACGTAATGCTTGTCGAGGTGTTTGTCGGCAATGAGCTCTTCGTGCAGATGACGGTTAAACTCGCGCACTTCACTAAGTGTCTTCACACCAAAGCTATGGGTATTCATGCCATGAATATTAAAATGAGTAGTTACAGCGCCGATCGCTATGACAAGTGAATCGTATTCGTATGATTTCTTTTTGCCAACAACCATCTTACGATCTGGGTCGACAGAGATCATGCTGTCATGAACAAGCTTTACGTTTTTATAATCAGCGAAGATGTGTGCAAGTGTGACGACAGACTCGGCCGTTGCTCGGCCAGTCGCGGTGGCATATAGTGTTGCGTGGTGAAGAAAGAAGGTTTCGTCCGAAATAAGAGTAACGCGCCCCAGCTTCTTTTTTGCAAGCTCAAGTGCAGCTTTTACGCCTGCAAACCCTCCGCCAACAACTACGGTATTCATATAACCCACACCTTGCTTCTCATGATTACGTTTGTGCCTATGGTAACAGATTAAATTGATAGTGAAAAGACTCGTCTTTCTTGAGGTGATCACCTATACTGAAATTATATGAACAATGCATTTAATCCAACCGGGCTACTAGAAGAGATTGCAGAATTTTTCACTCAACCTAACGCCTATCGATCTATATTAATTCTTATCGCCTCGATTGTGGTGGCGTACATCGCGAGCAAATACCTTGCCCGCGCGATCATTAAACTCGCGCAGGTTGTTTCGGTGCATAGTGATGCCGAATCGAATGAAGAGCGACATATTCGCCTACGCCAAATTGAAACGTACCTTAGCATCGCGGTTGCGGCCGTACGGGCGGTTGTTGTGGCGGTGGTTGCATACTTTGCATGGGATTTCTTGAGCCCGTCGGCAAATAGCGGTGTAGCTGCCATTGGTGCAAGCGCCTTCTTTATTGTATTTGCCGGTCAATCGCTTGGTATGCTTTTACGCGACCTCACCGCTGGTGCTACTATGATCATTGAGCAGTGGTTCCATGTTGGTGACTACGTAAAAATTGAGCCGTTCTTAGATGTAACGGGCGTAGTCGAGCAGTTCACGCTACGTTCCACGAAGCTGCGTAGTCTGAGTGGCGAAGTGGTTTGGGTAAACAACCAGCAAATACACGCAGTGCATGTGACTCCGCGTGGCGTACGTACTTTAGCGGTCGACGTTTTTGTGCGAGACCGCGTCAAGGGCGAAGAGAAGCTGCAAGAGCTCATCAATGCCGTACCCGCCGGCCCAACCATGCTCGCAAAGCCGCTCAAGATCAAATCAACGGAGCGATGGAGTGATGATATATGGCGCATTACAGTGATCGGTCAGACGGCGCCTGGCCGAGAGTGGCTCATTGAAAAGTTCTTTGTAAATGCAATTCAAGAAGTGGACGAAGACGTAAAGGTGAAGAACGAGCGGGTATTTGTCTATGAGCCTATCGCACGTTTCGCCGATCCGGTTGCCGACAAGAAGTTCATGCGTGCAATTCGTACTGATAAAAATGAGTGAACCTATAGGCAATAAAAAGAAGCTAGCGCAAATCTAGCTTCTTTATTTTGTTCGGTGATGTTTATTACGCTGTAACGAGCTCAGCTTCTGGCTTTGCATATGCAGTAATTTCAGCAAGTGCCGACTGAATTACTTCTTCGTATGGCTGAAGACTGGCGTCGGTGTCAGTGATACCGCCGGTCTCGTTCAAGATAGGGCCGATATCAATCGCGGTATCGTTTTCTACCATCTCTGCACCAATACGAGCAAAGACTTGTCGTAGTTGAGCGGCTGATGATACGCCACCGCCAAAGCCGTATGTTACGAAAGCAACAGGGCGATTGTGCCATTCTTGCTTGAGGTAGTCGATAGCGTTCTTCAAAACACCAGGGTAGCCTGCATTGTATTCAGGTGAGAGGATGATGAAGGCGTCCGCGCTCGATACCTTTGTCGCCCAAGCCTTTGCGCTTGCAGATTCACCAGGTGCCATCGATGGCGGCATTGGCTCGTCAAAAAGAGGAAGGTTGAGGTCCTTAAGGTCGACAACTTCAAGCTCTAGGCCTTCGTGCTTTGCAATCTGTGCTTCGATCCAACTAGCAATGCTAGGGGAGAGGCGGTTCTGGCGCGTGCTGCCAATGATAAGTTGTACTTTTTTTGACATGAGTAAAAAATTCCTTACTTCGTTAAATTGTAGTTACTATATATTGTATAGCAACGACGTGCATTGCGCAACCTATTTACTATAAAATGTATATCTAAAGATAGAGTAGATTCATCTACTGCAATCTGTTACAATATTTCGAGTAAAGGGGCATAGTACAACGGTTAGTATATGGGTCTCCAAAACCTAGGATCGTGGTTCGATTCCACGTGCCCCTGCCAAACAGGACGCAACGCAATTTCGGCGTTGTTTTTTGTTTCCCGAGCTCTGTTATTTTCTTCATTTTCGTCGGTTCGGTTAAGCGTTTTTATGCTTGCCATAATTTCCCTCGTTTCTGCGCTTTTTTGCGCGATCATTTGTACGAAATGGGTATA
>CAMPKW010000026.1 GCA_946887425.1 uncultured Candidatus Saccharibacteria bacterium | reverse complement strand
GTTTCGAGTTTTTTAGCAAAGTTTGTGAGATCGCTCTGGATTGAGGCATTGCGGGCTCTATCTTGAATGCCGTTGTACGCCACAATAGTGATAGCTGCGAGGATGCCGATGATAACAATAACAATAAGAAGCTCCACGATCGTGAAACCATTCCTGGTATGCCGAAGGTTGTATGGAGCGATCATTATGCCGTTCCCCCAACCCATACGCGCCAAGCGCTGCTACCGTATCCAGCAATAAATGATCGCGCAGTGCCAGCTTCGATATCAGCACAGCTACTACTAGCAGATTGCATGCCGTCGTTCGCAAGGCTTGATGAGTACGACTTCACTACGCCCACTTTTGAGCTGTAATAATATTTATTGCCCGACTTGCTAAGGGCGGATATTGCGTAGTAACTCGAGTCGCTAGCGATACAGTAGGGTAGGTTGTATGCGGGCGACGTACTATATGCCGAGAAGCTCGCTTTGATACCTAGAGTATTTAATTCGCCTGTCGTGTTCGGGTATCTTCCATTGTCAACATGAAACAACGCAATCTTCTTAGCCATTGCACCAAGGTCTGACTGTACGGCACTATCATTGGCTCTATTTTGTATGCCGCTATACGCGACGATCGTAATAGCGGCGAGGACACCGATGACCACGATGACGATAAGAAGCTCTACGATTGTAAAGCCAGGATTTTTGGTTTTATTTTTGGCTGATATGTTCATATGTTTGATGGATTTCTATAGAGAATTATGAAGCACGAGCATGATTGAGTCAAACTAGGTCTGTGGTTGACTGCGTCGACAGTCTACACCGGTCTATTTTCCAGGGGTATACCAAGGTTCCCACCCTCCGTTGACACCTAGCCAGCTGACGGCATAGCCGCTAGTGGTGGTCGGTATGCCTGCGGCCGGGCAGAGGTTAGCGTTGCCGTCACCAGGCCAGCTTGAAAATGTGATCGCTCCACCATTGCTCGAATAAGCAAACCCATTGCCCGAGGTACTTCTTCCGACGATCGCAGCGACGCCATTATCAGCTCGGCAATAGAGAAGGAAATTTCCTCCTCCGCCATATGACTTACGCGTCGTAATAAGGTTGTCATTAATTTCTGCCTGACTTGCAGGGAGAGAGGTATTGAGTGCATAAAATGCCTGTATCTTCGTGTAACTTTGTTTCAGATCGTTTTTTACGACGGTATCATTCGCGCGATTTTGTATGCCATTGTAAGCAACGATCGTAATAGCGGCCAAAATGCCGATGATTACAATGACAATGAGAAGTTCTACGATAGTAAAGCCACTTGTGCGGGCGCTACGGCGATAGATGGATACTGGTATTCGGCTATGTGTCATTGTATCCATGAATTCCAAGTCTGAGAGTTAACATCAAATCCATAGCCATGGGCATATCCCGAGGTGAAGCCCATGCCCGGACAAATACTTCCACTCGTCGTCCATTCTCCTGTGTAGGCAGAAGGTCCGGCTACTGAGGTATAAATAAATTTATTACCAGATTTACTCATTGCTCCGACACCAAATGCGTTCGTGCCCGCTATCGTCCCAGTGCAATAGTACAAGTTGTAATTAGCTGTCCAGTAGGCGTTTTTTGAAACTGCAATCTTGCCAATTCCTGTAATACCCGATGCAACGGCAGCCGCAGGAATGCTTCCATTGATGGCTTCTAGTTCTCTTACCTTCATAAAAATATTGCGCACATCTGATTGTATGGCGGTGTCATTAGCACGATTTTGTATGCCATTGTAAGCAACGATCGTAATAGCGGCCAAAATGCCGATAATAACAATGACAATAAGAAGCTCCACGATTGTAAAGCCAGTATTTTTGGTTTTATTTTGGGCTGGTATGTTCATTTTGTTCGATTCCTGTGGGGAATTATGAAGCATGAGCATGATTGAGTCAAACGCTGTTGTTGGAATAAAAAATCCTCACTGTAGTGAGGATTTTAAGTTTCAAATTGGTCGAGGGAAAGAGATTTATCTCAAACTTTGGACAGGATGGAAGCTATAAGGCACTTGATAAAAATACTGAATAGTATTAACCAGTACGACGACGGTAAACTGAGGTTGATTAAGTTATGATATGTACCGGGCGGATACTGTGCGATTCGAGCAGCTAGCCGCTCGTCTATGACCTTGTTGAGGTAGCTGACTTCCTTGACCGATTGGTCGCGTGCGCCCATGCGACGCCTATTGCCGTACCTGCTAGAAAACCACCGAACCAGGCGTACCCAGCCGTGCCTAAGGCGAGCCACGTTGCTATAAATAACAATAGGGCGACAGGACTGATCCATCGCTGCCATCGCGCAGGTACGCCAAAGCGGACCACCCAGATACTCACAACCAGTCCCATAACTAATGCGCCGACCTCTAGCCATAACTGCCGCTCCGTTGGGATAAATACCATAACGGCAACCGTGGCCAGTAGAACTATTCCGCCAAAGATTGATGATCCTATTACTGTCCGCTTTGTTTTCTTGGTCATATCTGTTATTTTGCTCCTATTGCTCTATATTATATAGGACGAGCACTCCGAGGTCGACTTTCTGTATTTTGCTATAAAAAATGACATCGAGACTTCGATGCCATTTTCATTTGAACCTGAGTCGGCTTACTTGAACGGATGGTTCGAATAAAGCGACTCTGGTCGGGGTGAAAGGACTCAAACCTTCGACCTCTCGGTCCCAAACCGAGCGCGCTATCAACTGCGCCACACCCCGATAGGTGGTAACTTGAGTGATTATAGCTTATTTTTCCTATGAAATCTAGGGGGCGGGTGGCTTTTTTGTCACAAAATCGCTACCATCATAAGTATGCTACATACACTTCTTAAACACCTAGGTTGGAAAAAACAATCATTTGCTGAGCGCCACGTTGTCATTACTATAATTATCGGTGCTGTAATCGCAATGATTATTAGCCTGCTAATTGGCCTTCGACAGAGCGTATGGTTTGATGAGGCGTATTCGATTCTACTCGCTAAGCAGTCGATTCCACAGCTCCTTCACCTTACGGCAATTGACACTCATCCGCCACTTTACTATTTGCTCCTTAAAGGGTGGGCAAGTATCTTCGGCTGGAGTGAGCTGGCATTACGAAGCCTGAGTGTGCTGGCTATGGGTGGTGCGGCTTTCTTGGCGGGGATGCTCGTGAGGCGGCTGTTTGGTGTGCGTATTGCACTTGTAGCCATGATTTTTATTGTGCTGTCGCCGTTCTTGTTGCGCTACGGGTTTGAGATTCGTATGTATTCAATTGGTTCGCTCGTAGGGGTTGCTGCAACGTATGTGCTCATTTTGGCCCTTGAGAGTAAAGAGAGGGCGCGACGATTATGGCTTTACGCAGCGTACGCTGCACTGGTGGCTATTGGCATGTATACACTCTATTACACGGCCCTTCTTTGGATTGCGCACGTTGTATGGCTTGTATGGATGCACGTGCGTAAGAAGGGGACGCTCAACGAGCTGGTCCGTGCGCCATGGGTAATAGCGTACGCCGGAGCTGTGGTTCTTTTTGTGCCGTGGTTGCCTGCTTTTTTAAAGCAAATGGGCAATGGTGCATTGGCGCCTATTTCACAGTCAATGACACTGGAAAACTTGCTTGGTATTGTGTCGTTTAATTTTGTCTACCAGCCGATCTGGCAGCTCAATGCGGTCGTGTCACTCTTGGTATTGTTTGTGTTGGTGATGATTGGCTGGATGAGTGTTAAAGCCTTTAGGTATGCCACGACTAACCAGCAAGGGTATCTTGGCCTATTGCTGCTTTATGTACTTGTGCCTGTCGCAGTACTGACGCTTGTCGGTTTTATGCGTCCTATGTATGTCGAGCGTTACCTTGCCCACATAGCAATTGGCGTGAGTTTATTTATCGGAGTTGCGGCTGGGTTGGTGTATCCGCATGTAAATCGAATTGGCAAATGGTTGATTGGCATTTTGGCGAGTGTGTTAGTTATCGGGGTGTTGCAATTGATAGTGGTCGGCAACTTCAATTTCCAACGCTTACAGCACCCTGAATTAAAGCAGGCTTCGGCCGCACTACAACGCTGTGCAGATGGCACAAAGATTTTGGCGGCCGATCCATACGTGGCGATGGAGCTCGATTACTATCGCGGCACGTGTCCTATTTATTTCTATAGCGACGCAGCAGAATTACGAGGTGGCTATGCCCCGCTCAATGGCAGCAGTCAGCAGGTTAAGAACCCTGAGGTCGAACTTGCTAGTAGCAGCGTGATCTATTATGTATATTACGGCGATCCTTTGTTGCGGCTACCTGGCAACCTTTTGTTGACCGACCGTACGAAATACGGCGCACTTACAATCGATCGTCTTAGCGCGGAATAATTTTCATCAAGAACTTATGGCGTACTGATAGCCAGATGAGTCCGACAATAACAAGCGAGCCAATCAGGTTGAGTAAGATATTTGGGCTAGCCTGCCACATGATGAGATGGGCAAAGAACAATACGAACGCGTGGATGATGTATACGTAGAGCGAATTGTTGCCAAACGGTATGAGGATCCAACCGAACCAGCGTACGATGAGGTGTTCGTAGCGATGGAAGAACCAGAATCCAAACGAGAACCAGGTAGCAAAAAGCAGGATGCGCGGGAGAGGCAGTGACTCTTTGGTAAAGAAGGGAAGCGTTGCATTATATGCGTGTGTCAGTACTTCGCCGGTGGCGCCAGGTATATTCTTTCCAAAGAAGAGGATGATATTGGCGACTATAGTAATAATGGCAACTGATGCTATCGTGCCCATGACGTTCTTTTGAACGTGCTCGCTAAGATCTTGCCACCACGCGGTGAGTTTCGGCCAGTAAAATCCAATTGTAAAACCGCCAAAGAAGATGAGTTGCCAGGCAATCGGCATTAATAGTTCGTTCGATATAGGTGAGGTGCCGCTGGCAGGGAAGAGTAGCCAGATAACGACACTTAGCCCGGCTAAGATGTACCACTTTCCCTTTCGGAGTAGCCATAGGGCTATTGGGCTGGCGAGCAGGAAGATGCTATAAAGGCGCAGATAGTCAGCCCATCCGTAGATGTAGTTGAAAGTGAGTGCGCCGCCGAGGACGCTTAAGAACGATTCGGTGACCGGTCGGATACCTGGCTTTAAGCCTGGGTTATCTAAGAAGAAGAACCAGCCAATGAGGGTGAAGATGAGCATCAGAATAATGCTCGTGGCGTAAAGGTGAATGCCGCGTTTGATAAGGAGGATTGCCGCTTTTTTAAATGGCTGATCGATGAGTCGGTGACCACGGACAATACCTAGAATAATGCCCGAGATAAGGAAGAATCCTTCGGCGGCGGTGACGAATAAATCACCTCGAGCCGCCACGATATCAAGCCCGCTTGGATACCAGTAGAGGTGGTTGAGGATAATAGATAGAAGGAAATAGCCGCGCAGCAGGTCGAATGTGAGCAGGCGCGAAGACGGTTTTTCGGATTTCACCTTCTAATTATAGCAGGCCTTACTTAGGGTATACTGGAGGTATATGATGATACCTACGCCCTACCCTGCGCCACACTTTAACGCCACCGATGCTGATGGTGTCATGCGTTCACTAGATGATTATCATGGAAAGTGGGTCGTGCTGTATTTTTACCCAAAAGACGATACGCCCGGATGTACAATTGAGGCATGCAGTCTGCGCGATGCCCGTGATGACATTGCTGAGCTCGGCGCCGAAGTGATCGGTGTGAGTGCCGATGATGGTACGAGTCACGATAAATTTAAGGCTAAGCATAATCTTAATTTTACGCTCTTGAGTGACCCTGAGATGACCATGATCCGAGCGTACGGCGCATGGGGTCCAAAGCAGTTTGGGCGCGAGGGTATTTTGCGTCGAACATTCATCATCAGCCCTGAGGGGCAAGTACTGAAGGTGTATGGCCGCGTAACGCCACTAGGGCACGGTGACCAAGTGGTCGGCGAGCTGAAGAAGCTGCAGGCGGTAGCCAAGTAATATTAACGCGGTCGCTTGAGGGCGGCTTCGCGGGCAAGTTCAGCGAAGCGGTCGTCAATGACGGTTGGAGTGAAGTCGCCGTATTTATTAATTGCGGCTTTTTCAATGAGGAAATCGGCGATAGCTGGGTTTTTAGGCAGGAGAGAGCCATGTAAATAGCTGGCGATAATGTTGTGGTAACGTGCGCCTTCGGTGTCGTCTTTACCATTATTTCCCGCACCCTTGATGACGCGGCCAAGTGGCGTAACGCCATGGCCAAGGAAGGTTTGGCCGCTATGGTTCTCATAACCAATAATGGCGCCAAATTCTTTACTCTCTGTAGTGATATTGCCTGTAAGGCGTTCAGGTCCGGCGTGCGTTTCAATATCGAGGAGGCCAATGCCTGTAATGATGTGCCCGTCTTGGGTTTTGAAAAATTTACCGAGCAGTTGGTAGAGGCCGCATATCATAAGCATTGGCGTGCCCGCATCGGCTAGCGACTTGAGCTTGGTGCCAATGGTGAGTAGGTCGGTTTGAATAATCGATTGGCCAGAGTCTTGCCCGCCGCCGCCGATAATAATGTCAGCATCTTCAGGAAATACATCCCCAGGGTTGTATTCTTTTAAGATGGCTGTATAGCCGTGCCATTCAAGACGGCGTTTGAGTGTGAGGGTGTTGCCCCAATCTCCGTAGATATTCATATCACGTGGATAGAGCTGAAGAATGGTAATGGTACGTTTGTCGGTCATGAGATTGTCTCCACAGAAGTCATTCTACCGAGTTCGCGGCGCAGGGCGAGCATTGCGGTATAGGTGCAGTAGATACGTTTTGGCTGGTTGCTGTGACTAGCGATGAATGCCCGTAGTGCCGCGACGAGATTCGTATCGATATGTCCGATTGCTACTTCTTCGTATTGTAGACGAAGCGCCATGTCGTAGGCGCGAATGCCGGTTACCGCTTGTACGCCATTTTCTGCAAGACTTTCAAAATTGACATCCCATAGCCATGACATGTCGCGCCCATCTGCGTAGTTGTCATTGATGGCGATCATCGTGGCGTACTCTTTTGCGTCAAATGAGCTGAGGCCGAGTCGGAAGCCGCCTGGGTTTTTTACAAGGACCAGCTCGAGGGGATATCCGCCGATTGTGAGCGTCTCGCCACGTCCGAATGCAGGTTCAACGGCTGCCAGCGAGGCGATGAGCGTGTCGGTATCGAGCTTGTCTCCGACGATCTCCCGTACGAGTGCGAGTGCCGCGGCTGAGTTGTAGATATTGTAAACGCCTTGAAGCTTGAGATCGGTTGTGAAGCTTTTATCGATCAGGGTAAAGGATGCGGTGTGCTGCTTTAGGTTGTCGAGCGTGACGCTGGCGTCGGGGAGTGTCGCCGCGACACGTGGGGCACTATGAAGATCATCGTCATTAGGGAATAACGCTCGGGTGGTGTCGCTGAGGCCAAAGTAGATGACATTTTGATTCGTGAGGGTTGATGCGATGCTGGCGACCCGTGGATCTTCGCGGTTAAGAACGACCGTATCTGTCGTATGGTTGGCAATATGAGCAAGCAGTTTAAGAGTTGTGTCGATTTCACCGAAGCGATCGAGCTGATCACGCATCACATTGAGGAGCAGGCAGTAGCGCGGGGGGATGGCATTCACGAAATGAACAGCATGCGCTTCATCGAGCTCAAGTACGGCAATGTCTGCATCGAGGTTGCCTTTTAGGTCGACTGCACCGAGCAAGGCTGCCGCTACGCCGCGTACGAAATTACTACCTGTGCGGTTGGTGAATACTTTAAGTCCCTGCCCTTCAAGTAATTCGACGACCATTTTAGTTGTAGTAGTTTTTCCGTTAGTGCCGCTAATAACAACGACGCCGCGAGGGAGCTGATCAAGGGTAGACTTGATAAAATCAGGATCTATTTTTTCAACAAATAATCCAGGAAGAGCCGATCCGCCGCCGCGAAGGCGCGCGGCATAACGAACGGCTTTGCCGAGGAGAGTGGTATACGGCTTTGACATGTAACTATTATAGCCTAATTATTAGTGGTAGGGTACAATAAGGTTATGTTTCTCGTGGGTATTCTTTCATGGTGGTATGGTGATGGCTGGAGGCAGCGTGCAGGCCTGATTCGCGAGCGGTTGGCTCGAACGCTTGATTTCTTTTCAATCAGCCTGCTACTTCAAACTTTATTCGCGCCTTTCCGCCAGATATCAGCCGGTAAAATACGGGGTCCTATTGGCGTTCAAATGCGCGCATTTTTCGACCGCCTGACGTCGCGGATTATTGGTGCAATGGTGCGAACATTCATGATCATCGTGGGTGTTATTGTGATCGGGCTTCATGTTGCCTGGGGGTTGATTGAGCTGGCGGGCTGGGCACTCGTGCCGCTACTGCCCATTGCGGGTATTTTACTATTTAGTATTGGATGGGCGCCAATATGGACAGCATAGTGTTTGATCGACAAAGTCTCCGCGCGCAAAAAGCACGTGTCGGTAACGTTATCGCAAAATGGAAGCCGCTTATCAGTATTTCGGTATATGTGTGTCTTTTTGCGGCGTTGGTATTTATCGTTATCGGTCAGCCGCTCGGGTGGTTGCTACTAGGTTTGTCTGCAGTGCCGATTATTGTTCTTGAGTGGTGGAAGGGCGATGTTCATCATCTGAAGTCATCTGCGTCTTCCTCGGTAGACGGAATTTTAGCAGGTGATGTACTTGGAAAATTGCCAAAAGATGCTTCACCTCGCGACCTTGCGGTGATTGTCAGTCAGGTGCCGAGTGGTCAATTTTTTGCGGCTCGTTTTGGTATCGGTGCTCGTTTTTTGCAAGAGATTTCATCGGATAAACCAGCCGATAGCGATCGTATTTGGCGCGACGCTTTATCTCTTATGGAGCAGATGGACGCCAAACAGATAAACGGCGGCATGCTGCTTGTTGCACTTGTGCGGTCATTTGAGCAGCACGAGACGGTGCTCGCTCATTTGCAGATAGGTATAGACGACCTTATAAATGGCGTAAAGTGGTATGAGCATATCCATGACCTTATTCGTCAATCAAAGAAGCCGCGCCGTACGGGCGGTGTTGCGCGTGATTGGTCGTTTGGTTATATTCCGCTCTTATCTCAATATGGCCAAAATATTAGCGAACAATTAAGTGCTAGAGGAGCATTGAGGGTTGAGCTCGAGGCGCATACTCAGGCACTCGACCAGCTTATTGCAACTTTTTCAGATGCTGGTAGGCAGAATGCAACGCTGGTAGGCCCAGCTGGTGTGGGCAAAACGACAATTGTCCATGCTTTTGCTGATCGGCTGCTTGATGCGTCGTCTTCTTTGCCGTCGAGCTTGAAATTTCGACAGGTGGTGATGCTCGATGCCTCCGCATTGATTGCAGCTGCGCCTGGACGCGGCGAGCTCGAGCAGCTTGTTATGCGCATTCTCAACGAGGCCTATAGTGCTAAAAACGTGATTCTTTGCCTCGATAACGCCCAGTTGTTTTTCGAAGAGGGTGTTGGATCGGTTGACCTGAGTAATGTGTTACTTCCGATACTTGAAGCGGGTAGGTTGCGTATTATCTTGACGATGGATGAGCAGCGTTACTTGCAGATCGGCCAGCGTAATCCAGCGCTTATTAATGCACTGAATCGAATTTCTATCGCTAGTGCGACCGAGCGTGAAACGCTGGCGGTACTTCAGGACCAATTGATTGTGATGGAATTTCAGCACCACGTTACATTTATGTACCAGTCGCTAGAAGAGGCATATCGCCTTAGTGAGCGCTACGTACATGATCTAGCCATGCCAGGAAGGGCGTTGAAGTTACTTGAGTCAGCGACGTCGCATGCCGAAGACGGACTTGTAACGGCTCAGTCCGTCCAGCAGGCGATTGAGCAGACAATGGATATCAAAGTAGGCGTTGCAAATACAGATGATGAGCGCGAAAAGCTGCTTAATCTCGAGGAACTTATTCATAAGCGCATGATCAATCAAACACGCGCTGTTCAGGTGGTAAGTGATGCCCTTCGGCGTGCGCGCGCCGGAGTCCGCAACCAGAATCGGCCGATTGGTACCTTCTTATTCCTGGGTCCAACTGGTGTGGGTAAGACCGAGCTTGCAAAAGCGCTTGCTGACGTCTACTTTGGTGGCGAAGAGCGAATCATCCGTCTTGACCTCAATGAGTATGTGCGCGCCGATGATGTGGCTCGCCTGATTGCCGATGGTGCTGATGATCCGGGTAGCCTGACGGCACGTGTGATGAAGCAGCCATTTAGTGTCGTGCTGCTTGATGAGATTGAAAAAGCGCATCCGCAAGTGCTGACAACACTTCTGCAGTTGCTTGACGAAGGTATCCTGCGCGACATGAAGAACCGAGAAGTGAGCTTCCGTGATGCAATCGTAATCGCTACGAGTAACGCCGGGGCTGATCGTATTCGTGAATACATCGAGCGGGGTTACCAGCTCGAACAGTTTGAGAAACAATTTGTCGATGAGCTTATTAATACCAATCAGTTCCGTCCGGAGTTCTTGAACCGTTTTGATGAAATCGTTACATTCCGACCTTTAGGCAAAGAAGAGCTGATTCAAGTTGTCGACCTTATCTTGGCGAGCATCAATAAGACACTTGCTCTTCAAAAACTAACGGTTGTGGTTGAAGATGATGCTAAGTTGCTTTTAGTTGATGCTGGGTATGATCCTCGTCTTGGTGCTCGTCCGATGCGACGAATTGTGCAACGAGCAGTTGAAAATACTGTTGCCAAGCAGGTGCTTAGTGGTAGTGCGCTTCCTGGTACTACGATCACCATTACGCTCGAGCAGGTGAGCCAGATATTAAATAGTCACCAGCAGGCTGATGATATTGCCATGCCGGTGACTACCGTTTCTTGATAAGTATTCTACTTATCGGTTAGTGGAGCGTCGAGCGTTTTGAGCAGCTTGGGTGACTTGCTCTTTGATGCTATCTTGTTTGGTGCGAGCGTTATCGGCAGCCTGTTCAAGCAGTCCACGCGCAACCTCCCGTCCGCCAAGTCCAAAGGCAAGGGCTAAGCCAAGTGCGATTGAGCCAACGATCGCGGTAAATAGGATGTTGACGATGTCGGTAGCGATACCTAGTTGATTAAGAATCATAAAGATCGCCAAGCTCATGGTGATAGCTGGGATTGCCGTGCTCACGAGTCGCGACATAGCAGTCTTTCCCATAACCCGTTGTACGAATCGGGCACCGCCAGCAGAAATGGCACTCGCGACGAGGAATATCACTACAGCAGCAATGATATTAGGGACATAGCCATAAACTGCTGCGAGCAAATCGTTTAGAATCGGTAGATTCAGCGCTGCTACGGCGAGTGAAATCGTACCAATCATAATAAGCCAAAATACAACTCTTCCAGTGAAGTGTGATGGGCTTTCGATAATACGGGAAACCACAGAACCTGCTGCCGAGGAGTGGATTACCCGATCAAATCGCAGTCGCTGAAGGACTTTCCTTGTTAAGCGTGCAAGCGCGGATGCGATAATACCACCGATGATCAGTATCAAAAGTGCGGCAAGTATGTTTGGGAGGAATCCAATAATATTCCCCACCACATTCTCAAACTCTTGTGTGAGATCAAACCTTTCCATAAATAACTCCTTATCCTTAGATTAGTGTGTCCTTAATATAGCGTATATTCAAAAGAGTAAATGTAAGAAAGTTCACAAAAAATTGAAATATGAGAAAAATCACACTTCTACTCCATTAGACCGGGGGAGTGTGGGAATTAAAGTTGTCGCCGAAGGAGGCCGCTGGCTGTTTCGACAACGCGCGCCATCAGCGGGCGTTTGATCCATTTATGGAGGACTATTTTTTCTGAATGGGAAAGATCGTCGAGAAATTGAGCATCAAGGTCAGCAACAAATGCCGGATCTGTCAGTGACATATTGATTTCATCATTTAGAACAAATGAGCGGTCGTCGAGGTTGATGGAGCCGACGCAAGCCCATGCCCCATCGATGGTGGCAATTTTACTATGCAGGAGTGTTTGGTTATATTCATATATCTCAATACCCGCCGCTAGGAGTCGTTTATAATACCTATGTCCAGCTCTTCGAACGAGGTCGTGGTTTGTATGGGCGCTGTTTGTCAAAATTGTGACTCGGACACCTGTTGCTCGTGCCGCTATAAGGGCATTGCAAAACTGAGCGCTAGGGGCAAAGTAAGCTGTAGTGATGTTGATACTCATCTGAGCGGAATGGATAAGCGACATGAATAGTTTGTCGGCGTATGTCCGGCCGCGAGTTGCCTTGCTGGACGTCAACTGTACTGTTTGGTTGCCGTCGGGGGTTGTCGCGGCATGGCTATTGTCGACTGCTACGCCTCCAGCTTCACACCAATTATCATTGAAGCTATCGAGAAGGTCGGTTACTCCTGGCCCACTGAGCTTAAAGTGTGTGTCGCGCCAATGGTGGATATCCTGAGCGTTCCCAGTCCACTCCTGGGCAATGCCTACGCCTCCGAGAAATCCTACGCGGTTATCTATGACAAGAATCTTGCGATGTGTTCGATTATTGATTTTATGTAGTGTATACCACTTTAGTGGGCGAAACCAGCGAAACTCAACTCCGGCTTTTTTCATACGCAATATCAATGCTTGATCGACTTTACTGCTGCCAAACGCGTCCATGAGTACATTAACTTTGACACCGCTACGGGCCTTACGAGCAAGTGCTGCGGCAAATTGATCAGCGATATCACCTCGCCAATATACATACGTTAAGAACGATATAGATGTTGTCGCCTCGCTAATAGACGCTAGCATTGACGGGAATATCTCGTCGCCGTTTGTAAGTATAGTTACGTGGTTGTTCCTGCGAATCGGGGAATTAACGTAGCTTTCTATGAATTTCTTGTAGGCATATGTTTTTAACTTGAGTCGTTTGAGTGAGGCCATGATCTGGTCATTATAGCATTATGCGCCTGTAGGTGTAGGAGCGAATGATCCAACGTATATGGATTCGGAAGCTATTTCTTTTTCTTTTTGCCGATATGTCCAAGGTGCGTATGCTTGAATCCGGTCGTGTGCTTGAGGCCGTGCCCAAATGCGCGATCAATGAGGATATGGAACAGCCAAATAAGTGAGGCAAAAAGGAGCGCCTGGCTATCAGTGCCAATATAGAGTGCTACAAGAGCGGCTGGTCCGATGAGGCTGTGACCGAGGTTGTAGATTAGTGCGCCAATTCGTGAATTGATGAGATAGCCGGCCATGGTAATATCGGGAACCAAGAAGAGGATTGGCAGCCACCACCAGTCAAAGTCACCTACGACGATATAAAAAACGGCTACTAAAATTGCTGCGATGAGGTACTCAGCGCTAACGAGTTGTTTCATGAAAGTATTTTGCATATGCTTAGTATAGCAAAGTGCGCTCGCAAGGAGAACGAGAGCCCGGCTACTAGAGTTAAATGGCCTCGAGGGAGTGAGTGAACAGTAAGCTGGTATAATTCCTATATGTATAATCCGTTTCTTCTTGCGCTTTTCTCGTTCTTCGGTGCAGTTCATCTAAGCAACAAATTCGGCACCGGACCTGTGCTAAACTCAATCGTTGCCGTAGGTATTCCTTTTTCGGCCACTACTGTCATTAAGTGGATATACGCAAATGGATACGGTTCTCCTATATGGGGGAATGTTTTCACTATCGCAGGCCTTGCTACTGTAGGGGTGCAGTTTGCGGTATCACTTTTTGTATTTAAGAAAATAGAGACCGAGGAGGGTATTGCAGCAATGATGGGCTGGGCGATAGGTGGTGCTCTGTTGGTCGTCGTTGCGATACCGTTTATTTCTCAAATGGCACTTGTCGCATAGGGGGATCGATTGCTCTTTTGCGTATTTTATTGTAGAATATGTAAGTAATCGACCCATTTGTCGAATACGAAACTCGACAAGCAGGTATAT
>CAMPKW010000025.1 GCA_946887425.1 uncultured Candidatus Saccharibacteria bacterium | reverse complement strand
TTGGTGGAGCTGCCGGGCACTGCCCCCGGGTCCGAAAGGTAACTGATTATTCGTCTACAAGTTTAGTTTACACCGATTGTTAACGACTCCTGAAGCTAGGGTATAAACAAAGATACTTCAATTGTCGCGCAATATAATGTCCCCACTTATCGTTGCTGCCCGATAAGTACGTGAGCGACATGAGTATAACACCATCCCCCACTATGTCGCCTGTGAGAAATGATGGCTGAGCGTATTAGGCTACAGCTGGTGCAAGAACAGGCATGCGGAAGGCGTTAGCCAACTGAGCAAGACCAGCTTTTGCTTTTGCAGTAAATGTTGCAATTAAAAAATATACGTTACGCGTATGGTCGACTTGCAAAATAATCTGTTAAATTCCTTCCGTCGAAAGCTAAAATCAGCCCCAATAGATATACACAGTATAGCATTATTTACAGAGGCCAACAAGTATGTTTTACTGATGGTATCACTTATGGTTGCTAAGGTTTTTACGATTGCTCCAGTTGGGTTTGACGGCCACCTCATCGAGGTTGAAAGTGACGCCACTAGAGGCCTCCCCTCTTTACAGATAGTCGGTCTTGGCAATAAGTCAATTGATGAAGCAAAAGAACGTGTTCGAAGTGCGATCTCCAACTCACTCCTGGAATATCCCACCAAACGAATCACTATCAATCTCGCTCCGGCCGAATTGCCCAAGGACGGCACGCATTACGATTTACCGATCGCACTCGCTATCCTCACTGTGAGCGGCCAGCTTCGCCAGAGTGAGCTAGAGAAGGCTGCTTTTGCTGGCGAGTTAGCCCTGGACGGCCAGCTACGCGCCATTAAAGGTGCCATCACAATGGCAGAAACCGCCCGAGAGGCAGGATTAACCCACCTCTATCTCCCCACTGCAAATGTTGCCCAAGCTCAACTAGTTGAGGGGATCACCATTACAGGAGTTGACTCCTTGCGGGCGCTCTACCTTCACCTCAAGCAAGAAGTAAGAATTACGCCTCAAGTAGTCGCAGCGACTCAAAAGCAAAAGATCCACAGCGGCCCCACGCTCGACGATATCCAAGGTCAGGAACAGGCAAAACGAGCTCTGCTGATTGCAGCATCTGGTCGCCATAACCTACTGCTAGCTGGGCCGCCAGGAGCTGGCAAGACAATGCTCGCACGCGCCATGACAGCCCTGTTGCCCGATCTATCATCAGATGAACAGATTGCAACCACAAAACTCCATAGCTTAGCTGGCGAAGCGATTGATTCAACGCTGACAACCCGCCCATTCCGCTCGCCACATCATACCGCCAGCCGAGTCGCGCTTGTGGGCGGAGGAAATCGACCACAACCAGGCGAGATAAGCTTAGCTCATCTCGGTGTATTATTTCTAGATGAAATCCCTGAATATCCACGGGCGGTACTTGAATCACTTCGGCAACCCCTGGAAGATAAACACATATCAATCAGTCGAGCCAATGGGCACATCACCTATCCAGCAGACTTCATGCTTATTGCGACCATGAATCCATGCCCCTGTGGCTACTTCGGCGACCCAACAAAAGAATGTAGCTGCAGTAGTACGCAAATACTCGCCTATCAAAAACGTCTATCCGGACCGCTTCTCGACAGAATCGACCTGATTGTTAATGTATCACGCGTAGCAAATGATGAATTATTAACCGAGAATAAGTCGACAAATAAACAACAGAATGAAGCTTACGCTTTAATAAAATCGTCGTTAGAAATGCAACAAAACAGATACAACCATAGTGATAAGTACAACGGAAATTTATCCAGCTCCGAGGTTCGTACTCTCCTCTCTTTGTCCCGCGATACAAAGCAGCTTCTTTCTTTGGCCGCCGACAAACTCAACCTTAGCGCCAGGAGCTATTTCAAGATCATTAAAGTCGCCCGCACCATTGCCGACCTTGAAGGCTCGCCGGACATACTACCACCCCATATCAGCGAAGCACTCCAATATCGCCAAAACTCTTGAATTCCACGCCGCAATCTGTTAAAATACTTATCTGAGTAACGCTTTACAATTGCACACTCAAATAAGGAGAGTTAAGATCAACAAATCAATTCGTATCAATGAGGCTATTCGTGCTAATGAACTTCGCGTCATCGGAGCAGATGGAGAGCAATTAGGCATTCTATCTCGCAATGAGGCCCTAAAAATAGCCGAAGAAGCTGGCCTTGATCTCGTTGAGATTTCGCCAAACGCCGCTCCACCTGTTGCAAAAGTAGTCGACTGGGGTAAGTACCAGTATCAAAAGATGAAAGAGCAGCAGAAAAATCGCAAAAGCAGCAAAGTCAGCGAACTTAAGCAAATGCGTTTTGGACTCAAGATTGGCTCTGGCGATCTAGAAATCAAGCTTCGTAAGATTCGTGGTTTCCTAGAAGCTGGTCACAAAGTTCGTATTCAAATCTTCTACCGTGGTCGCGAGATGGCCCACAAGGAACTTGGATACGTCATGATCGATAAGATCGTCGCTCTTCTAGAGGATGATGCAATTTTAGAGCAAAAGCCTCAGATGGCTGGTCGCAATCTGAGCATAGTAGTAAGGAGTAAATAATGCCAAAAATGAAGACCCACAAAGGCACGGCAAAGCGCATCAAGATTACCAGTACTGGTAAATTGACTCGCCGCCGCGCGTTCGGCGCTCACCTTCTTTCAAAGAAGAGCAAGAGCCGCAAGCGAGCAACCAACACCACTGCAACCATTACCGGAAGCATGGCGAAAAACGTTAAACGAGCTCTAGGAGTATAATATGCGAGTAAAACGAGGCGTCACCGCACGCGCTAAGCACAAAAAGATTCTTAAATTAGCTAAGGGTATGCAGCACAACCGCACCCGTAGCTACCGCCTTGCCAAGCAAGCTGTTATTCGTGCCCTCCAATATAGTTACCGTGACCGTCGCAATAAAAAGCGCGATCTTCGTGGCCTATGGATAACACGCATCAACGCCGCTGCACGCGAGCATGGTGTTACTTACGGTAAGTTTATTGCCGGACTTAAGGCTGCAAACATTGAACTCGATCGCAAAGTTCTTTCTGAACTAGCTGTTAATGAGCCAAAAGCGTTTGAAGCTATCGTAAAGAGCGTTAAAGCCTAATTCTTTTCACTCCTTACACTAAAAAACACCGCATTTGCGGTGTTTTTTAGTGGGCAGTCCATCGATAAGCCGGGTTCTGTCGTGAACGATCATCTATCTAGCCGTATAGTTGCCTATACAGTCGAGCGGATGGCGACCTACAGACGAGTAGTCTTTTATGTAGATCTCCTTGCAGCTGGCAGGGTTTACCTCTACACCGTGTCACCACGGCATACTGTGAGCTCTTACCTCACTCGTTTCATCTTTTCCCCGTTAGGGGTAGTTTGGTTTCTGTGGCACTTTCCCTAGGGTTACCCCCGGTCGCCGTTAGCGACTGCCATTACTCTACGCTGCCCGGACTTTCCTCTTACGCCAGAAGCGCAAGCGATCGTCTAATGAACTGCCTAAACTCATTATACCCTATTGGTCATCCTCATGCTCATCAAGTGTGCGATTCACCATCCCATCCGCCAACTGATTGAATTCACGTCGAACGTGCGAAAACGTAACCTTATCAAATTGCGTCATCAACCCCCTGATGCGTTCATTAATCGGCCACAGCTCACGGTTCTTAATCTTATAGATGCCGTTCATCTGATTTACAACCAGCATACTGTCGATACGAAAGTCGACCCGTTTAATCCCAAGTGCCAGTGCCCTTTCAAGACCAATCCGCACACCTTGATATTCAGCCTGATTATTAGTGGTAATCCCTAAGTATTCACCGTCCTGGTCTATAACCTCCTGGTTGAGATTCATAATCACATAGCCTGCGGCTGATGGTCCAGGATTGCCGCGAGAACCGCCATCCGAATAGATGATCACGCTATCTCGCTCGCCCTTACCGCTTACCACCCTATCCTGCACGAGGCCGTTGGCGCTGTCGGTAATTTGCTTTTGGCGAACGATACCCAGTAATAGTTGCGAAAGGTCCGTGATGCTGTCCTGTCGTATAGCCGACACCTTTTGCCATAGGTACTTGTCATAGTTGTGGCTAAGTGTCACCGTGCGACTCCCCGCAATTGCCACAAGATAGACAATGACCCCGTATTGAATATCTCGATCGTCATGGTCAATATAGGTAACCGCGTCAAATAATTGCGCCGTTTGAATATGCAACCCAGCGTCATCGTGGAGATACCGCCTAAGTGCATCTTCCGGCTGCTCGCCGTAAGCCAGTCGGCCACCGGGGAGTTCGTACTGATTGAGTATCGTCTGCCGACCATTCGCACGGCGCAACAATAGCGTCTTCTCGTCATTCCGTATAATAGCGCGGACCGAAAGTCGCTGTTTCATGATGATCTCTTTCTGTGTTTGTCGGTATTTTCTTTATTTTATCACGAAGATGGCCATGCCGACACGCACCACTCGATTTACAGCAACAAAAATGCCCCAAGTATCACTGTCGACGCTTGACATTCCCCGCGATTATGCAAGGTGGGTGCTCTCAAATCATTTCCACGGAAATGAATCATTTGAACTCCCGATCAAATATGATATTCAGGAAAATCATATACGTCTAGGTGACTTTGGGACTCTTTCATTATAACATTTAGGCTTAGCTAACGCCAAAAATACGACTAAACAGGTCGATGAAAAAGCCAATAGATTGACGCATAAACGCCCCTATAAATGGACTCGCGATAAGGACAAGAGCGAATATAACGACAATCCCCATGCGCTCAAGTGCCTCCATGCCCCGACGGACAAATTCGGGTGCCAAGGCGTATAGCACACGCGATCCATCGAGCGGCGGCAAGGGAATCATATTAAAGATGAAGAAGCCCAGGTTTACCGCCACAACCGTTACGAGAATCTGATTCAGCAAGGTTCCGTCGAGCGAAATACCGCCAGTTGTCATAACGAGCACACCAGATGCAATAAACGCGATCAGCAGGTTGGTAAGCGGCCCAGCAACTGCAACAAGCGCAGCCCCCCACTCGTCGTAGCGAACGCGATCAGGATTAAACGGCACCGGCTTAGCACCACCAAAAATAGGCAACCCGGCAACTGCAAGGGCAATAGGAAGTAGCAACGTTAAAAAGGGATCGATATGCTTAATGGGGTTGAGCGTCAGTCGCCCTTCTCGCTTGGCAGTATCATCTCCCAAGAAGTAACCCGTAAATGCGTGCATAGCCTCGTGAAGAGTCATTGATAAAAGAATCACGCCTATGACAATGCCGATGTAAAGAATATCCATATGCTCTTTATTATACAGGAGTGTAGGCAGTTCGAGCTACTCGAGCAATGAGCTCCTCGCGAAGCGCCATAACATCCGGAAACTCGTACGCATATTCAGCCATCCGAACGCGCACTCGCTCGCACAACTCTTTGAATTCGCCATAATCAATCAATCCCATATTCATTAGGGCCTGTCCGCCGTTGGCATGATGAGTAAACGATGGGTCGCACTTATCAAAGCACTTAACGAACCGCGCCTCAGGATCTTCGAGCTCCTCGTAGCGACGCAAACGATCAATAAGGTCAGGCCACACCTCGCCTAGCTCATGCTCAAGCCGGCCAAACGCCGCCTTCTCTGTTAGTGCCTTTTGAGCAATCGCGTCAGGACTTGCTTTCAAGCTATTCACGTCACCGGCGTAGACCTCAACGAAGTCATGGATGAGTGCGTATAGTGAGATTTTTCCAAGGTCAAGCTCGGGATGAAAGCGCGCAGCATAGCTCACTGCAATAAACTGTAGGCGAAGCGTATGCTCACCGTCCGTCTCGGCTCGATCGTGACGCATCGTAGCTCGCGGCACATCCATAAAACGATCAACAATATGAGCGAGGGCCATTAATTCATCGGCCACTGTTTTCATAGGCACACGGGCTAGTTTCCCATTAATACTCTGATTCGTCATAATAGAACTCCCTTTCTGCAAATGTCACACCTTGGTCCATCAAATCCATAAACTCATCGACGCTTTCAAAGCGCTTCTCTTGTTGATGAAATTCGGCTTGAGTCATCCAGCGATTATGGCCACCCTCGAAACTTTCAATCAATTCACCGCTAAATTCAGTCGCATAAACACAGAGAAATATTTTATCCTCAAGTAGGCGCTTCGACTGTTTGTCAAAATCACGCTTGTGATAGAGGAGCTTATACTCAAAATTTGCCGTCATGCCTGTTTCTTCTAATAACTCACGCTCAGCAGCCTCGATGACCGTTTCGCCCCAGCGCATTTTTCCGCCCAATCGACCCCAAAAACCATAATATGGATTCTTTAGACGCTGTTGGTATAAGAATTCTCGCTCGCCTGCCGCATTTGTCCGCTCAAGCGTTACGACAATTGACACTTTCGGCTGCTTTTCAATCTCGTTCTCGTCGGTATCCATCCGATTAGCGTATTCTTTTCCCTTACCAGTTAGACTGTACGCCCGATCATCCTTTTGGACATAGCGCTCCTGGACAAGTCGCTTGATATGAAAATTAAAATGATCACTTGTTAGATCGGTTGCTTTTTGAATATCGGCAAATGTCGCAGATGGCGTAAATAGCAGATGTCGCATTATCGCAATCTGAGTATCATGAGCTTGGGGTTCGTATGTCATAATCTTTCCTTATTATCTCTCACTGTTTTGTATATCCCAAGCATAACCAAAGGTGCAGGGCTAAATCTAGTAAAGTCGGCTTCACCTTGACGAAAGTCATTACAAACGGTATACTGATACAGATTGTAAAAAATAAGTGGAAGTAATTAATTATGGCAGCACGATGTGAACTCACCGGAAAAGGCAAACAATTTGGCCACAATGTCAGCTTCTCTTTGCGTCGCACTAAGCGCGTCTTTAAGCCAAACCTTCAGAAAAAGACTTTTGAAGTAGACGGCCAGAAAGTAACGATGATCTTGAGCACTCAGGCGATTCGTACGCTAAAGAAAAAAGGCATCTTGGCGAAAGCTAGCTAAACTACCCTTTTCAATAAAAAACCTCCCGATCTGGGAGGTTTTTTATTTATCAGTCGCAAATGCTTAGCTGCGAGTAAGTTCTATGACCGTAAGTACCTGAGGAATAGAAGCAGCTGATTTTACTTTATACTTTGAAACGGTTTCTACAGGAGCAGCAAGCTCTTTCGTAAACACCTCAAGGGTATCCTGCGCTACTTCATATTGAAGTGCAGAATCAGCATAATGCACAGGAATAACTGCCTTTGGACCAATCTGACGCACCATAGCCGCAGCACTTGTTGCATCAAGCGTATATCCACCACCGCCAACTGGCAAGATGAGCAGATCGATCACACCAAGACTCTCTAGCTGGTCTTCAGTAAGCTTGCTCTCAATATTACCAAGCACCGCAAGACGAACATCACCAATTTCGACGCGGTACATCGTAGAGAGCGGCTTAGCGTCTGATGTATCGATATGACGAATTGCTGCAGTCGCACGAATCGAGAAATCACCCACCTCATACTCACCTGGCCCCTCGATATGAAGCTTGGCAGCTGGGCTATTGAGGGCAAAACGGGATTCAGTAGCGATTTCGACTGCATCTTTCACCGCAAGATCTTTTAGACCTACAAGCGACAGCTTTGGATCGAACACCGCCGTTGACTTCTTTGTCGCGATAACGACCGTATTTCCACCTTTATATTCAATATCAAACATTCTCTATCTCCTTATTTGCTCTGATCTAACAGTACGGTATCCGTATCAACGAGGACTGCATGGTTACCGTTTAATATCTCAGTAATAAATTTATCACGAACGCTGAGTCGATAATAGAATTCATCGTACGAAAGCAGGCTATAATTCAGCTCGCGCCCCTCAGCCTTTTCAATGTCCTTCATGACTTTCTTTAACTTAGCAGGCTGGACGTCGCCGACCAGAAGAATATCTACAGCGCTCGTAGAACCCTTCACGAGCACGCCAGCAGTTAACGCAATGCGCACACCAGAAAGCTGTTTTAACTCTTCATGCCAAGTCGTAGCGAGGTCTACATCAGCAATTGCCTCAACGTGCTGATCTGCAAAAATCGCTCGCAGTGGCACGTAATGCTCATATCGCTGATTGACTTCATAATACAGTTTGTTATCCGCGCTATCGCTCGTAATAATACCCACGTTCAACATATTGGCAAGTTCGCGTCGTACTGAATTAATTTGTTCATCGATTGTTCGAGTGATTTCACGTACATAAAAAGACTGGCCTGGGTGATTAAGAAACAGGTGTAGTAATTTCACTCGAGTTTTTGAACCAAATAATGCGTCAATCATGTCTACCTCAGGATAATTTTCGTGTTCTAGGCGGCGTAAATGCCGGATAGGTTTCGTGTTCTATCATACCACGCTTATTTAGTCTTGGCGAGTATACCCGTAAGGTACTGTCTTGCATCTGTTAGCGACAACCATTTCACATCGGGATTGCGACGTAGCCATGTCATTTGTCGCTTTGCTAATCGCCAATCAAGCGTTGTTGATTTGTCCTTCATTTCATCATAATCAATCTCACCCTCAAGATATTGATGTACGAGAGGATAGATATTTCCGGTCATCGCTGCACATCCCCAGCCATACTTTTTGCCCAACTTAGTTGCTTCTTTCACAACGCCATTGTCAAAAAACTGTTCAGTTCTATCTTGAATTCGTGCGCGCAAAACGTCTCGATCCGTAGCAATAGCAACAACATATGCATTATGTATCATCTTATCATTACGCTTGCGACTGACGCCACCCTGCTCAATTGCCCGTATTACGTATCGTTTATTGAGTTTATTTTCTGGTAATTCTATGTTGTTACTTAAACAATAATCATGTAATTGCTCAATCGTGAACCGCTCAAGCTTATCACGCAGCTCGGTATTGGCAGTTGCACCAAACTGATAATCGAAGATGACCGCATCAATATAGAGTCCGGTACCGCCCACAAGAAACGGCACTTTATCCCGGCTGCGTATCTCTGCTATTTTTTCATAAGCGTACGTCTTAAAGTCAGCAACACTAAAGGCCTGGCCTGGCTCAACAAGATCTAGACCCCAATGCACTACCGACCTACGCTCTCCGGCCGTAGGTTTTGCTGTACCAATATCCATACCCTTATAAATAGTTCGAGAATCGGCACAGATGATCTCACCGCCGAACTCTTCAGCAAGATCAATCGCAAGACTTGTCTTTCCACTCGCGGTCGGACCCGTAATGACAATGAGCGGGTATTTAGACAGGGTCTCTACGGACGCCATCGACACTCTCCAAAGTTATCAATAGCGTAATTGGTACAACTAATTCCGTCCCCTTCGAGCAACTGACGCTGAACTTCCTGCCCGCCAGGAAATCCGATCGCAAGGCCACCTTCTTTATTGACCAGCCGATGCCATGGCAGCTGCTCGGGTCCATGATGTGCAATACCGCCAACAATACGTGCCGCCCGCGGCTGTCCCGCCATCGACGCCAAGTCACCATACGTGGTCACTTTACCTGGAGGCAAAAGTGACATAAGGCGATACACCTCGTCACGAAATCCTGATTGTATTATCGACTCATCCATCATTAGAGTGTCTTAAGATATTCAGGCAACCGATCAAGTGAGACCTTCTCTTCACCAGCTTGGGTGCGAACACTCACTTCACGAGACTCTTTGTCTTTTGGCCCGACAATAAGCTGAACAGGAATTTTCCAGGTGGTTGCTTCACGAATTTTCTTACCAAGACTTTCATTGCGATCATCACGACTAAATCGCAGCTCATTATATTTAACCGGCTGCATAAGAACGGTCTCGCGAAGTACTGCTTCGATCTCTTCAACGTAATCAAGCACTGTATCGTTAATCGTTAAGATACGAATTTGCTCTGGGGCAGCCCAAAGCGGAAACCAGCCAGCAGTATGTTCGATAAAGACACTAAGAAAGCGCTCAATCGAACCAAGCAGTGCACAGTGGATCATGACAGGAGTCTGACTCGCGCTTTCGGCATCAGTATACTGCAAACCAAAACGGCCCGGCTGCACAAAATCAAGCTGTGCAGTTGCAAGCTGGTGTTCACGGCCGAGTGCATCGGTCGCCATAAAGTCGATCTTTGGACCATAGAACGCAGCCTCACCTTCCTCCTCAAAATACTCGAGTTCGTTGGCAATAACGGCACTCTTGAGTTGCTGCTGCGCCGACTCCCATAAATCAACGTCGCCAAGGTATCCATCACTATCATCCCGGTAGCTCAAACGAACGCGAAGTTTCATATCGATAGTCTTATATAGCTCACGAACGCTCGCAAGCAACCCGTTGATCTCATCCTCGATCTGATCATTGCGGCAAAAAACATGACTGTCGTCTTGAGTTAAAGAGCGGACACGGTTCAGGCCACCCAGCTCACCAGTTTTTTCGTCGCGATAATCGGTTGTCGTTTCAAGAAAGCGCACTGGCATATCCTTGTAACTTCGAGGCTTACTCGCAAAGATCTGTGTATGATGCGGGCAGTTCATTGGCTTAAGCGCCATTTTGTCATCTGTCTCCTGGCTGGTGACCAAAAATAGTTCATCGCCAAACTTTGCCCAGTGACCCGAGGTCTCATATAAAGCCGTTTTCGTAATATGCGGTGTCCACACTTTTTCGAATCCATGCGCCTGACGAAGCTGATTAGAATATTGCGCCATAACATCTCGCAGTACCGTACCTCGAGGGGTAAAGAGAGGCAATCCAGCGCCAACGAGTTGAGATACGGTGTAAAGGTCGAGGTCTTTCCCTAGCTTGCGATGGTCACGAAGCTTCGCTTGCTCCAGCATCTCCAGGTGGTGATCGAGTTCTTCCTGAGTAGCAAACGCAACCCCGTACAAACGCTGCATTTGCGGATTTGTTTCTTTTCCACGCCAATACGCTCCCGCAATCCGAAGTAGCTTGAAGGCACCGACGTCCTTTGTGTTAGCAACATGCGGGCCACGACAAAGATCAACAAAATTACCATTTTTATAAAATGAAACGTGCTCAACCTCCGCATCCCCCTCTGAAGCAAGTCCGAGCTCGGCCGTATCAAGGTCTTTTGCGACGGTAGTGCCAGAGCGCTTTAGATCGTTCAGCAGCTCTTCTTTATATGGCTGGCTGTTCTCCTGCGCCCAGACAATCGCCTGGTCGATTGGCATCTCAAAGCGCTCAAAGTCATCGCCGTACTCAATAATGCCGCGCATGGTTTTTTCGATCTTAGCAAAGTTAGCTTCTGAAATCTTTCTCTCACCGAGGTCAATATCGTAATAAAAGCCATTCTCTACTACTGGACCGACGCCGAATTTCGCTTCTGGCCACAGGCGTTGTACGGCGGCTGCAGTAATATGCGCCAAGCTGTGCCGCATTGCATGTAATTGTTCGTCGTTCATGGTTTTTCTCCTTTTTAGTAAATAAAAAACATGCGATGACTGGTTTTAACGTATTAAATCCATATATCGCATGTCTCGGACCCTTTTAACGGGCGGTTCCACCGGACTTCCTGCCAACGAGCAGGCACTTATGAAGCAACGTTATCGTACATCGCAACACCCACGGAACTCAGCAGTTGGTTAGGCCGCGTCTTCGTTCCCCCTCATCATACAGCAACAATGCCCATTATTGCAACGCTCGCCCCTGTCTGGTATCATTATAAAGCTATGGACCCTTAGCTCAGTTGGCTAGAGCGCGTCATTGACGTTGACGAGGTCAGAGGTTCGAGTCCTCTAGGGTCCACCATAGAAAAAGACCAATCGAAAGATTGGTCTTTTTCTATGATTTGAGCAACATCCCTATTGAGGCGACTGCTGGTCAGTACTCGCCGACTCAGATGAGGGTGGCTGAGTTGGCATAGTGCCACTCTGAATAGGCGCCACTACTGGCGCAACTGGCTGAGTAGGGGCCGATATTACCGCTGGCTGCAGCCGAGCTGGAAACTCGGTAGCGTCCATCACCCCTGGTTGCTGCGAACTGGCGATCCCCCGCTTAACCACATTGAAGATACCTGTCGCCGCAGCACCACCCATATTATCAACTCGACTATTGAGAGGTAAACCATAATAAGCAGCTATACGTTGCGCCTCGTCGGCGAGAGGTGCCTTGCTTAGGCCACTCAAGCTAAAGCCATTTATTGATATGCCATTATTGCTACCTCTTTTACTTGTCGCAAGCATCACCTCACTATTGTCCCGCAGGATTACATATAAAATACTAACGCGCTCTCGCGTCGTCGACCGATCTTCACCACTGCCGGTGGTCGTATATTGATCCGTGGTATCTAAGTTGACTGAAATAATTTGACTAGCATCAAAGGCAACATGCGTCTGCTTGCCGCCAATAGGCCTAGTTACGATCACCTCCGATGCGCCCTGTCGGCGTAAGATTACGCGACGGCTAGAGGCTGAGAATACGATTAATCCACCAAGAGCGATAGCGCCTACACTCACAAGCGTCCACCACCATGCAATACTCTCAAGATGAGAAAGGACCCAGCCTAGTGCTACAGTGCCGCTTACTGCGATAAGAGCCCCGGCTACGGCCGTGACAATGCCACTTTCTTTTATTTCCCACTGTTCACTGTTTATTTCAATTATTTTCATGGGCTCAGTATAGCATAGCCCTTATGTCTATCCCCAGCACCAGGAAGTTTTCCACTAGGGATAAACTGGTAAATACAGAAATATATATCATGCATGATATAAGCACAAGCATTACTAATCATTGACTTTATATACTACTTATGCTATTATAAAACCATGTCAAAAGATACTGCACACAAGCAATCATCACTCGAAGCATTCAAACTTAGTTTTGAATACGATGTTACATGGCAAGAAGCCAAACAAGCCATTAAAAATCGTACGCACACGAAGTAACACCCAGTCATTTCAGTTGCTCATTTCCGCCCCCGGCCACCCCGGGGGATGTTTTTATCCCCACCACCCCACAGGTTATCCACTAGCTTTTTATCTTGCGGTATGTCAATATATAGACATGTTTTGCATAAATTGTTTTCACCCTTCGACGTCCGTGACCAACTCGCGGCCACACAAAAAAAGACCGTCGGTATGGCGACGGCGCAGCTGTAGTAAATGCGGCGCGGTGTTTACGTCGCACGAGCGGCCATCGCTCGCTGATAATAAGCCGGTTATATTAAGTGACGGTAGCGAGGACGTATTCAACCTCGGCAAATTGACAATCAGTATCTCTAAAGCCTTTCATCATGCCCAGGAAGAGGCGGAATACAGTTCATTAGCCCTAGCACAAACAGTCGAAGACACACTTTCCACACAGGCAAAGACCGTCACGACGGAGGACATTGAGGCAACTACACATCAGGTGCTAAAGCAATATGATGAGCTAGCGGCTATGCAATATGCCGCACAGCATCAGCTTATTTCTTCAGTAAAGAAGCGCGGGAGACCTTCGCTTGTTTCGCGCGCGCCACGGAATCGGCAGTCGCCTTCTCAGTGACATCAAACCTATCGAGGTAGCGGCCGAATAATAGCCGAGTTTGTGAATACAGCGCGGACGCCGTACTATACACAATTGCGGTCACGGGCATGAGAACCCACTGCAGGAGCATTCCTACCGTACGATGGCGCTTGTAGCGTGCTGGACGCGGCGGGAGCATCTTAAACGCCAGGAAGATCGTGACGACAAGGCCTAGTAGCGCAATACGTTGCATAATACTCACCACATCGGGAAGCTGATGAGCAGCAACGCTGTGAGCCGCTTCGCTGTTTACAAACAGAGGGACCCAGCCACCAAACGCCACAAGTAGCGAGATCGATGCTAGCGTTAAGTGGCCATCGATAAGCCGTACGAGGCGCACAAAGCCAGCCCAAAACGGGACATTGCGATTGGCTGGTAGTACTCGTGTAGCTACGTACGCAACATCCGATGCTCCATAGGCCCACCTGCGAAGCTGCACGAACTGCGCCTTAAGCGTGCGGACATACGTATCTGACAAAACTGCATCTTGGTAGATCGGCACGTAAATTGGCGTTACATTGTAATTGCCACCGAAGTGGAAGTAACTCCGCCAGTACTGGTGACCGTCCTCGACAATCGTGCGCGTACTCCAAAAATCCATCTCCACTAGTGCATCAAGTGGCTGAGAGTGCGAGGCAAAATTACGGAGCGTATGCGGGCGCATTGAGCTAATAATATTCCAAAACGAGTTACCAGTCGCAACGACACGCATTGGCGCTGGCGCGTCCCAGATATTGTTCAAAAAGAGCGACACTGGCTGGTATGACAGATGCTTACGGTCTTCGTGAACGATATACTCATACGTTACGTAATCAAAATAGGTCTGATG
>CAMPKW010000024.1 GCA_946887425.1 uncultured Candidatus Saccharibacteria bacterium | reverse complement strand
GTGGCACAAAAACGTTTGGTAGCTGGGTAGAGTATGGAATATTCGCTTCCGGAACAGTGAGGGGTGCTTCGGCGGCAGGACTTGCTGGCCCGGATGGTAATTCATCTTCCAGTCAGGGTGAGTGGGATAAGTTAACATTTGCAAACGCCGGACATACCGGCACAAGCGGCTGTAACGGCACAATAAAGTTTGGTTGTTATACGGTACCAGCCGGAACGGGCTCGATCCCCGACGTCGCTGCACGACTTGTGCCAACCGCAACAACCGGCTCGCCATTAACCGGGACCGTATCTCTCGATGGGCGCAGTGGTGCCTTCTATGCAAACGGCAACCTTACTATCTCAGGTGGCACCATTGATAAGAGTAACTCGGTCATTATCCGAGCAAGCGGAACAATCACCATAAGCGGTGATATCAGATACACCACCGATTCGCTTAGTTCGATCAGTGAGATTCCGCAAGTGGTCATTATCGCCGATAACATCCGAATTAATGACAATGTCACGAATGTTGACTCGTGGCTAGTTGCAAATGGTTCGAATGGCCATATTTATACGTGTGGTAGCAACGACTTCACGCAAGTTCTTACAAGTAACACATGTAAAGATAAGTTGACGATTAACGGGCCGGTAATGGCAAAGAAGCTATACCTTACTCGAACCTCCGGTTCTGGGACAGGTGCGGCAAGCGGCGAACCTGCTGAGGTATTGAACCTCCGCGCCGATGCGTACCTATGGGCAATCGGCCGTTCTGGCGGTCTGGGTAGTGTCCAAACAATTAACACGCGTGAGCTAGCACCACGATTCTAATAACACTTAACAATAGGCTTGTATTTTGTGATCATGCTTATGTATAATGAGGGATAATATGGCATTACTAAAAGGCGTGGGCGACTTTTTTGCACTAGATATCGGTACCAATGCGGTTCGGGTCGTACAGTTAGCAAACAACGGGACAGACAACTGGACATTACTTCATTATGGCTATGCGCCAGTGGATTCAAAGATAACAACAAGCGGTTCAACCGAGGCGCAGCGTCGCTTAGGTGAAGTAATTATGACGGCCATTGGTCAAAGTGGCATCAAGACAAAGAATGTCGTTATTGGCCTTCCGTCAAATAAGACCTTTACTACCGTAATTGATGTACCGACGCTGTCGCCAGCTGAACTAAAGGCTACGTTGAAATATCAGATCGATCAATATATCCCGATGTCAATTGATGAAGCAAAAGTTGACTGGGCACTGCTTGGCCAGTCGCTTCATGATCCGCAGAAGCAGGAAGTACTGCTTGCAAGCACCGCCAACTCATACGCGGAAGAGCGTTTGGAATTTGTTGAGGGCCTTGGTCTAAACGTGATTGCAGCCGAGCCAGATCCGCTCGCGATGGTTCGCTCGCTGCTGCCAAGTGGCGTCAAGGATGCTCGACTACTGATTGATATTGGAGAGTTCTCAACTGATCTTGCGATTACTTTTAATGATTCTCCTCGACTTGTGCGCACTATCCCAACCGGATTAAATTCACTTCTTAAGGCAGCGGTGCAGAATCTTAATGTCCAAGAAGACCAAGCGCGTCAGTTCATCTTGAAGTTCGGCTTAGCCCCTGATCGACTTGAGGGTCAAGTGTTCCGCGCGATCGAAGGTGTTCTCGATAACTTTGCAGCTGAGCTTGTGAAGTCTATCAAATTTTTCCAAACCCGTTATCCAAACACTGCTGTTAGTGGCGTCTTGCTTTCGGGGTACGGTGCAGTGGTGCCAAAGCTCGGTGATTATATTAGCGCAAAAACCGGTGTCCAGTCACAGATTGCTAATCCGTGGCAGAAGGTTCGCGTTCAACAATCCGACCAGCAGCAACTGGGAACAATAGCCACAGAGTTCGCGACAGTTGTTGGTTTGGCGCAAAGAGGGAATAAATAATGATTGAAATCAATCTTATACCAGATGTTAAGCAGGAGCTCATCAAGGCTGAGCGTGTTCGCTCGGGAGTGATTTCTACCGCAGTTCTTATCGGTATCGTATCGGTGAGCGTCGTTGTTATTCTCGCAGTGCTCATTGGTGGGCAGGCTATTGCGGGTAATATCGCAGACGATGCTATCAAGAAGCAGAACGCTGAGCTGCAGAGTAAGCCTGATCTTAGTGACACGCTCACAATTCAAAATCAGCTCACTAAATTAACGCAAATGCATACTGATAAAAAGATAGACTCTCGTTTATTTAGCCTTATGCTAGCCGTTAATCCGCCAGCTCCTAATAACGTTGCATTCTCAACTGTGAAGCTTGATCCTGCAACGAGTACGATCAACATCGAGGGTCAGTCTACCGGCGGATTTTCATCAGTAGAAATGCTTAAAAAGACAATTCTAAGCACCAAGGTTCACTACCTTAACAAAGCCGGGCAAGATGCTGAAAGCAATACGCCACGCGAAACAGCACTTGCTAGCACAGTTGACGTACTAGAGACTAGCTACGGGGAGGATGCTTCGGGTCAAAGAGTGTTGCGATTCATTATCTCATTTGTATACCCGACAGAATTGCTCCAGTCTGGACTTCGTAATGTTGAAATTAAAGCACCAGCCCAGCAGATAAATGTCACAGATTCTCGCGTTCGTATTCCGCAGAGCCTGTTTACCGATGCAGCCGCTGACGTGAAGGAGAATGAATAATGGCTACAAAAGAAGTTGCACTTCGTAAGCGACAGCAAATTGCAAAGGCTAACCGTACGATGTTCTTATGGGTTGCCGGGGTGTCTGTTATTGTTGGTTTTGCCGCAGTTGGTTCGATCTTCCTTATGCAAAAACTTGCCTTTAATCAAAAGGTGATTAACGAAAAGAATAATACCGTCTCAGTTCTTACGAAAAATAACGCTGCCGTCGCCGAACTAGAAGAGAACATTCGTTTACTAGACACAAACGAAGGGCTCAATAGCGTCAAGGCTAATCCAGAAGATAAGGCGCTGCAGGTAATCCTTGAGGCGTTACCAGCGGATGCCAACTCGCTTGCACTTGGTTCATCACTGCAACAAAAATTAATAGCTGGTATTGATGGCTTGACGCTGGAATCTCTTAATGTGATCCCTGTAGCTGGTGTTGAGGTGTCGGATGACAGCGCCGTGCAAGATGCGAGCACAACAACTGATGAAACTCAGAACCAGATTACCTTTAACCTTGCGGTTTCGGGCGATGCAAATGCACTTAAGGCTTTGCTTGAGCGATTCGAACGCTCGATCCGAGCTATCGACATAACGAACCTTGTACTTGAACAGGCAAATGGAAAGCTAACGATGACAATTGATGGGCGTGCTTACTACGAGCCTGCGCGTACAATTGAACTCAAGGATAAGGTGGTGAAGCCATGAAAAAAACAGATATCGCAATGATTATACTCATCGCTTCTATGAGCGTGCTGGTCGCATACTTTGTCGCCGGTGCTCTACCTATATTTAAGTCAAACCAAGAACCGGTCAAAGTAAAAACGGTGGATGCTATTTCACCAACGGTTGATGACCAGCCGGACCCTAGTATCTTTAATAAGGATGCAATTAACCCAACGGTTGAAGTGCTAATCGGTGGCAATACTAATACGCCCCAGTAAGATAAAAAGGAATTAAGTTATGGCACTACTCACGAGTGATATCCAGGAGAAGTTGATTGACCTGCTCGTTAGTGAAGGGCTGGTGCGTCAAGAAGTGATTGACGAGGCGAATGCTGAAGTAGCGCAGACTAATAAGCCGCTATTTAGCATTCTGGCCGAAAAGCATATCGTTGACGACGAGCTATTGGCGCATGCCATTGCGCAGGTGTCTGGAGTGCCGTACGTCAATCTTAGCAACAGTATTATTGATCAGAAAGTACTAAGCCTTCTTGCTGAAGACATTGCCGAACGATTTATGGCCGTACCACTAGCTGAGGTACAGAACCGCCTTGCTGTAGCAATGATCGATGCCAATAATGTTCAAGCTGTCGATTATCTTGCCAATCTCATCCAGCGTCCAATCAAGGTATTTATGGCTTCTGAGGCTGGAGTGCGGCATGTACTCGATCAATATCGAACCGATCTTTCGAGCGTTGATGCAGCTGCAGAAGCGTCACAGGCCGAAGCTAATCAAGACTCCGCCAAGGATATCAAGACGCTTGTTCAAGATTCGCCGATTAGCCGCGCACTTAGTACTATTTTGGAATATGCAGTAAAGTCACGTGCCAGCGATGTTCATATTGAACCACTTGAGAAGACGCTCAAGATTCGCTGTCGTGTTGACGGGGTGCTGCGTGAGATTATGCAACTGCCAAAATCTATCGAACCAGCGCTTGTGAGCCGTATAAAAATTTTATCCAATCTTAAGATTGATGAACACCGTATCCCACAAGATGGTCAATTTACCGTAGGTGTGGCTAACAAAGAGGTTGACCTTCGTATTGCTATTAGCCCGGTTGTTTGGGGAGAGCAAGTGGTTATCCGTTTGCTCGATAAGTCAGGTAACAGCTTTGATATTGAACAAATGGGATATGCCGGCCGCTCACTTCGAACGATTCGAAAAGGTATTCGCCGCCCGAACGGCATGGTACTGACATCGGGTCCGACGGGTTCTGGTAAGTCAACCAGTCTTTATGCACTTATTAAGGAGATTAAGGACGACGCTGTTAATATCGTTACGCTTGAGGATCCAGTCGAGTACAAGATGGACGGCGTTAATCAAATTCAGGTCAATGCAGATGTTGGACTTACGTTTGCAAGTGGGCTTCGCTCAATCTTGCGTCAAGATCCTGATGTTGTGATGGTGGGTGAGATTCGCGACTCGGAGACGGCAAATCTTGCCGTGCAAGCTGCGCTGACGGGTCACTTGGTGTTTAGTACACTCCACACCAATTCGGCAGCGGGTGTATTGCCGCGTCTACTTGATATGGGTATTGAACCATTCCTGATTGCCAGTACTGTGAATACAATTATTGGTCAGCGATTGGTGCGTCGAGTAGCTCCAAAACGCGAGTCGTATCAGTCGTCACCAATCGAGACACAGAACATTTTGGCGACGGTAGGGCATCTGTTGCCAAAGACGCAAGCCGACGTCTTGAAGGTTTCTGAAGATTTAGGGTATAAAGACTTGCCTCTTGCAGGCCAAAGCGCTTATACTTTAGTCAAGGGTAGAGATACGCCGCAGACGCCACGGGGTTATTCTGGCCGAGCCGGTCTGTATGAGGTCATGGATGTGAACGAATCTATCCAAGATCTTATCGTAAAGCGAGCTACGAGCGGTGAAATCCAACGCCTCGCAGTTGAGCAGGGTATGATTACCATGCGTCAAGACGGCTATCTAAAAGCACTACAGGGCATAACGACAATTGAAGAAGTAAACCGCGTTGCGGCAGATATTGCATAAAGAAGGGTGGGACAAAATATGAATAATCAAGAACTACGGATTGAAGTACTTCTCGAAGAAGTTGTTCGCAAGCGCGCGTCCGATCTTCACCTGCAAGTAGGTCTACCGCCAATGCTTCGTGTAGATGGTTCGTTGCTTCCAGTTGCCGGTTTTAACCCACTTGATGAGCAGCAGGTTGAGGCATTGGTATTTGCCATTCTCGATCAGGACCAACAGCAGATCCTTATGAAAGATAAGGAATTTGACTTCAGTTTCGCCTTCGGCACCCTCGGGCGTTTTCGTGTAAATGCTTTCCATGAGCGTGGCAATCTCGCCGCAGCACTTCGCTTGATTCCAAATGAAATTAAATCCGTCACCGAGCTTGGCATGCCGCCTGTTGTTATGGGCTTTGCTGATTTTCCGCGCGGCCTCGTACTCGTGACTGGTCCGACCGGATCTGGCAAGTCGACAACACTTGCGGCACTCCTTGATAAGATCAATACTGAACGCTCGCATCACATTATTACCATCGAAGATCCGATCGAATTTACGCACAAATCTAAAAAATCCGTTGTTGTACAACGTGAAGTTCACTATGACACGTACAGCTTCTCGGCAGCACTTCGCTCAAGCCTTCGTCAAGATCCTGACGTTGTCCTTATTGGTGAGATGCGTGACCTTGAAACTATTTCGGCGGCTATTACTATCGCTGAGACTGGTCACTTGGTGTTTGCGACACTTCACACCAATTCAGCTGCTCAGTCGATCGACCGTATGATTGACGTTTTCCCGCCACACCAACAGCCGCAGATTCGAGCACAACTCTCAAATATCTTGATGGCTATCTGTTCTCAGCGTCTTGTGCCGGCAATTGGCGGTGGACGCGTCGTAGCGGCAGAAGTGCTGGTCGCCAACCCGGCAGTCCGCAATATTATTCGCGAAGGCAAAAGTCACCAGCTTGATGCGGTGATTCAAACTGGTGCGGATCAGGGTATGCAGACAATGGACCGCACACTCGTCAGTCTTGTGCAGAGCGGTACGATTACGTATGATAACGCTCGCGAGTACGCCGTTGATTTGACCGAGTTTGAAAGGCTTATGAGAGGATAATCGGTGAAAAAGTTTAGCTACGAAGCGCGCGATAGTGCAACCGACAAGATTGTTAAGTCGGTTGTTCAGGCGGATACGGAAAATTCAGCCGCACGCCTGCTAATTGAACAGGGTTTTGTTCCTCTCGATGTCAAAGAAGTCGTCGAAGGAGGGAGCTTCTTTGGTAAGTTGAGTGGCCGTATTACAACGAAGGATAAGATTGTATTTACTCGCCAGCTCGCAACGCTTATTGGTGCTGGCTTACCACTATCGCAAAGTATGCGTACCGTCTTGGAACAGACAGAAAATAAAAAGCTCCAAGGCGTTATCCAGGAAATTATTGCTGATGTCGAAGGTGGCCGGCAGTTGTCTGACTCGTTCGCAAAACACCCTGAAGTTTTTGATAAAGTCTTTATTGCTCTCGTATCAGCAGGTGAGGCGTCCGGTACGCTTGACGACGCGCTAAAGCGTGTCGCAGCCCAGCAGGAAAAAGATGCGGCTACTATGAGTAAGATTAAGGGGGCTTTAACCTATCCAATTATCGTACTTTTTGTGATCGCTGGTGTGATGGGGTTCATGCTCTTTACGGTCGTGCCGCAGGTTGAGAAGCTATACCGCGACATGAAGAAGGAACTTCCGTTCTTGACCCAGCTGATGGTTGATACGACCGAAGTGATCAAGAATTACTGGTGGCTTATTTTGATCATTCTAGGTATTGGTGTCTATTTCTTGTTGCAGTACCTCAAGACAGATAACGGCGTTAAGGTGAAGGATACTTTCAAGCTCAACGCTCCGCTGTTTGGGAAGATGTTCCGAAAGCTCTATATGGCTCGTTTTACGCGCACCGGACAGACACTACTTGGCACGGGCGTTGCGATGCTCGATATGCTACGCATCAGTAGCGACTCGGTGAACAACTCTATTATTGCTGGTAGTATTACGCGCGCAGCCGAGAAGGTGAAGGGTGGTAAGGCACTATCAACTGCCTTGCAGCCAGAAGATTACATTATGACTATGGTGCCGCAGATGATTAAAATCGGTGAACAGTCGGGTAAAATCGACGAAATGATGGGCAAGACGGCTCAGGTATACGAGGATGAGCTCGATGAAGAGATTCGAACAATCTCCACTGCTATCGAGCCGATTTTGATGGTCGTACTGGCGATTGTGGCTGGTGGTATGGTGGGGGCGATCCTTCTGCCGATTTACGGCTTAGTGAACGGCGTAAATACCTAGACAAAGAAAAAAATATAACGTACTATGAGCATAAGCGTCTTGACGCAAGAATAATTTTGTTCATAGAAAGGTGGAAAAGATTTTATGAACGTACAAAAAAACAGTGAAAAAGGCTTTACAATCATCGAGGTTGTATTGGTGCTTGCTATTGCAGGACTGATCTTCTTGATGGTATTTATCGCACTACCTGCCTTGCAGCGTAACCAGCGTGACACGGCTCGTAAGACCGATGTCAGCTCAATTGCATCTGCAGTAACATCATATACAAGCAACAACCGTGGCGGAGCTCCTGCAAACGGAACAACGACTCTACCGCTTGGTAGTACACCTACTGGACTTGCTACGTATCTAAAAGATGTGTCAGAGAATACGACCTCAGTGCAAATTCGTGATTTTAATGCTACAGCAGCCCCTGCTGATGGTGCCATTATTGTTACCAAAAGAAGTAAATGTGGCAACACTCCTGGCGCATTAGTTGCGGGAACTGCTCGTCAATTTACTGTTACGACTAAGCTTGAAGCTGGTAACGGTGCCGTCTTCTGCCAAGACAGCTAATCGATAGTATTAGTTTCTTCTACCAAAGAACCGCTCGGTCATACGAGCGGTTCTTTTTTGACTATACATCTGTTATGATTGTGCTTATGGAACAATTATGGATTTACATTGGGCTGGTATTATTTGGCCTCTGTCTTGGTAGTTTTGCCGGGGCTTCGGTATGGCGGCTACGGGCTCGTCAACTTGAGGAAGATAAGGCTGCCGGGGAAGAAATCGATGGTCACGAGTACAGGCAGCTCAAGCATCTTCATGGTATAAATAAAGCAAAAGATAGTTCACGTTGTCTGCACTGCGGGCACGAACTTGCGTGGTATGATTTGCTGCCACTTGTGAGTTGGCTATCTCTCCGTGGCAAGTGCCGTTACTGTAAGGTATCGATTGGTCGCTTTGAGCCAATTATGGAACTGAGTGTTGCAGTGTTCTTTGTGTTGTCGTTTGTATTTTGGCCATTTGAATTAATGGCGCCACTGGCGATTGCTCAGTTTGTCATTTGGTTGTTGGCGGGCGTTGGCCTGGCGATTCTCTTTGCCTATGACCTTAAGTGGTTCTTGTTGCCAAATGTTGTCATGTTTAGCGTGATTGGACTCAGTGCGATCAGCGCTCTACTTGTAGTCCTTCAGGCGTCGGACGTACTTGGTGCGCTTGCGAGTATTTTGACAAGCATATTTATTCTCAGTGGTATCTATTTACTTATTTACCTTGTTTCAAAAGGGCAGTGGATTGGATTTGGCGATATAAAGCTTGGACTTGCCTTGGCACTCCTTCTAGCGGATTGGCAGCTTGCTTTTATCGCGCTCTTTGCAGCAAACCTGATCGGGTGTCTTATTGTTATTCCTGGTATGATTGCGGGTAAAATAACACGCACTACTCGCATTCCATTTGGGCCGCTTTTGATCATTGGCATGGTTGTATCGTTTTTTGCTGGTAGGCTTATTCTCGACATGTACTTCAGTGGTATGATGCTATAGAACTCGTGGCGCTTATGCTATAATTAAGCGCAAATGGGCATTCACAACAAGCAGGGTTTTACTATTATTGAAGTTATGTTGTTCCTGGCGATATCAGGAGCCCTGACCGTTGCCGTACTAGTGGGTGCTGGTGCTTCCATTTCACAGCAGCGTTATCGTGATAGTGTTAATTCACTTTCTCATTTCTTGCAGCAGCAGTACAGCGAAGCAACAATCGTGCGCAATGACCGGGATACAAACTGGACGTGTAATGGAGCGCTGGGGGTTGTAGCGGCGCCAGTTGGAGGTGATTCACGTGGAGCCACCGACTGCGTAGTGCTTGGAAAGTACATAAGTCTTGCGGATAAAAAAGTTACCGTACAGACTGTTGTTGGCCGAGCAGGGGTGCCAAGCGGTACTGACGATGTCACTGCCTTACAAAACGCAAACGCCATTTTGAGTGATATTGACCGTCAGGAATATACTATCGATTGGGGCGCGTCAATGCGTGACATTAATAAAACACCAACGGCAACAACGGTTCTTATCGTACGGTCTCCTACGACGGGTGGTATCCGAACATTTATCAACGAAGCGGGCGCCAATCGACCGCTGGCCGAAACGATCACGACGGCATTCCTCAAAGCCGGTACGCATATCTGCGTAAACTCAGACGGTATGTTTGGCGGCAAGCCTTTTGATGTCGAATTTATTGCAAACGCCTCTAGTGCAACTGGTATACGAATAAACGGAGACGGAACAACCCCATGCGAGGCGTAATCCGTAGGCAGAAGGAAAGGGGCGACACTATCATTGAGGTGCTCTTTGCTATTACCGTCTTTAGCCTGTTGGCCGTCGGAAGTATGGCGGTAATGAACCAGGGAACGGCAGCTGCTCAGCGATCGCTCGAATTGACACTTGTCCGTCAGCAGATAGACAGTCAAGCTGAGGCTCTTCGATACTTACAGGCTTCCTATGTAGCTGCATTTGCTAGTTCGATTCCATACACACCTACGTCACCTGCCGGGCAGTGGGCGGAAATAGTGAGTAGTACGCCAATGGGCGCAGGTGCTACCTCTTACGGTACATGCACACCTCCGACTAGTGCATTCGCCATCGATACGCAGGCGGCGAGGGTTAAATCTGGCACTGGAATCTTTGCCGCACCTGACACGTACGCGCGTGTGCTGCGCGATGCATCGGGCGGTTTTGATAAGGCGGCTGGTATATGGATTGAGGCGGTGAAGTCGACTGGCTTTAATAGCCCGGCAGACGCGCCGTATCTCGATTTTCATATTCGTGCGTGCTGGGACGGGCCGGGTCTGGAAGCGCCTATGACAACAGGAACAATTGTGAGGTTGTATGAACCACGAGCGTAACATGCATAGATCGGTGCAAAAAGGATTTACGCTTGTCGAGCTGATGCTCGCAATGGCAGGAGTGGCGTTTTTGCTACTTGCAATTGCCATGACGACCATTCAGATCAGCAACATCTATAGCAAGGGCCTGACGCTAAAATCAGTTAACCAGGCGGGTCGCGATTTGAGTGACGTTATACAGCGCGATATCAAGGCGAGTACTCCATTTGATCTGGCGAGCCCATCAAAATATCTCAATACGCCGCACGGTGGCCGTCTTTGTTTAGGGCAATATAGCTACGTGTGGAACTATGGTACAACGATTACTTCGCCTAGCGCGACGGACAAAGTACTCTTCGATGATGGCAGTACGCCGGTGCGACTTGCGCGGGTACTTGATTCCGGTGGTCAGCTTTGCATAAATGCCGACGCCGACCTGCCAATTGTGCGTGATAATGCGACGGATCTCTTGAATAGTGCGGATAGCGATGGACTCGATCTGGCGCTGCATTCATTTACTATCACGTCGTCAGCCCCTGACGCCGCTACGGGGCAAGCCTTGTATTCGGTCAGCTTTTCGTTGGGGACAAATGACGAAAAAGCGCTCGTTACGGGGGATGCTTCCTGTAGGCCACCAAACGAAGACGAATCTAACTGGGAATTTTGCGCCGTAAATGTTTTCGAATTTACCACACGGGCAGGCAATAGAACATAATGAGGAAAGTAGGAATTAGCAGGATGTCGTATAGTGCACTACGGTCAAGAAAAAACGAGCAAGGCGCCGTCTCCTTATTTGTAGTAGTGTTTTGTGCGCTGCTTATGACGGTGCTAACGATTAGCTTTATCCGGATTATGGTTCAGGAACAACAACAGGCTGCCGCTAACGACCTCTCTCAAAGTGCGTATGACTCGGCTCAGGCGGGAGTCGAAGACGCTAAGCGCGCGTTGCTTTTGTGTCAGCGTGGTAGTGATGCGGTGTGCGCAACGCTCGATAGGGCTACAGACGCCTGTGAGTCAGTTCCAGATGCGCTCAGTGGACATTCTGGTAGTATGTCCGCCAGCCCAGAAACGGGTAATAAAGAGATGAAGATACAGACTAGTTCTGGCGACGAGAAGCTAGACCAAGCGTATACCTGTGTAAAGGTCGATCGCACACCGGATGAATATCCAGGATCCCTTGATGCAGGGGCCTCGAAAATAATTCCGTTAAAAACCGGCGGTGAGACTTTTGACCGGGTACGACTAAGCTGGTTCGCATACGATGACTTGAAGAAAGTTGGCATTACGAGCCGCGCAGTCAGTTTGTCGGCTACACCAAGCTCATCGGTTGCTCAACTGCTGCCAGCTTCCAATAATACCTGGCCAAAGAATCGACCTTCACTCATGCGTGCGCAGTTGATGCAATTTGATTCCAGCGGGTTTACTCTCGATAGTTTTAATAGTGCGACGGGTGATGATAAGAGTAACGCAAATACGGTATTTCTTTATCCAACAAGGAGCGCAGCATCAGGCTCCGCTAACTTCATAGACGACAAGCGGCAAGAGCAAGACAATGTTACGGGCGGCGGTCGTCTCAATACAGTAAGGTGTAAGGAAGATTTTGATGCCGCTCCACCTTCTGTATATGCATGTAGTATTGATATTGTACTTCCTGAGCAGATTAATACAACGGCGAACGGGCGCACGGCGTACTTACGACTGAGTGGCCTATACAATGCAACCTCGTATTCGGTTACGTTGCTTCGTGGTACAGAGACTGTGCCATTTGATGGGGTGATTGCAAAAATTGATGCGACTGGCCGCGCCAATGATCTGTTCCGGCGAGTGGAAAGCACCGTAGAGCTTGAGCCGATCAATTTCCCCTACCCAGAGGCAGCCGTCGATATTAGCGGCAACCTTTGTAAAAATTTTGTCGTGACTGACGGTACCGGCCCAAATAGTGGCTATAGTGTCGGAAGCTGTACCCCATAGCTGCTGCTACTCAGTATCGCTATGGAATTTCTCGTACACATCGCGCAGGTGTTCGTCTGTGACGTGCGTATAGACCTGTGTGGTGCTGATATTACTATGCCCGAGCATCGATTGAACGCTGCGGATATCGGCTCCATTCATGAGCAGATCGGTTGCAAAGCTGTGGCGCATAGTATGGGGGCTGACGTGTTTTGTGATACCAGCAAGACGCGCATATTTTGTGACCATTCGCTGAATGCTGCGTGAAGTGAGCCGACGATAATCTCCAGTCATACTCGATATATTGTTGCGGCTGTAGCTCAAGAATAGCGGCGGTAAGTTGTCGAGCCGAGATGCGAGGTAATCTTCAACGCGTCCAGCAGCAGCTTCACCAATAAAGACAGGTCGGTCTTTGCGACCTTTGCCGCGCACCATGAACTCGCGGCGCTTGGTGTTGACGTGGTCGCGGTTAAGATTCACAAGTTCTGACACGCGGAGTCCACTTGAAAAAAGGAGTTCGATAATGGCGCGGTCGCGCAGACCTACTTCGTCATCAAGCGGAATGGTATCGAGCATGCGAGTTACCTCGTCAAAATGCAGGAAGGTAACTTGCTTGCGAGCTACTTTGGGCAGGTCGATCTTATCAGGGCTTAAGCTGATGATATCTCGCTTTGAGAGGTATCCCAAAAAGCCACGCAGGGCAATCAGGTGGTATCCCTGGGTGATAGTAGCAAGTTCGCCGTCATTGTTATTTTTATAACGATTGAGCCAGAGGCGATACTTACGCACTAGCTCAGATGTTATTTTATCAACGGGTATGTCATCTGTGAACTCAACAAAGCGATTAAGATAGAGCTCGTAGTTTTCGGCCGTTTTGGCCGAACGGCCGCCCTCGACTTCAAGGTGCTCAATGTAATCGAGTAGTAATTCTGACATATACATACTATAAGCATAGCCTAAAAGCGACTGAATTAGGTACAATAGGTGAATGAATGTACTAGAAATGATTATCCTTGGCTTAATTCAGGGACTGACTGAATTTATTCCAATTAGTAGCTCGGGACACTTAGTGATTGCGCAGCAAATATTTAACGGCGCATCCGATCATCTGTTCCTTGAATTTATCAACATCGGTACCGTCTTGGCTCTTATCGTCTTTTTTCGAAAGAAGATTGGTGACATTATCAAGGACGTATTTGTACGCAAAAATTACACACTTGCGCGCAATATCCTCATTACTGCTATCCCGGCTGGTGCGGTAGGGTATCTACTCGCAGGATTCATTGCTACGGCACCGTTCTTTGGAAGCCTCCTGACAGTAACAGTCACACTGGCGGTTGTTGGTATAATTATGATAATTATTGATAAGATTCCTCATGCATCGCGGGTTGACGATGGTTCGAAGCTGTCATCTGGTCGGGCGCTTGTTATTGGCTTGGTGCAGGTGTTTGCGCTTATTCCGGGCGTGTCACGATCTGGATCTACGATCATCGCAGGTCGCCTGATGGGGCTGGCCTCGGCTCCTGCTGCCGAGTATAGCTTCTTGGCATCGCTCCCGATTATGCTCGGTGTGACGCTCAAGGTCTTTATCACCTCTAGCGATCGAGCGTACTTCATGGAGCATCTCCCTCTGTTGTTGCTATCGAATGCATTTGCGTTTATTTCTGGCATCGTGGCGATCGGTTTCTTGCTTCGATATCTTTCGCAACATGGGCTTGCACTGTTTGGCTGGTACCGAGTGGTGTTGGCGGCTATTCTGGCGCTGTATCTTTTGTTACAATAGATTTAATAATTGAAGGAGAAATATGAGTTCAAATGTCCAAAAAACCCTAATTGTCTTTAAACCTGATGCTGTTCAGCGTGGTCTTATTGGTGAAATTTTAACCCGTTTCGAGCGCGTCGGTCTCAAAATCATTGGAACGAAGATGATTGCACCAGATCGCGAACACTACTACAAGCACTACGAGGAAATTGGTCAGGTGATTACACGCCGCGGTGAAGCGACGTTTAACAACGTGCTTGATACGATGAATCAAGGTCCGGTTATTGCTATGGTGCTTGAAGGAGTTGAGGCGGTCGAGCTCGTTCGTAAGCTCGTGGGATCAACTGAGCCAAAGTCGTCAGCCCCTGGTACAATCCGCGGCGACTTCTCTCATATGAGCTATGGATATGCTGATGATACTGCAAAGGGTATCCCTAATCTTATTCACGCTTCTGGTGATCTTTCGGATGCTGAAAAAGAAATTCCACACTGGTTCTCTGAAGCAGAGCTATATGACTACTCGGTTCTTCACGAGAAATTTACACGCTAATCAATGGTATCTTAAATTGAAATATGACCGATCTGACTCGGTCATATTTCATGTTAGAATGGTAGTAGTAGGCCTCGGTAGTTTCGCTGACCGAGCAAAGAGGAAGAATAATATTCAGTAATATTCTATCTGATTGAAATATAGGGTAAAAGAATGAGTTTGCAGGTATAATCGTATACATGCCTCGGTAGCTCAACTGGATAGAGTAGATCCGTCCTAAGGATATGGTTGCAG
>CAMPKW010000023.1 GCA_946887425.1 uncultured Candidatus Saccharibacteria bacterium | reverse complement strand
GCTGGAACGACGCCGCTTCTCGGGCTTGTCAAATCTCTTTACCGCCCGCTGGTTAGAGTACAGATCAACCGATAATAAACCATAAAAATACCCGCTAATTGTGCGGGTATTTTTATGGTTTCGGTCAAACGCTACTAGGCCCTTAAACTGACCTCGGCACCGATTGATCGCAAGATGCCATTCGGCTCTTCAAGTGCAAGCCGGACGATCTCATCAGCACGCTCCTGAGAACCGGCGACGCTATAGATGCGTAGCTGCGGTGCATTGCCCGATGGGCGCAGGTGCGCGATATCGCCGTTATCGAAGAATATCCTGACGCCGTCGAGGCTATTGATCTTAACAACCTCGCCAAATCCCTTCGTCTGATCGAAATACTTCTTCAGCTCTTCATGATTTGCCTCGGTATCCTCCGAGAATGCTTCGATAATCATTCGAGACACCTCTACCGGGAAATTATCAATCAAGCCAGCCTGAGTAAAGCGTGGCGGGAGCTCGCTAAAGATATCCGAAACGCTCCTCTCCTGCTGAGCTGCACTCACCAGCGCCACAATAATAGGCAGGAACGCATCACGAGTTGACAGCGCCGGCAATACGACGCCGTTAACCGCAACGTCTTGCGCCAGCAGAAAGCCACCATTCACTTCCCAGCCAACCGCTTTCGCCTTGCCGCTTTCGACGGCCTTATTCATTGAGACAATCACGTACGGCGAGCCAATACGAGTGTGCTGATATTCGATGTCGCTCGTTGCAAGGTACTGATCAACAGCATCGTTACTGCTAATCGGTAGTGCTGCGAAGTCAGCCTGCAGCCACTTCGCAACTACCGCACCCAGCTCATCGCCACGATGGAACAGGCCGTTTTCATCGATGACAAACGGGCGATCACTGTCGCCATCGGTCGAAACAATCGCGAAGACACCAGGGTGCTGCTCGGCAACCTGCCTGAAATACGCCTGGTCATCAGGGGTGACATTTTCGGTATCGATCGAGACGAAGACATCACTTCGCCCCACAGTATCGACATCTGCCCCCAGAGATTGCATCAGCTCGGTCAGCATATCCCTGCCGACGGCCGAATGCTGATAGACAACAACACGCTTGCCCGCAAGTGGCTTATCCGCAAAGACCGAGGTATAGCGCTCAACATAGGCGTGAGCCGCCGCTTCACTAGCAGATTGCAGAGGGGATTGATCCTTCAGCATTCCTTGGTAGTCAAACGGAGACCCCTCCGCTTCTTCGCCAAGAATCGTGGCTCGCTCCTCTGCGACGGCCTGCTTGATATAAGCCTCGTCATCCTTCAGAATCTCACCGCCCAGCTTGTAGAACTTGATACCGTTACGATCCGCAGGGATATGGCTCCCGGTCACCATGATACTGGCGGTATCATTACGAAGCGCGTGATTGGCAACCGCTGGCGTCGGGACAAACCCGCAAAAGTCAGCTACATAACCCTTGCTCTCGATAGCCGCGACAACCGCCCGCACGATACGTGGCGTACTATCGCGTAAGTCGCCGGCTACATACACGGTCGAGCCAGCCGCCAAGCCCTGCTGCTCCTGCAAGAAGCGGAGAAAGCCTGCGGTATTGATGTAGCACTCCAGATCGGTCATATCTGTCACTAGGCCGCGAAGGCCACTCGTGCCAAAGCCAAGTTCCACTGGCTGATAGTCTAATGATTCAGCAACACTCGCCATACCCGTCTATTGACCTCCGGCTTCAGCCTGAAGCTTCTTCGCCACCTCACCAGTACGGTGACTGACGTCCTTACGTGAGATCAAAATACCGTCCGGCGTGTTCACGACCACGATATTGTCGAGACCAATCACCGCAATCGGCTTCGCCTCTTCATTACGGATATATACGTTTTCCACTTCAATCGAGTGGATACCTTCGCCGCGGAAGTAGTTGCCGTCTTCATCCTTTGAAACAGCGTCGTGCAGATCCTTAAATGAGCCGACATCCATCCAGTCGAAGCTTGCCGACACAACAGCAAGACTCTGAGCTTTTTCGATCAGCGCAATATCAATCACCTGATTATCAAGTGCCAAATAGGCCTGATTATACTCGTCAGACTGCGGCTCGGCGATTGATGCCAGTGCTTCGTAACTCTGCTCGAGCTCAGGCGCGCTGCGCTTCACTTCATCTAGGAAGGTATTTACAGATCCCACGAAGTAACCACAATTCCAGAGATAGTTACCCGATTCCACATAGGCAAGTGCCGTCTCGTAATCTGGCTTTTCTTTAAATGACTCAACACTATAAACACCACTGTCAGCATCGATCACGCCATCACGCTGGATATAGCCAAAGCCCGTCGCCGGGAACGTAGGCTCAATACCAATCAAAGTAATTTCATTCTTTTCCTGTGAGACACGAGCCGCGACATTAAATGAACGCGCAAAGCCATCCGTATCACGAACGTAGTGGTCGGAGTGAATAAACGCTACCGGCTCATCCCTGTCGTGCATGCGTGCAATCACATCAAGTGCAAAGAGGATGCAATGCGCCGTGCCACGACGACCCGGCTCAATCAAGAAAGCACCGTCCGGTAGTTCTGGTAGCTGCTCACGCACGTGATCAGAGTGACTGGCTTCAGTAACGACATAGATCGTGCCACCCAGCTTTGCTGCGCGGTCGTATGCTGTTTGTAGCATCGTGCGCTCACCAGTGAGCTTTAAAAGTTGTTTTGGATAATTCGAAGTAGATAGAGGCCAGAGGCGAGTACCAGACCCTCCAGCGATAATTACGGTAATCATAAACATATTATATCATCACTTACTACCCATCGAGGGTCATAAATTAAGCTAAATCAACAGGGATTACGAGGGCATCATCAACGCAGAGGTAGTGTAATTACTACATCTTGGCGCTTTTAAATTCTTATGTTTAAATAATAACTAAAGTCTTATATATACAAACAACATGAATATAAAAAGAAATAATACGTCGTCGCGCAAACTTATTACCCTCATGATAACAGGTGTTTTTTTGCTTGCGCTAGGAGCATATACCGCATACGCCTACAAAGTTGGACCTTTTGCGTATCTACAGGAAAAAGAAAAAGAAGATGCCGCTAGCAGGAGTGATGCCACTAACCCTCAGCAAAAAGCAAATCTTCCGTCAGTAGAAGAAGAAGCAAAGACCGGCGCCAACAAGACAACTGATGAAATCCCCGTGGCAGACAGCGGCACCCTACAAATCACCGCCCTTGAGCAGCGAGACACTAACATCATATATGCCGCCTCACTCCAAAATGCCACCACCCAAGGCACTTGTAGTGCATTATTCGAACACACCGCCGGGGCCGCTCGTCCCGTCACCCGTGTCACCACCCCTACGGCAGATGGCTGTCCTGAAACTACTATTTCACAGGTAGAGTTCGTCGCTCGAGGTACATGGAAGCTCACTCTTCGTTATTTCGTCAACGACACCCAGCTTGTAGCAACAAAAACTTTCGAGGTTAACTAATGAAATACTTTCGTATCAATCTACTTCTTCTTGCTGTCACGCTTTCATCGCTTGGCAGTTTAATATCGGTAAACCAAGCCAGCGCCCTGTCAGCAAGCGACTGGAATGCTAGCAATATCATCGATGACGGCATATTCTATGACAATAACTCAATGTCCACTGCTGATATCCAGGCATTCATGAACTCCAAGAATCCTTCGTGCGACACAAATGGGACAAAGCCCGCTAGCGAGTATGGCCGCCCCGACCTCACTCATGCACAGTATGCTACGCAAGTGGCAGGCTGGCCTGGCCCGCCGTACGTATGCCTCCGTGATTATTACCAAGTCCCTCGTAGTGACCAAAATATTAACAACCTTTCTACAAATGTGCGCCCCGAAGGGTCAATCAGTGCAGCTGAAATCATTAAACGCGCATCCGATACCTATGGCGTCAGTCCTAAAGTACTCTTGGTACTTATCCAAAAGGAGTCGGTAGGCCCACTCCTCACCGATACATGGCCTATTCCAGCCCAATACAGAAGCGTCGTCGGCTACGGATGCCCGGACACTGCACCTTGTGACGCAAAATATGCTGGTTTCTATAATCAAATCATGAATGCAGCTTATCAGTTTAAATACTACAAAGATCATGCTTATGATAAAGATGCTGACGGTAGATACTGGTACAACCACCAGCCATACAATACAGTGGAGCTTCGTTTTAATCCAAATATTAATTGCGGTTCTACCTGGACACGCATGGACAACTATGCCACTACTGGCCTCTATAACTACACACCCTACCAGCCTAATCAAGCCGCACTTGATGATATGTATGGTTACGGTGATGACTGTAGCGCGCATGGAAATCGCAATTTCTGGACATTATTCACAAACTGGTTCGGCAGCACAAAAGGCGGAGGCAACCCATACAGAGCCACCTATGTCTCTCAGTCTTCATACCCAACAATCAATCCTGGTCAAAGCAAAACGGTACAGATCCGATACCGTAACGACAGCACTTTAAACTGGTACGATAATGTTTCGGCAACTACTAACAATGCAAAACCAACGAAGCTTGGTACCGCGAACCCAGTTAACCGTTCGAGCGTATTTGGATCATCCTGGGGTGGCGACAAGAACAGGGCAACCAGTGACTTTAAAGCCGTCTACCAGCGTGATGGACAGGTCTACGCCTCAAACCCACACATCGTTAAACCTGGTGAATCAGTAATTTTTGAGTTCACCCTCTCTGCCTCTAGTAGCCAAAAAGATGGCGTCTACCGAGAATATTTTGCACCGCTTATTGAAGGATACGGCTACATGGATGCTTCATCGGTATTCCTAGATGTTAACGTTCAATCTATTCCAAAAGCAGCCTTTAAGTCTCAATCATCCTCTCCTGTCGTTAAACCCGGTGAATCGGCAGAAGCTTGGATGGAGTTCACGAACACTGGAGCCGGCCCATGGTATGACAACACAGCCATCGCGAATGGCGCCGCTCCTAAGGGAACGAAGCCGGTACGCCTCGCCACAGGCAACCCCAATAACCGCGCCAGCATCTTTGGTGCGACATGGGGAAGTAGCAAAAATCGACCTACTGGCATTTTCAGCAAGGTGTACAATTCGTCGGGCGTCGAGTACGGCACTAACCCTCACGTAGTAAAACCAGGCGAATCAGCAAGGTTTACGTTTAAGCTATCCGCGCCAAATAATCAAGCAGCTGCCGCATACGATGAATACTTTGAGCCAATTCTCGAAGGTGGTGATCCATGGTACATGGGCGTCAGCGGCTTCCTGCGCGTCACAGTACCGACCGCCTCAGCCGCAAAGACATCCGTCCAGTCACTTTCAACGGAGATTCTTCCACTAAGTGAGAAAACCGTCACGTATTCGTTCCTCAATACCGGCAATACTACCTGGACTAAAAGCAACACTACACTAGTAGTTACAGGCGGCGACATCACTGAACTACAGGATGAGTCATGGCAGTCGCCTAGTGTTATCGGTGGCCTCAATGAAGCTTCGGTCGCACCAGGCTCGACAGGCACATTTACCGTCACTTATTCTTCACCCGCAAAGGCCGCCTCCTACTCCTTTACCTTATCACCAGCCGTCAATGGTAGCCCTATCGCTTCCACAACACTACAAACTAAGGTATCAGTAGCCAAGCCTGCTTATTCTGCAAAATTCAAGGGGCAATCCGCCTACCCAGTCGCAACAAAAAACAGCACGGTAAAATCACACTTCTTATTCGAAAACACAGGCAATATTACGTGGTTCAAGGGCACTGGGCCTGCAGGAACACACCCGATTAATCTCGCAACTGGTAATAGCAATAACCGTTCAAGTATCTTTGGCGCAACATGGGGTAGTGATCGCAACAGACCTACCGGAATCACCCGTGTCTATGAAGCTGATGGTACGACCTTAGCAGCCGACCAAACCAAGGTTCTGCGTGGTCAAATTGCGCAATTCGAATTCACGTTTACTATACCTCAGGACCTTAAGGCCGGCATTTATCGCGAGTGGTTTGAGCCAGTCGCCGAGGGAAGTCCTAATTGGTACATGGGCGTCAGCGGCTTCCTTGACGTGAAGGTGTCAGATTCTCAATTTAGTGCACAATACGCTGGTCAATCGGCTTACCCGACTATAAGCAAGGGCGCTAGCGGCTCAGCGTATTTCAAATTTAAGAACACTGGTAACACAACTTGGTATGATACTTCAAACACCCCTAAGGGCCTTAAGCCAACAGTTTTAGCCACCTCTGGCCCAATCAATCGCACCAGCCTCTTCTTTCCAACCAACAGACCAGCTACAACATTTGCGCGTGTTTACGAGACTGACGGCACAACGCTTGCCGCCAATCAGGGTATTGCATCACCAGGTCAAATAGTAGAGTTCGCTTTTACCCTGTCAGCCCCGCAGGATGCTGAATTAAAAACTTATCGAGAATGGTTTGAACCTATTATCGAAGGCGGCAACCCTGCTCCTCTTAATTACCGCGTATTCCTAGACGTTAAAGTTGATTAAGATAGCGTAAGTACTCATCCCGAGTCTTTGGGCGTAAATTGTACAGAATGTCACGATCATATATAAGGACCGTCTGATTGCCACCATTGATCTTTTCTTCTGCAACAAGACCATCAGTACCTACTTGTCGCTTTACGACATCCAAACTACATGAGTTGTAATCAGAAGGCTTCGTATCGACTTCGATAGCGGTCCGCCTACTAGACTTAAACAGCGTACTTGCCTCAATAAGCCAATCCGACGCGTACTGAACCGGGCGTGTATTGAGTGACTCATCACACGCCACAGGAAGCATCAATGTCCGTTGATCCGTAAAATATGTCACCGATTGTGCCGTTTGTATGGATGAATATCCCTTGTCAACACTGTATCTTTTAACGACATCAATAAGCTCATAAAGTCTGGTGTTACCTGAACGCCAAACCTCGCTACGTACACCAGCAGCCGTCTCCCTTCCGTACGCACCGCAGAATACGACAGTCGTACTCATCACAAGCAGCATTAAACCGATAAGTAAATTCTTAGCAAAACGTCTGTTTAGGTACCTCAAAGCTCCAACAAATATGAGCATGCACAGGAACGGTAAGATAATCATATACCTTGCCGACCCTATATCAACGCTCTCGGTCGAGCTAAAACCGGTCAAGAATATAATAACCGGCAGCAACGCAACGACACAGGCAACAGCCTGAAGATTTGTGTCGTTTCGAAATTGCACATTTTTACGTACCTTAAGGATAGCGTATACGGCAACACCAACAATCAACCAGTTAATGAGGTATGGTATGGTATCCAGGGCAACTAAGGGTCGACCAAATACGTTCAAACCCAACTGATGAAGCGCACTAAATACGAGGCCCGCCACCGTATCGAGTGCGGAAGAAACATCAGGAATAGAGGAGCCGTCAGCCTTATCGGGAGTAACAAATATGCGCGACAATACATACCGATTCAACACCTTGTATATTACGGCGCCCAACCCAATGATAACCAGCGGCGCCACATAGCCTATCGCCTCCTCATACGCTGCCTTTCTACTTATAGCGACAAGCAATTTAATAAGGAAGAACAAGCCAAGAGGTGCTGCAACTAATGCCATCGCCATCAGGTCATTTATGAAAATTGCACCAAATGCCATTGAAAGTAGTACGTAGCTGTACCACTTTAACCTGCCGGCACTCTTAGCAGCCCAAAGTACACCGTACAAAACGAATACCATAAGAGCCACTTCTAAGTTACGCGAGTTCGGGAATAGTATCCAGTAAACAGAGTCACTAATGACGGCAACATACGTCATCATAATAGCCAACGCAGCTCGAGTCAGTTTCGTACTCCACCCTACGAGAACTAGTATTTTATAAAGGGAAAACCAAGTTAAACCCCAGCCTACAATATTTAGAATGATTGCCGTTGCTACGACCGTCGCCAGCGGAGAGTTGACGAGCTGCTCCATTACCCAGTAAAGTGGGAATTTTAAAATATAATTTGTAGCTTCTGCAGTGGCATAGATATGCTCAACTCCCGTTGTCCACTGCTGCACCATAAGTTGCTGGGCAACCAAATCTCCATGTATAACTCGACGGGTGAGACTAAAGAAAGTATTAAACACAAGCAGCCCACTGCCAAGTAAGGCAAGTCCAATGTAAGCCCGTCTCTCTGGAACTGCAAATAACATTCTAGCAATCCGCTGAATCAAGACGACACATTTAATAAGCTTGTTGTATAAAAACTCCAAAAACAACTCCCGTAGTCATACAGAACGTACTCAGTTAGCATGACCCTTAACTCCTCCGATTGTATCATACAATCTCCTGTAGTTTCGAATTACATATCCCTCATTATGCTAAAATACAATACATTATGACCTCTTCAAATCAACCAAAACTATTCGCAATTTTTGCATTCCGGTACGACGCTCAGCTCCTACCCGACTTAATTCAAAATCTTTCATTTGTTGACGGATTTATTATTCACGATGACCGTAAAAACGACAAAAAGTGGTACCACGAAGGCAAGTTGCGCACATCACTGATAGAAAAGGCTCGACGAGCGGGAGCAGATTGGGTAATATGTGTCGACCCCGACGAACGCTTCGAAGATAGTGCGGCAAAAAAAATACGCAAGTTAATTCAAACGAACGAAAAAATAATCTATGGCTTCCCATTTCGTGAATTATGGACAAAGGACGCCTATCGTATAGATGGGGTATGGGGTAAAAAGCGTAAATTTATCCTATTCCCTCTCAAAGATGGCCAAGACTTTGACAATATGCCAGTCCATAGCAACTGGAACCCTATAAATGATGACTATCAACAAGTTATGACAAAAATCAACTTATACCACCTAAAGAATATCGACCCAAAAAATCGTACCGCTAGAGCTAAGCTGTACAGCGAACTCGACCCAGAGAGGAAATTTCAAAAAATTGGATATGACTACCTAGCCGACGAAGACGGTCTGATATTAAAGAAGGTTGGTCTTATGCATAAATACAGCCCTCAGTACTCAGACTCCTATCATATACGCCAGCACGACTAGTTCTTGCGCAGAAAGCTCACTAATTTAGTGATCTGGCGGTCCATCGACTTCTTATTGCGATATTTTCGAATATACTCAAGCCCCAACTCAGACATCTCTTCGGCAAACTCCTTATCAGTGGCTAGTCTAACTGCGTAGTCAATCATCTCGTCTTGACTAGGTGTCAGTGCTTTATATTCCGGGGACACCTCAGTGTCAATATCCCCCCACCTTGATCCTACAATAGGCACCCCATGAGATAATGCCTCATGTTCAGCAAGCCCGAATCCGGCATTCTCCGGCAATGCGCTGATATAGGCTGAAGAATTTTCGAACAGCCTTAGCTTGCCCGTCTTATCCAGGTAACCGTCAGGAGAGTCCTGACCGAAAAATAGCACCTTCGTTTCTGTGCCTTTGACTCGGCTCTTCACCCCATTCATCACATACTCGAATCGATCCTTACTAGGCGCCATCCTTGTGCCAGCACGTGATCGCACTGTCCAGAGAAGATTCTCCTTCCACCTCCACGTCGGCTGAGTCTCATAGTACGGAGTTATGATAAAGTTCTTCTTATCACCTAAGCCGGGCTTGTGATCCATTTGTATATTCAAGACCGACTTTGTCAGCGTAACAATACCATCCACCTTGTCAAGATGCTCCGAAGGAAAGACTTCCAGAAAATAGCCCGTGTGAACAACCCAAAAAATTTTAGCATTAGGAAATTTCTTTTTTGCCGTCTCCATTTGAAGCGGGCTGGCCACTAGAGCCGCAGCAACCCTTTGCGCTTTAACATGCAGAGGGTTAAATCTTCCAACTTCAAGGTCTCTTGATTCCTCGAGACCTTCATGATCACCAAGCAGGTCATAGTAAAGTCTCCACTTTTCGCTCTGTTGCCAGATATTCAGCATATGCGGCGACTGGAGCGCCGCAACCACAATCGGCCTCGTATTAAACTTTTCTCGAAAAGCATTAAGTGCAGACATTTTACTCCCTCGTTATTTTAAGCATAATTATAACAGAGCCCCGGAGATCGGGGTTGGCAATCTGTTATAATGTAGGTTATATGAAAATCTTGTTTATTAGTACCGAATTTGAAGAGCAAGCCCGTGGGATCACCGGCATCATTAAGGCTATGATCAGCGCAGCCAAGGAAGATGGACACGAAGTAGGCATCCTCGCTGGGTACCCTCACGCATATCAGCGCAAAAGTGAGTTACTTGACCTTAAGATTGAGCACATCTACCTCCAGCATTATCTTGAGACAGGAAAAAAGCACATCTTCCCCGCAGGTATGCGTGGCAGGAAGACGCAGCTTAAAATCATTGCCGGCAGACACTACCTTAAGGCCAATGAAATCCTAGTCAACCACGACCTGATCCAGCGCAAGACCAACCTGGCGAACAAGCTTGATTACGTGATTCGCATACCGTACGTCTACCACTTCATCAATCATGGCCTCGGTGCGATTTCGAAGAATACCATCAAGAAAGCTATAAAGAAGCACGGCGTTGATTTAGTCATCACAGGTGCACCGATGGACATCACCAAAGAAGATGTCTTCCCTGCGAAGCTCGTCCAGTTTGTCCACGACACTATGCCACTCGATATGCTTGAAACTCCGGCAGACAACCAGACGCCAGAACGCTTCGCTAAGCAGTTCTTCAGTGCGGCAGCTGGTTCCGACATGATTTTTACCAACTCCCTAGATACACTAAGCAAGGTTCATGAGGTTAACCCGGAAGTGCCGTCAAAAGTCCTCTTCGGTATCGCATCGAGCAAAGCGGATAAGTTCAAGGACACTTCATACCTCACTCGGAAGAAGCTTAAAAAAGATAATTTCCTACTGTTTATATCAGTTCTTGAGAAGCGAAAGAATATCTCTACACTCATCGATGCCTACGTGAAGGTCTACGACAAAATAAAAATGCCACTCGTTATTGTTGGTGGCAAAGGTTTTGGATACGAAGACATCCAAGCTCATTACAAGGATCTCCCTAAAGATATCCAGAAAGACATTATCTTTACCGGTTTCGTAAGTGAAACTGACAAGTATGCACTTCTCAATAATGCACGTGCGTTCGTCTTCCCATCACTATACGAAGGAATTGGCTTACCGATTATCGAAGCATTCGGTAGTAACCTACCTGTCCTCACCTCCAACCGTGGCGCCTTACCCGAAGCTGGTGGCAAAGCGGCCTACTACATCGAAGACCCATATGATACTGACGAGATCGCCGACGGTATCATGAAAATCGCAACCGACGAGGAACTGCGTACCGAGTTGCGAACTCACATGAAGGAGCAATCGCAAAAGTTCACACCGGAAAAATTCAATGAGCGATTCAAAGAAGCCATCAAAACTCTCCAGTAGTAATCTGCGAATTGCCTTTGACGGCACCCCGCTCTTTCGAAAGATTGACGGGGTGGGCCGTTACACTCAGAATCTTATTGGCGCGTTTGCCAAACAAAATCCTACCTACGATATACGTATCGTAGGCTTTATGGATGACACGCTATACAGCAAGGATCTACTTACAAAGTACGGCAATATCACGCTCCTGCGGCTACCCTTTCCTCGACGACCGTACCAAGCGCTTTATTCGAAACTTGCCCGGCTGCCGGTCGATGCGTTTTTACCGAAGCTCGATGCGTACGTCGGCACCAACTTCGTTAATTTTCCGTTCATCACAAAAGCGCCAACCTTAATCGCAGTTCATGATCTTGCCTATCTCGAGCATCCCGAAGTAATTGAAAGGAAGAACCTGCGTTACCTAACTAAACACGTCCCGAAAACCATACAGGAAAGCAGCGTCTTACTAGCCACCTCGACCTATACCGCTAGCCAGCTGGAAGCGTATTTCCAGCCCGCCAGACGGCCCGTTGTTGTTAGTAATGCACTGGATCCCCTTTTCCTCCAAGATACCCCAGAAAGCCGTAAGGATTATATTCTCGCAGTTGGGACGATCGAGCCACGAAAGAACCTCTCCACCCTTATCGAAGCGTACACATCACTACCGGCAGGCCTCAAGCATAGACATCCTCTACGCATCGTCGGCAATGGCGGATGGGGTGACACGACTTTTAAGCCGGATGACGCTACTATCACGTTCACTGGATACGTCAGCGATAAAGACCTCGTGAAATTGTACAGGGAAGCGCAACTCTTTGTATTTCCAAGTATTTACGAGGGTTTTGGCCTCCCCCTCCTGGAGGCGATGGCCTCAGAGATTCCGATAGTATGCTCTCGCATCGCACCTTTTATAGAAATTGCAAAAGATACCGTCACCTACTTTGATCCGCGCTCCCCTAGGGAGCTTGCCCGCGCGCTAGATAGTCTACTATCATTGCCGGCCGCCCCCAATCCAGAAGCAGCCAAAATCGCACGTTCCTATACGTGGCAGGAAAGCAGCGAACAACTCAGCCTAGCCCTATCGGCTGTTATTAAATAGCCGAACCGTAAGTCGGCCACTCGCTAGATCTCTTACTTAAATAGAGCGGAGTATGCAGTAGCAACCTTTTCAGGGTCACCAATAGTATCAACAAGACCATCCTTGATGAGCATTGCGCGGCTACAGTGCTGCCGAACGTTTTCCATATTATGAGTAACCAGGATAATCGTGCGCTTACCGCGCTGAGAGTAGAAGTAGTCCGTACACTTTTTCTGAAAGGCCTCATCGCCTACTGCAAGAACCTCATCAAGAAGAAGAACATCACCTTGGGCTCGAATCGCAATAGAGAACGCAAGCCTTACCTGCATGCCACTCGAGTAATTCTTGAGACGCTCTTCCATGAAATCGTGCAGTTCCGCAAAGGATACGATATCATCATACATTGCGTTAACTTCCTTACGGCTAAAGCCTAGAAGTGCCCCGTTTAGATAGACGTTTTCTCGCCCAGACAACTCAGGGTTAAAGCCAACACCCAGCTCGATAAAAGGGATTAGGCTGCCTTCAACACGCAATGACCCACTACTTGGCACATAAATCTCTGCCAGAAGCTTGAGTAGCGTACTCTTTCCGCTACCGTTTCGTCCAACTATCCCGAAGAATTCACCTTGCTTAACATCAAAACTAACACCACGGAGGGCTTCAAACTCGCGATAGCCCTTACGGCCCTTGAGTCGATTGATAAGCTGCTGCTTCAGACCAGAGCTTTTCTCAAGCGGTATCTTAAAGCTTTTCTTCAAATCCTTAACTTCAATGGCAATTTTATCAGACTTAGACACTACACATACTCCGCAAAATACTTAGAACTTTTCCTGAAATATATTGCCGCAAGAACAATAGAAATAGCTACAATCGCCAATGGGATAGCAGCAAGCCAGCTGCCCGCAAGTAGCGTCCAGGTCGTTACTGACGCATCAGACACGAGAACATACCGTGCATCTTGAATAGTTTGTGCAATAGGACTAAGTAGCATAATCTTCGCTATCACCTCACTCTTATCAGCGACCAAGGAGATAGTGTAGAGAATCGGAGTAGCGTAAAAAGCCGCCTGAAGGAAGATTTCCCACAGGTAGCCTATATCGCGAAACTTTACATTGAAAGCAGACAAAAAGAAGGCGAGCGCGAGTGCAAAAACGTACAGTTCCAGGATAATTACAGGCAGAAGGAGTGAGAGCCAGGTCAGTTCAACGCCATTGATAATTACGAAAAAGAATACCACCAAGAGGTTGAAGAAGAGATTGATTAATGCTGAGGTGGTTCCAGAAATAATAATGATGTATTTAGGGAAATTGATCTTTCTAATAAGATCACCTCTCGTCACAATCGCCTGAAGACCCTGACTAGTCGCCTCTGTAAAGAAGCTCCAGAGTACAATACCAACCAGTAGGTAAACAGCAAAATGCTCGACATCGCCTCGGAAATTAAAAATGAAGCCAAATACAAAGTACATGATAGCAAAAAGAAACAGAGGTTTAAGTACCGACCATACATAGCCAAGGACTGAACCCTGGTATCGAAGTTTGAAGTCAGTGACGATCAACTCGCTGAGCAATATTCTATTGCGTCGTTGGAATATATTACTAATTCTCATATTTTTCATTAAGCTTTCTCTATTATACTACAGCGCCAGAGCAGATCGAAACAAACCCCCGATCATTCGTTTAGCAGTACAGAAACCACTAAGGGACGGGTCATAAAAAATCTTTAGCGACTATAGTCATCTTCTAGACGGGTAATATCGTCTTCGTTAGATAAATCTTCCGAATCAGTGTGCTGCCAAATTTCAGCGATGACAGTATAACTTCCCTGCACACCCACACCGCGGTGACGTTCGCCCTGCGCAAACTGAACCACATGCCCAGCCTCAACGACATTCACGTCACCCGGTTCATCGGTAGTGCTTCGATTGTAGGCACCTTCAGTCAAGAACGCCCAACGCTCAGCACGGCGATCATGATACTGCCAGCTCAGTCGCTGCTCGGGAGAAACAATTAAGAACTTTGGACTCAGTTCCGCGTGTTCATTTCCAAGGCGAGCCTCCAGGGCGCTCAGGCCAGGGAAGAATTCTTCGACAAACCTATCGGCCTGCCGACCATCTAGGCGGAAGTATGCACCCCAAGGCTTATCGCCATTTTGCTCGACTATTTCGTAGCCAGCAGCCGTAATAAGCTGCCTGATTTTCTCTATAATCTGCGACTTATCTGTATAACCAGCTTCTTTAACCAAGTGTTCAATTTCTCGTGTAAATTCACTCATACTAGCCTCCATGTCTTTTCTCTATAGTACCCGTTGACTTTAAGGATAGGCAAATGATTGTAGTTTTTATATAAATATGATATAATATATATCACGCGTTTATCAGAAACGCTATTACAACTACCACCCAAGGACGGGAACATGGACCATATTCAATCCGAAGACCTTCGTCGCAGTAAAGTAGCAGAAATCGCCACTGAGCTGTACGGCCTGACGATTCTAGATACATCCGCAGTGCGTTACGATGCACCCAGGATCATCGACGGTGTTAATCTCGTGGTTGATTGCGATTTGGCACACCTTGCCAAGCAAGTTGAGTTCGACCTGAACAGCTTGTCTGCACAGGAAGCTGGGAGCGCGTCTTACAAAGTCAGCCTCAATACCCTCAACGGCATCTGCCAATTCACCGCCCAGCGGACACGCAATTAGAGATACCGGTGAGGCCGGTTCCCGTCCTCACCACCCCAGCTATCATCAGCTATGATATCTGAGGTGGTGCTATACTAGACCCTATATGAATTTGCTTGAATATGAAGCTAAAGTACTCCTTAAGGGTGCGGGAATTCCTACACCGCGTTCAGAACTGATCAGCCCAAACACCACTCCGAGCTCGAGCCTGCCGGTAGTCATTAAGTCCCAGGTTCCTGTCGGCGGACGCGGAAAGCTTGGTGGCATCAAGGTTGCCGAAACAGCTGCCGACCTAGACGTCATAATCAAAGATATTTTCTCACTTTCAATCAAAGGACATACCCCTTCCGTTCTGCTTGCCGAAGAAAAGCTTGATATCGCGCGCGAACTCTTCCTCGCTATATTGATCAATCGAGTGGACACGACAGTCGAAATCGTTGCCCACCGCGATGGCGGCATGGAAGTGGAATCGAACGACTCCGCCAACTTCTTGCATATCGCGCTTGATGGCAATAATGACAAAATTGCCGGCGAGCACCTAGCCGAGTATTACGGACTTGAATCGCACAGCTTCGCACTGCAAGATATGGTTAAAAATCTCTATCAGTGTTTTATTCAAAATGACGCGACCCTGATCGAAATCAACCCGCTTATTCTCACGAAGCAAAACAGGCTCGTTGCCGGTGACTGCAAGATGGTACTTGATGATGCGGCACGCTTCCGCCAC
>CAMPKW010000022.1 GCA_946887425.1 uncultured Candidatus Saccharibacteria bacterium | reverse complement strand
GATGTGCGAAAAGCTTCTGCTACTACTTGCGGTGAAGCAAAGGTACTAAAGTGCGTGAGGTGCTGTTGATGAATAAACCTTCGCGTGGCTGGATCCTTTGTTTTTGTCATTGAGATGCTCATGATCTTGACGATTGAGTTCGCGGACAGCCATGAATGGCTCACGCGTTCGGGTAACGCCCGTCCAAGCCAGTAATAAAAGATTGCTAGCTGAGTCATGGCTGCTTTGGGTCCTTTTAGCGCCGGCGCTCCAATGGGATTAACGAGAATAAGCTTGGTGATGGTGTCTGGGTGCTTTGCCGCGTAGTGGCTAGCTATAATACTGCCAAAAGAGTGCCCGAGAAGCACGGGCGGTGTGTCTGCAGAGATGTGCCGAATAAATGCATGCACAAATTCCATGTACTGCTCGAGGTTGTGAGCACTATCTGTAAAGGTTTGGCTGGCACCAAATCCGGGCAGATCCGGTACGATGACGTTGTATTCAGGTAACCGCTCGACGATTCGTTCAAGGCCGTGGTGTGTCCCACGAAACCCATGAATCATGACGATAGTCGGGAGCGATGTATTGTGGTAGCTCCAATACGCAGTGCGCGCCCCTTTGAAATCGAAATGATGCTTTGACATACCATTTAGTATACCCGATTGGAAATTCTTGGGAGTGTATGTCAATTCTACCCCTGTTCTGTTACACTGGTACAGATGATCGCTGATATTACCGTTACTGAAAAAAGCTTTGGCCCGAAGGTCTTGATGAGTGGGATCAAATTCAGTATCGATGATGGCGAAAAAATCGGCGTAATTGGTCGCAATGGTGTTGGTAAGTCGACCCTGTTTGGCATTGTAACCGGAGCCGATAAAGACTTTACAGGTGAAATTATTTTCAAACGCGGTACGGTTGTCGTTGCCACGCAGCAGGAGCACCACGATCTTGATGATACGACAGTGCTCCAGTACGTACTATCCGGGCTTCCTGAATATGCGGAACTGAGTCATATTATCGAAACCTACCCAGAGACTATGGGTGATGACATGACCCTAATTGATGAGTATACGCAGGCGCTCATGCGGTTTGACGACAAAGGCTTTTATCAAATTGAAGAGCAGATCGAGCGTGAGCTTGATAATTTCCAGCTCTCGGGCATTGCGCATCGTCAGTTCACGACCCTATCTGGTGGTCAAAAACGACTAGTTGAGGTCGTAAAAGTCATGCACTCTGATGCGCACTTGGCACTTGTTGACGAACCGACAAACCACATGGATTATGTCGCCAAGGCCCAGTATGTAGAGTGGATGAAGACAGCTCGCGAGGCAATGCTGGTTATTACCCACGACCGCGATGTGTTAAATGAGGTCGATCGAATTATCGAGCTGAAAGACGGTGAGAGTGTGAGCTACAAGGGTAATTACGATGCTTACCTGAAGCAAAATGCCGTCAGTACCGGTACTCAAATGAATGACTTTGAAATGATCGAAAAGCGCATCGCCAATCTCAAGGTGAAGGTGCTTGATTATCAGCGCCTCAAAGAAAAATCACGCAACCCAGGCACGATTCAGAAGTTTAAACGTCTTGAAGAAGTGAGTCGCAAAGAGCTTGGTGAACTTCAGGCTAAAGAAAAGCCGACATTTTGGATAGATAAAGAATCGGCCGCTAATCTTAACTATAAAGTTGCTGCTCAGTACGATAAGTTTAAGTCGAAGAATATTCGTATGAGCCTGAAGAACGATGAAAGTCGCTCGAAGCATGTACTGGCGAGCGCTAAGTCGCTCAGCCTTGGGTATGGTGACGCTCCCCTGTTTGACGGCGTTAATATTGATCTTCGTGAGGGTGAAGCGCTTGAGATTCGCGGCCGTAACGGCGCTGGTAAAACGACGCTCATTAAGGCGCTACTTGCTAATACTGTTCCGGGTATCGATGCCGATATCAAGACATTTGACGGTGAGATTACGCTCGACAAGCAAATTCGTATTGGCGTATACGAGCAAGAAGTAAAGCCGACCTATTTTGACCTGTCGCTTGAAGATGCAATTGAGCGAATGTATCTTGACCGCGAGCTTTCTATTTCAACGACGAAGATTCGCGGACTACTAAGCGACTATCTCTTCAATGAAGGTGACGGCAAGACGCCGATCAAGCGGCTCTCTGGTGGGCAAAAAGCGCGATTCCAACTGATCTCGATGCTCGCGAATGACCCGCAGCTTCTTATTCTTGATGAGCCAACCAACCACCTTGACCTACCGAGCATCGAAGAGCTGGAGACGGCGCTCGGTAAATATTCTGGCGCTATTTTGTATGTAAGCCACGACGGCTATTTCCGTGATGCGGTTGGTGGCGAGTTTATACAAGTCGGCAAAGTGTAGGCGTTGTCGTAATAAAATACCATCCCAATGTAGGATGGTATTTTTTGTGCTGAAATTTTGAGCTACGCGGCTGGCTGAAGGTTATTTGCCTTGATGGCAGCAGTAAGCTTCGGACGGTCAAATCCAAGGATGATCTCGCCTTTGATGTCAGTGACAGGCACGCCTTGGTAGTTGCCGCCGTTTTTTGCCATTAGTTCGGCATATGCTTCTTTGTCGGCTTCAACGTCTTTGGTGACATATGGAATGCCAAGCTTGTCGAGCCACTGCATTTCGGTATGGCAAAACGCACACCAGCTCGTGCTATAGATAGTGATATCAGGTGTTGTAGTGTCGCTCATGAAGTTCCCCTTGCCTTTGTATTATTACTATACATTATACACTAAATAATCATGTTGCACTATTTGTGCAATACGCCCTATAATTTAACCATATGCATCTAAAAAAGACAGCAGCCTTTGCGCTTCCTACTGTGCTCATTGCTTCTATTGTCCTGCTGACAGTACTTCTTTCGTCAGTTACGGCAGTAAGCTCGATTCGCACTGCCTTGAACGACCAATATTTTAAGCAGCTCGCCAATGAAGCGGCGGAGTCTGGTGTCGCAATGGCCCAGGCATGTCTGAAGGCAAATAACTATACTCCTACTTGGGGTGCGGGTGCGAGCGGAAAGCCGCTTCGTCCAAATACCAGCTGTAGTGGAGGTGATGCGTGCACGAGCGGAACAAACTGCTATGTGCTGAATCGCGGGAATATTCAAACTACGTATACGGTTGAGGCGCCAATCTCGGGTCCAAATTCGCAGATGATCTCTGCCAGTAGTACGGTGACATTGCTTCGTACCTCAAATAGCACGGCCTGGAGGACATACAATAGCACGGTGAGTGCACGCATTGGAGCAGATGTAAGTTTTAATAGTGTCGTATTTGGATACCATACGGCCGGTGGGGGTGGTGCGTTCTTTACGACAATTGCAGCCGATGGTGTACTTAAGGCTGTTGGAAACAACTATTACGGTCATCTTGGTAATGGCTCTACGAGCGACACATTAACCCCTACTCCCTTCAATTTACCTGCCGGTCAAAAGCCGGTCAGTGCCTTTACGAATTTTCTTTCTGTTGGGAGGAATATGTTTGTCATTACGGATACTGGTCAAGTGTATGGGGCTGGTCAGAATAATAATGGTCAACTTGGCGATGGTACTTTTATTGATCGCTCAACTCCGGTGCGGTTTAATTTGCCCGCAGGAAAAAAAGCTAAATATGTTGGCGCTCTAGGGCACGCGACATTTGTTTTGACGACTGATAATTATGTGTATGGCACGGGTACGTGTGGCGAGGGTATTGTCGGGAGTGGATATACGATTAGCGGCTGTGCAAATATATCAACCCCAGCATTAGTTGCGCTACCTACGCCAAATATCAATGACCCGAATACAATTCCGACTACGAACATGACACTCGATCGTTCCAATGTATACCTGCGCATGGCAGGCGGTCGAGTGTATGGGTGGGGGATGAATAATGTAGGTCAGCTTGCAAATGGTACGCAAAATTCAACGTCAACACCAATTCAGATTGGACCCTATGGCAACGCTGGTCAGCCAAAGGCTACGCAGATTGCATTTGATGGTGACTCTATATATATAGTTGATGATGCTGGAGGGATTAAGGCTGCGGGATACAATGTATACGGTCAGCTGGGTAATGCTCGCTTGCCCCTCTATAATGTTGGTGCTGGGAAATGCATTGATAACAATGGTAACGATGGTGTAAATATGCAAGTTTACACTTGCAATGGCACTGCTGCGCAGGAATGGCGCATGACAGAGCAACATGAAATCAAAAATTTCACCAGCGGGAAATGCTTGGAAAACATTAATGGTGATGGGGTGACGATTCGCTTAGCTGTTTGTAACGGAACAGCCAATCAAAGATTTGGGCTAGATATTGATAATAACATCTATCACTGGCAGTCGGCAAAGTGCCTCGAGAATGGAAGTGGCGATGGCGTGACGCTACGTCTCTGGACTTGCAATGGTACTAGCTATCAAAAATGGTGGCCACGGAACTCGCATACGCTTACCGACTTTGACCTTCCTGCTGGATCTAAGGCCGTAGGGGTGACAACAGACCAATGGTTTGTCTCGGTGTTGACTGATCAGGGCGAGGTGTGGAGTGCCGGCCTGAACGACCAAGGTCAGTTAGGGTTTGGAGCTGGCTACGCGGGACTCAACAGTGCATTTCGTCCTACGGGGAGTAAATTCATACTTCCGGCTGGTGTAAAGGCTGTAAGTACGGCTACGACGTCGTACGGCGGTATTGGGTCGCCTTCAAGTAATACGTACGTCATTGGTGATAACGGGAGGGTCTATGGTGCCGGTAGTAACGGGTATGGCCAGCTTGGCGACGGTACGACGACTGGGCGATCCACCCCTACTACTATGCAGGTAATTGATGGCAGTTCAGTCCGTGCACAACAAGTGCAGTCTGGCTTTGGAACAACGGTTATTTTGACGACAAATGGCAAAGTATATACAGTTGGAAATAATTCTAACGGTCAGTTAGGTGACGGGACGACAACCAATAGCTCTACGCCAAAAGCCAATCGTTATACAAACGTATTGCCGCTGACGGTTTTTTAGCGCTCTTGTCTTGTAAGATGCCAGCCGCCGCAGAGTTCGCATTTGTACACGGTTAGTTCAAGATCGTGACGTACGAGCATCTGATGATCGGCTGCAGATACGGCCTCTTTTTCGGACGTAAAGCGACGCTTCGTCTGACAGTTGCTGGCAAAACGAAATGGCACGTGCTTTGGCGTGCTATTTTTACGAGGCATCGTTTACAAATCCTATCTTCACTGTTACAGTATATAAGTACATGAGCACATCACAAAACGACAGTGGTGATAAGCCAGTACCGCCGACAAAATCGACGGTTGTTTTATTGCTGGGCACAATTGCTGATACTACTTGGCGAATGTTTATTCCAACTATCGGCCTCACTATTGCAGGCGTCTATAGTGATAAAGCATTTGGCTTGAAGCCGTGGCTGACCATTGCCGGTATCATCCTTGGTTCAACTATTGCCGGACTGCTCGTCGCGCGTCAATTAAAGAAAGTGAATAAATAATACATGACCAATACTTTTGCAGCACTCGATCTTCATATTAGTCTCGCTCCTGAGGCGGTATTTCACATTGGCTCGTTCCCAATAACAAACAGTATGATTCTTGGCGTTATTGGCTCACTTGTTGCAATCGCGCTCCTCTTTTACGCTGCTGGCAAGCTAAAGCGCGGCAAATACAACCGTTTCGTTGGATTGATGCAGTGGACTTTTGAGGGTTTCTTGAAACAAGCCGAAGAAATTATCGGTGACAAGAAGACTGCTCGCAAGATCTTCCCGCTTGCAATGACAATGTTCTTTGTTGTTCTCGTGACATACTGGGTCAGCGTACTGCCTGGCGTTGGTGCAATTGAATGGAACGGCATCCCGCTTTTCCGTGGCCTTCCGGCCGATCTAAACTTCACCTTTGCTCTTGCAATCATTACGGTCGTTGCCTCACAGGTGTATGCCATCAAAAAACATGGCGCTTTTGGCAATATCGGTCGTTATCTTCGCAATCCAATCAAAGATCCTATTGGAGCATTCGAGGGTATTTTGGAGTTTATCGGTGAGTTCTCTCGTCTTGTCGCCCTAAGCTTCCGTTTGTTTGGTAATGCGTTTGCAGGCGAAGTACTCTTGATGGTGATCGGTGTTCTAACTGGCTACTTTGCGAGCGTCGCCCTGCCAGTCTTCATGGGCTTCGAGCTCTTCATCGGCTTTATCCAAGCGTATGTATTCTTCGTGTTGACGCTCATCTTTACGTCACTAGCTATTCAAAGCCACGGCCACGACGAATCACACGCTAAATCTCATGATCATTCCCCTGTTGATACCACCAAAACGGCTGCTCAACTGGAATGATCTGAGTAAAGTCAGTATAATTTAGGTAATAATTTAAAGGAGACAACACATAATGGAACAACTAGCATTCGGCCTTACATACGCATTGCCAGCACTTGGTGCAGCACTTGGTATCGGTTTGATTGGTGCAGCAGCACTCAACGCGCTCGGTCGTAACCCAGAAAAACTTGCCGATATCCGTACTTTGATGATTACAGCTATCGTCTTTGCTGACGCGCTTGCGATCATCGGTATTATCGTTGCATTCATCGCTAAAGCCTAAGGACCCTACCCTACATGGATTATCTAACATCATTTAAAGCGCTTGCTACCGCGGCGGCCGAAACGGCGAATCCCGACGTCTTGACGTCATTGGGTATCGACTGGCAGTTGCTTGTTCTGCAGATTGTGGCCTTCTTGATCTTGGTCGTGATACTTGGGAAGTTCGTCTACCCGGTATTCGTTCGAATTATTGATGAGCGACAGGAGCAGATTGAAGCTGGCACCAAGGCAGCTCATGATGCTGAAAAGAAAGCCGCTCGAGCTGAAAAGGAAGTTGAAAAACTTCTCAAAGAAGCACGCACCCAGGCTAAGGACATCGTGCAGACTGCCAAGGAAGAAGCCGTAGCTGCTATTGAAGCGGCGGAAGGCAAAGCTAAGCAGAAAGCTGAAGCCATCGTGGCGAGTGCTAAGGAGCAGATCGAAAAAGATGTGATCGCGGCGCAAAAGACGCTTCACAATGAAACACTCGATCTTGTCGCGCTTGCAACTGAGAAAGTACTTGGTGGTTCACTTTCGGACAAGGTTGATAGCAAGGTAATTGCGGCAGCCGTAAAGGAAGCACGCTAAGATGGCTACGCGCTTAAGTCGTCGCAAGCTCGCCGAGTATAGCGCAGATCAGCTACTTGCGGGCAAAAAAGAGGCTGTGCTTCAGGAGCTAGCTGCCTACTTAATCGAAAAGAAGCGTGTCAGCGAGCTTGAGCTCATCGTTCGCGATATAGAGGCGGCACTGCTAGCGCGCGGCACTGCGATTGCAGATGTCGTGACAGCTCGCAAGCTAACCGCTGAGACGCAGGCGCAAATTGAAAAGTTTGTCGCCTCACAGCACCCAGGCGTGACCGTTCAGCTGCGGACTCGAGTCGAGCCGGACGTACTTGGTGGTGCTAAGATCGGTCTTGCTGGCGAAGAGCTTGACGGGACGATCCGACGCAAGCTGACAACATTAAAAGCAAGTAAAGTATAACAATTGATAAGGAATAACATGAGCGAAGTATCGGTAACAGAACTTTCGAAAAACCTCCGCGACGCCATCGCCAAGTTAGAGACGACCGAAGGGCTTGAAAAAGTCGGTATTGTCGTCCGAGTTGGTGACGGCGTAGCTTGGATTCACGGCCTCCGTGAAGCTGGCTATAGCGAAGTGTTGCATATTGAAACAGATAACGGTGTGGTTGAGGCATTTGCCCTTAACCTTATGGAAGACGAAATCGGCGCGGTACTACTTGGTAGCGACGCCGAAGTTCGCGCTGGTGCCAAGGTAACTCTTAAGGGCGAAGTCCTGAGTGTACCGGTTGGTCCAGAGCTTCTTGGCCGTGTCGTCGACCCACTTGGTCGTCCACTTGACGGTGGCGCGCCAATTAAAACCAAGCAAACTGGCCTCGTAGAGCGCGAAGCGATTGGTGTGATGGGCCGTAAATCGGTTCACGAACCACTTATGACGGGAATCGTGTCAATTGACGCCATGTTCCCTATCGGTCGTGGTCAGCGTGAGCTTATTATTGGTGACCGCCAAACTGGCAAGACATCTATCGCTATCGATACGATGATCAACCAGGCTAAGCAAAAGAGTGGCGTTGTGAACGTGTACGTTGCTGTTGGCCAAAAGCTTTCAAAGGTGGCTCGACTTGTTGACCGCCTCAAAGAAGAAGGCGTTATGGACCAAACAATCATTGTTGCAACCGGTCCATCTGACCCAGCCTCACTGCTTTACCTCGCGCCATATGCTGGAACAGCCATGGGTGAATATTTCCGTGACAACTCGCAGCACGCGCTCATGATTTATGACGATCTTACTAAGCACGCCGTTGCTTATCGTCAGATGTCACTCCTTCTTCGTCGCCCGCCAGGACGCGAAGCGTACCCAGGTGATGTTTTTTACCTTCACTCACGCCTCCTTGAACGTTCGGCGAAGCTATCCGACGAACTCGGTGCTGGATCACTCACCGCCCTGCCGATCATTGAAACTCAGGCTGGTGATATCTCGGCCTACATTCCAACCAACGTTATTTCGATTACCGACGGTCAAATCTTCCTCGAAACAGACTTGTTCTACCAGGGTGTTCGCCCAGCAATCTCTGCTGGTCTATCGGTCTCTCGTGTTGGTGGTGCGGCTCAGACAAAGGCAGTTAAATCTGTTGGTAGTCACCTGAAGCTTGGTCTTAGCCAGTTCCGTGAGCTTGCGAGCTTTGCGCAGTTTGGTAGCGATCTTGATGAGGCGACAAAGTCTCAGATTGACCGCGGTCAGCGCCTTACTGAGCTCTTGAAGCAGCCACAGTACCAGCCGATGAGTATCTGGGAGCAATATGTCAGTATCGCCTCTGTGACTCGTGGTATGTTTGACTCGGTATCTGTAGATAAGATCAAAGATGCGCAAACAGCGCTTATGACTCGTCTCTGGGCTGAGCACAAGGATGACATGCGCGAGCTCAACAAGGGCGGCAAGCCAACCGAAGAGCTAGATAAAACAATCGAAAAAGTTGCACTATCAGTTGCAAAGGGATTTGAGGGTTAATAGTTTATGGCCTCAACCCAAGCATTGAAGTCGCGTATCCGCTCGGTAAAAAATACCAAGCAGATTACGAAGGCGATGCAGATGGTTGCAGCGAGTAAGATGCGTCGTGCGCAGGAGTCGACAAAGGCTTCAGCGCCGTACGCGCTTGCAGCGAGCGAACTGTTGACGTACTTGGCAAGTCAAGGCGTGACAAAACAGCACCCACTCTTCGCGGGTCGCAAAGTGACATCTCGCCTACTGATCGTGATTGCGTCAGACAAAGGCCTTGCAGGTGCATATAACAGCAATGTTATTAAGCAGTATGTACGGGAAATGACTACCGATACCGAGGCGGGCGTTACAACGACAACAATAGCCGTTGGTCGCAAAGCAACTCAATTTGTGTCACGATTAAAAAACGTCACCGTTCTCGGTGCTTACGAAGATTTGCCAGACCATCCTGCCGGTCATGAATTGTACGCAATGCTCGATACCGCACGCGATCTATTTGTATCTGGTGAAGTAGACGCTGTTGATATTGTCTATACGGAGTTCATTAGTAGCCTGACGCAAACGGCGCGTACGCAGCGCATTCTGCCAGCTGGTTTTACGCCAACTGACGTGAGTGATGAGGTACGTGAAGCTGTGTATGAGCCGGATCTTGAAACGGTGTTGGATGGTGTTGTGTATCGACTTATCGGTGCGCAGATTTTCCAGGCTCTGCTCGATGCTCGCGCCAGTGAATACAGTATGCGTATGGTTGCCATGAAAAACGCGACAGACAACGCAAGCGACCTTGCTGATGACCTGACGCTCGAAATGAATAAAGCCCGCCAAGGGGCGATTACCCAGGAACTTGCAGAAATATCAGGTGGAGTAGAGGCATTGAAGGATTAGTTATGAAGGAGAAAACAATGAGTAAGAATACAGGAAAAATCATCCAGGTCGTCGGCGTGGTGATTGATGTTGAATTCGACGGCGCATTGCCGGCGATTTACGACGCACTTAAGATTAAAGACGGCGATCGTACGGTAACGCTCGAAGTTGCTCAGCACCTCGATGAGCACACTGTTCGTGCTATTGCACTTTCAAGCACCGACGGCTTGAAGCGCGGAGCCGAAGTAACTGCGACCGGTGCGCCTATTCAGGTGCCAGTTGGTGCAGATACTCAAGGTCGTATGTTTAACGTTGTTGGCGAGCCGATCGACGATAAGCCTGCGCCAAAGGGTAAGACAGCTTCAATACACCGTCAACCACCTGCCCTTTCGGAGCAGTCAAACAAGGCTGAGATTCTTGAAACTGGTATTAAGGTCGTCGACCTTATTGCTCCACTTGCCAAGGGTGGTAAAGCAGGCCTCTTCGCTGGTGCTGGTGTTGGTAAGACGGTTCTTATTACCGAGCTGATCAACAACATCGCCAAGTTCCACTCAGGTAACTCAGTATTTGCTGGTGTTGGTGAGCGTACTCGTGAAGGTAATGACCTTTACTACGAAATGGAAGAGGCGGGCGTGCTCGATAAAACTTCTCTTGTCTTTGGTCAGATGAATGAGCCGCCTGGAGCTCGTCTCCGTGTTGCGCTTTCTGGTCTTGCAATGGCCGAAGCGTTTCGTGATGAAGGTAAAGATGTTCTTCTCTTTATTGATAACATCTATCGTTACACTCAAGCTGGTGCAGAAGTATCCGCCCTACTTGGCCGTTTGCCGAGTGCGGTTGGTTACCAACCAAACCTCCAGCAGGAGATGGGTGCGCTTCAAGAGCGTATTACGAGTACAAAGAAGGGTTCGATTACATCGGTTCAAGCAGTCTATGTTCCTGCGGACGACCTTACTGACCCGGCGCCTGCAACGACCTTTGCTCACCTTGATGCAACGATCGTTATGAACCGTGCACTGACGGAAATTGGTATCTACCCTGCCGTTGACGTGCTCGACAGCTCATCAAGCAGCCTCGACCCAGAGATCGTGGGCGAAGAGCACTACCGCGTGGCTCGTGAAGTTCAACGCGTACTTCAGCAGTACAAGGAGCTTCAGGATATCATCGCGATTCTTGGTATGGAAGAATTGTCAGATGATCAGAAGCAGATTGTTGGCCGCGCACGCCGCATCCAACGCTTCTTGGCTCAGCCATTCTTCGTTGCTGAGAAGTTTACCGGTGCTCCTGGTGCCTACATCAAGCTGGAAGATACAATTCGTGATGCTGCTGACATTCTTGCCGGTAAGTACGACGACAAGCCTGAGAGCTGGTTCTACATGGCAGCCGGCCCACTAAGCGAGAAGAAGGACTAGTTCATGAATCTTCAGCTCATCACGCTCGCAGGAGTGAAGGTCGACCAGGAAGTCTACGAAGTCATGATGCCGACTGCGGCTGGTGACATTGCAGTCTTCCCTGGTCACGAACCACTGGTGACGCTTGCGGTACCTGGCGCTATTTCGGTTCGTCATACCAAAGAGGACAAAGACGATCGTCTCGAGTACTTTGCGATTTCTGGCGGTGTCGTCGAGATTTCACAAAAGAAAATTCGTGTGCTTGTTGATGAAGCTGACCACGGTGATGATATCGTTGAAGCCGAAAGCCAGGCGGCGCTCGAGCGTGCCATTGCTATGCGAGATAGTGCCAAGAATCAAGTTGATCTTGAAAAGGCTCATCAGCTAGTTGACCGCCATGCCGTTCGACTTAAGGTTGCTGGCCTTCGCCGACGTCATCGTCGCAGCTAATACCTTGCAGTTTCCATTAAATAACCACACCGTAACAAGTGTGGTTATTTAAACATGGTAAAGATGGGCTATCCACTTGTGATATGAGTAGAACGGGCGTACTATAATTTAGGTCATTATGCTAGAAATTGAATCTGTATTAGCGCTATTCTCACTACTCGCCCTGTCATCGGGTGTGTATTTTGCTGCCAAGCGGCTAAAGGTGCCCTACACGGTGCTACTAGTTTTGGTGGGGCTATTGATTGTGCCGATTGTTCATATGCCTGTGCTAAAGGATGTTTTCGGATTTTTGGGCGAATTGACCCTAACGCCAGAGTTGCTCTTTTTCATATTCTTGCCAATTTTGATTTTCGAGTCTGCATTCAACATGAATGTTCGGCGAATGGTCGATAACGTGTGGTCTATTTCACTGCTTGCGGTTGTTGGATTGCTGCTGTCGACATTTGCAATTGCTGGACTACTGTTTTTTGCATTGCCGTACGTCGGCATACCTATTCCTTTTGTTGTCGCGCTGCTATTTGGTGCGATTATTTCGTCGACAGACCCTGTAGCAGTACTGGCGTTATTCAAGGAGTTTGGCGCACCAAAGCGGCTCACAATGATTTTTGAAGGTGAAAGCCTATTCAACGACGGAACGGCAGTCGCGCTCTTTCTTGTTATCCTTGCGATCATCGAGCATGGATTTAACGGATCCAGTACGGTTATCGAAGGCGTGATGATGTTTGGTGGTATGGTGATTTTTGGTGTTATATTTGGCTTGTTGATGGCGACTCTTTTCTCTCGTGCACTGCGCTTCACAAAGTCAAATGAATTCGTCACCGTGACACTTCTTCTGATTTCCGCTCATATCGTGTTTATTGTCAGCGAAATCATCAACGAAAAAGGACTCTTTGGCCTCAATATTCATATCTCTTCAATCATTGCGACGACGATAGCAGCTCTGTTTCTTGGTAATTACTCACGGCATACACTCAGCCCAAAGACCGACGAGTATCTTGGAAAAGTCACCGAGCACGTCGCTTTTATGGCTAATTCACTCGTGTTCCTTTTAGCAGGTTTGCTGTTTGCGTCTTCAAAAATTGACGTGCGATCACTCATTTTGCCAATTCTTCTCACGATTGTTGTTGTCGCATTTGTGCGCGCGGTAACGATTTTTGCCGTTATTCTGCCGCTCAATGCATTAAAGATTGAAGAGAAAATTCCTCGTTCGTGGCAATTGCTGCTTGCGTGGGGTAGTTTGCGTGGAGCTCTCGCCATTATTATTGTGTTGCTCATTCCTGAAGACGTCACTGTGCCGGGATGGACGCTTGAGTACTCGGTACGTGACCTGTTGCTAGCGCTTACGGTAGGTTGTATTTTGGCTACATTGTTCGTTAAGGCGCCGCTTATTGGCTCTATCGTGCGCAAGCTTAAGATTAACCAGCCTGAGCCTATCGTGGAAGCCTATGAGGCCGATCTGGGTGTGTATTACCTACTTACGGCGGAATCACGCTTCGATACGCATAAGACAAGAGGGTTCGTACGAGAAAGCGAATATGTCGAACTGAAGAAAGACATGAAGGCCAAGCTGGATCGTGCGTATGCTCAGCGAAATGATTTGATGAAGGCACATGGCAAGAAGATCTTTGAACAATCTCTACATCTTGCTGCCATTCAAGTAGAAGAATTTACCTTGAAGCAGTTGTATGCCAATGAAGAGGTGTCAGAAGCTATTTTCCGTAAAATTAAAGGTAAGCTTAACTTACAAAAAGAAAAAATTGAATACGCACAAGAAGACACGATCGATCCTTCGAAATACATTGACCGTAAGGATGTGTTTGATCGGTTGGTGTATGCCCTGCAGACACTCTTTGACCGTCGGCGTAGTGGCAAGTTACTTCCAGAAGAGCAGCTACAGTACTACCGTGCGCAAATGATTATCTCTAGAAAAGTCACCAAAGTGCTGCGTGATATGCAAAACGAACACCCTCACCCTGTTTTCATTCCTGAGGTATTTGACAAAGTTCTGAAGCGCTATGAGGCCTATCGTGAGCAGTGTTCAGCGCGAGTCGATAGCCTCCTGGCGGCTCATAATGATGAACTATCCCCTTACCTTGCGAACTTGGCCACGCGATCTTTAAACGCATCGGGAGTCCGTGCGCTAGGCTATCTCAATAATCGCGGTATGCTAAATGAGGATATTGAGCATAGTATTGAGCATAAGTTTGGCATTGAAACGAAAGCATCTTAGGAGACGGGCTCTTGTATGTACGTATTTCAAAAAATAACGCTCCTCTCGGAGCGTATTTTTTACGTCATTTTTTTGTTGTATTTGAAAAAGATAGGCGTACAATAAATCATGGCTTTCTACAAACATAACCGATTGAAAGAGGTTGTTACATATGCAGCTGCAAGTTATTGAAAAGTTTACTATCGCACAGGGATCAACTGGTCCAACTCCTGGCGACGCAAAGCAGGCGGAGCGTGCTGACGCACTTGTCCGCGAGCTGTTGACGGATCGTTGGTACGGTAAAGCTGATGGTGTGATGGTTGCGCGCTGTATCGACGAGCGCTTGTCTGAGACTCTGCGACAAGTTGCTGAGTTTTTGATGGCGCCAAATGCTGCAGGTGGAACAATGACCCTGGTTGTTGCCGATATCCTAACTGGCGGTCGAATTACCGGGGCTGGCACGACTGCTGAGCGATTCGCTCGTATGGTTGATCACTTGCAATCAAAAGGACTGCTCATTGGCGCCCATTTCGATGATCACGATCATTCGAAGGACGGCGGCAGTGGCTGCGGGGCCTGTGATAAGCTCGGTCTCGTCTTCGCATTCATGGCAGATATGCTCGATGGTCTATGTGACTACATGCGAAAAGAACTCAACATCGAGATCGACGATGTCATGATTGAGGACATGCGTCGTGAGCTTCAGAACCTGCCGGAGTTCTCGAAAGGTGCTGAAACCCTCAGCTACCTAAAGGGGCTACCTGACGGTGCTGTGTTGATCGAGAAGATGCTTGGCCTTCATGACGCACTTGCAGTCATGCTGAACTTCATCTTCGGTACGACACTTAAACGCAAGGAGCTTGCAAAGACTGACCGAAGCGCATTTAACGTTGACTGCTGGGCATTCGATCCATCGGCTCGTGCTGTTTACGGCGAGAACGACGAACGTCAGATAAAGTTCGCCGTGGCTGCCATGGCACTCTATAACCTGGCAACGGGCGGTGTGCTCTGTAGCAGTGAGATTCGTGTAGGCATTCGACGCTAAGTTGGATCCTCTGTTTGAGAAAGCTCCCCTGGGCCGACGGCCCGGGGGATCTTTTTGTGTAGAGGTTCGAGATTATCTGAGAAGTTGACGTGCTTCGTCGGTTGTTTTTGTGTGCATGAGCTTCTCTCGGAGCTCTGAGGCACCATCGAATTCCCGCACATAGATCTTAAAGAAGCGCTTCAATGGTTCAAACTTTCGTTCACCAAGCTCGGCTGAATATTTGTCATGAAGATCAAGTTGTAGGTTGAGCAGATTGAGCAGCTCTTCCCTGCTGTGTGTCTGTGGCGCTACCTCAAACGCATAGGGGTTCGTAAAGATGCCGCGGCCGATCATGACGCCATCGATGCCATACTTTTCCACTAGCTCTTCGCCGTGTTGACGGTCGCGGATATCACCATTGATGGTAAGTAAAGTTTGCGGCGCTATTTCATCCCGTAGCTTTTTGATTTGTGGAATCATTTCAAAGTGAGCGTCTACCTTGCTCATTTCTTTACGCGTACGAAGATGGACAGTAAGGTTAACGACATCTTGCCTGAGAATGTGCGTGAGCCACTCTTTCCATTCATCAGTATTACTGTAGCCCAGGCGAGTTTTGACGCTTACCGGTAGGCCACCTTCTTTTGCAGCGGCGATAAGCTCTGCAGCAAGCTCCGGTTGTTTAATGAGCGCACTACCCGAGCCGCCTTTGACGACAGCTTTGTCTGGGCATCCCATATTAATATCAATTCCCATGTAGCCCATCTCGGCGAGGCCTTTTGCCATTTGAGAGAACTGTTCTGGCTTGTTGCCCCAGATCTGTGCGACCATAGGATGCTCATCTTCGGTAAACGCCAATCGTCCACGTGTACTATGCGCTCCTTGCGGACTACAGTAGCTGCTGGCATTGGTGAACTCGGTGAAGAAGATATCTGGTTTTGCTGCACTTGCAACGACATGACGAAATACAACATCAGTCACTGCCTCCATTGGAGCCAGAATAAAGAAAGGTCGTGGTAAATCGTTCCA